>JBLHWZ010000265.1:0-7754 GCA_047629415.1 Bradymonadia bacterium | reverse complement strand
ACTTCCCGAACAGGTGCAGCCCTACGCCGAGTACAACGGCGGCCGCGAGAACCAGACCCACCATACGTAACTGGTAGATCAGCGAGCCGAACCCGCCGGCGATGGCACCGAGGAGGCTGTAAGTCGTCAGCCGTCCTGCGGAGTAAGAGAAGAGGCCCGCTTTGCCAGACTTTGCCCCTGCGAGCACCGCGAACGGGCCACACATCGCGACGCAGTGGAAGCTTCCGGCGAATCCAATCGCCAAGCCTGCGCCAATCAGGGAAATGTCTGGGGGATCAAGCATCGTTATTCGGTGCGAACGAGTGTGAGGGACGACACGTCGCCCCCCAGCCTAAAGCAATGGCCATGCCAAACTGCTAAAACCTCGAACCCCCTGCAGTACAAAGGGTCTCGCGAGCGGAAGCGCCCAGGGCGCAGTAGCAATCTGGGCGTGATCAAACAGGCATTTGTTGGATTTCGCACACCCCTGTATTTGTATTGGATCCGCATAGTGCCGGAATGCACACTTGATCGGGTGTGGAAGCACACTGCGAGGAGTTCAAACGTACATTGGGGGGAACCCAGCCCGCTCCAAGCAGCAGATTCTGGGGCTGATCCGAGCAAGAGCCGAGTTGGCACGGCCGTTGCTCACGTCGCGTTTGTTGCCGCTCCCACTTGCACTCCCGCCAATTACACTCCCGCCAATTACACTCGCTTCAATGAACTCAGAAACTTCTGTCGACCCACCGCGGTACGACGACCACATCGCCAGAATGTTCCTGATCGCCACAGTATTCTGGGGCATCGTAGGAATGCTTGTCGGGCTGATCATCGCGCTTCAACTCGCCTGGTGGCCCGCAAACTTGGACCTCCCATATACGACGTTTGGTCGCCTCCGCCCGCTACACACGAATGCAGTCGTCTTCGCATTTGGCGGCAACTCGATCTTTGCCGGTGTGTACTACTCGACGCAAAGGCTCTGCAAAGTGCGAATGTTCAACGACAAGTTGTCATGGACGCACTTCTGGGGCTGGCAAGCGATCATCGTCGCGGCGGCCGTCACGCTTCCGCTGGGGATGTCACAGAGCAAGGAATACGCAGAGCTCATCTGGCCTATCGACCTCGCGATCGCGGGTATCTGGGTGGCCTTCGCAGTGAACTTCTTCGGGACTCTCGCGATCCGAAAGACCAAGCATCTCTACGTGGCGCTCTGGTTCTACATGGCGACCATCCTGACCATCACGGTCCTGCATGTCGTCAACAACCTCGCGATTCCCGCGACGTTCTCCCGCAGCTACCCGATCTACGCCGGGCTCACCGATGCCCTTGTGCAGTGGTGGTACGGACACAACGCGGTTGGGTTCCTGCTGACGACCCCGTTCCTCGGCATGATGTACTACTTCCTGCCCAAGGCAGCGAATCGGCCCGTCTTCAGCTACCGCCTCTCGATCATCCACTTCTGGTCGCTCGTCTTTCTCTACATCTGGGCTGGACCGCACCACCTCTTGTACAGCGCTCTGCCAGACTGGGCTCAGACCCTCGGCGTCGTCTTCAGCCTGATGCTGCTTGCTCCCTCCTGGGGCGGCATGCTGAACGGCCTTTTGACGCTCCGAGGCGCCTGGGACCAAGTGCGAACGGATCCCGTTCTGAAGTTCCTCGCGGTCGGTATCACGTTCTACGGAATGGCGACCTTCGAGGGTCCGATGATGTCGATCCGCTCGGTGAACAGCCTCTCGCACTACACGGACTGGACCATCGCCCACGTTCACGGAGGCGCCCTCGGCTGGGTCGGCTTCACCACCTTCGCCATGTGCTACTACATGGTTCCGCGACTGTGGAATCGGCCTCTGCACTCGATGAAGTGGGCCGAACTCCACTTCTGGCTCGGGACCGTCGGCATCCTTATCTACATCATCAGCATGTGGGTTGCCGGAGTCACCCAGGGCCTCATGTGGCGTGCTCTCGACGAGACTGGCACTCGCCTGCTCTATCCCAACTTCATGGACACCGTCACACAGCTCATCCCGCTCTACTGGGTGCGCTTCATCGGCGGCACCATGTACTTCGCGGGTGTCTGTTTGATGGCTGTGAACTTCATCAAGACCGCTCGTTCCACTCCCTCCGCATCAGAGGAGGTCACCGATGTCTGATGAAAAACCACACTGGCATCGGTCCATAATCGAGCCCAACGTCGGCTTGTTCGCAGGGCTAACCGCGATCGTCATCCTGATCGGCGGACTCGTCGAAATCGTACCGATGTACACGGTGCAGTCGAACTCTCCGGCGAACGCTGAGCTGGTCGCCCCGTACTCGCCGCTCGAGCTCGTTGGACGGGACATCTACGTTCGCGAAGGCTGCTACAACTGCCACTCCCAAATGGTCCGACCGATGCTCGCCGAGACCATGCGCTACGGCGAGTGGTCCCGAGCCGCAGAGTACGTCCACGATCGCCCGTTCCAGCTCGGCAGCCGCCGAATTGGTCCGGACCTGCACCGAGTCGGTGGGAAGTACCCCGACGCGTGGCACTACGAGCACATGATCAATCCTCGCGCGACGTCGCCGGGCTCCATCATGCCGCCCTACAGCTGGCTGGTCCGCGACAGATACACGACCGATGACGCAGCTGCGACCATGCGAGCACTCGCTCGAGTGGGAGAAGACTACTCGGAACTGCAGATCGCAGAAGTCGGTACCACACTGGCCGCCGAGGCCGCAGCGATCGTCGAGCGACTCGCGGAGTCGGACATCGACTGCGACCGCGATCTCGAAATCGTCGCTCTCATCGCGTACTTGCAACGATTGGGCACCGATCGCGAAGCGGTCATCTACGGCGCTGCCGGGCGTCCGACTGACGACCTCGCCGAGCCGGCCGACCCCGCGGAAAACCCGAGCGACGAGCCAGCCGCCGAGGAGGGAGGTCAATGAACCCTGTATTCCGAGAAGCCTCCGCGCTCGCGACTGGAGGCACCCTGATGGGAGCCACGACTGTCGGGTTCTTTCTCTTCTTCATGGGGTGGCTCTGGTGGCTCTATCGGCCCGGCGCCTCCGCACAACTTCATGAAGCAGCGCATCTACCGCTCGATGACACGGCACAGACGGAAGCTAAGTAATGGCAAACGCTCAATACAAACCTGATCAGCTCCGTGGCCACGCCGAAGAGGCAGATGGCATCGAGGAGTACGACAACAATCTCCCGGCTTGGTGGGTAGGCCTCTTCTACTTCACTATCATTTGGGGCGTGTTCGTCTTCGTCGACTGGCATGTTCTCACGCCAACCTCCCTCGCAGCGAACTACGACGCTGAAGTCGCGGCAGCTCCGCAGCCGGTTGACCTGACGACCATCGCGATTGTGGTGAACGACCAAACCATCGCTGCCGGCGCCGCGATCTTCGCAACCAACTGCGTCGCATGCCACGAGGCAGACGCATCGGGCGGAATCGGTCCCAGTCTCATCGACGATGAGTGGATTCACGGATCCTCTCAGGAGGAGCTCCGTGCTGTTGTCGCTAACGGAGTACTCGACAAGGGCATGCCCGCGTGGCTCCCGGTCATCGGATCCGACGGACTCGCCAACGTCGTTGCCTTCGTTGCTACCCTCGGCGGCCCGGACGCATAAACGATGCTACCCTCACTCGGCAAAGCCAGAAGCTGGATTCACCCAGCAAGTATTGAAGGCAAGTTCATGCAGCTTCACCGCCGCACTGGACGCGTTCTCATAGGTTTCTTGCTACTCACGCCCTGGATTCGTCTGGGTGGGGAGCCTGTCATGCTGGCGAATCTCGCGACTCGCAAGCTGTTCTTCATGGGCATGGTGCTGACGCCTCGCGACAGCATTCTTATGCTACTTCTCCTGCTAACGACGGGGTTCTTCCTCTTCTTCGTGACCTCGTTATGGGGGCGGATATGGTGTGGGTTCGCTTGCCCACAAACGGTCTTCCTAGAAGAAATCGTCCGCCGCATTGAGCGATGGGTTGAGGGCGAGCGTGGGGCGCGTATCCGCCTCGACAAGGCGCAATGGAGCAGGGAGAAGGTGAGGACACGAGTCACGAAGTGGTTCCTCTTCCTCGTCGTCTCCGCCCTCGTGTCCGCGAGCTTCATAGGGTTCTTCTCGGACCCCCGAATCTTCTGGACCGGTCGCGCCCTACCCGCCACTTACGGAGTGGCCTCAGCCTTGGCGTTCGTGCTCTATCTCGACTTCGCTTGGTTCCGCGAACAGTTCTGCCACTATCTCTGCCCGTACGCGCGGTTCCAGGGCGTCATGACCGACGAGACCACGCTTCAGATCGGTTACGATCTACAGCGTGGAGAGCCGCGGAAACCCCGTGGAATGAAACTCTGTGATCTCGATGCGATGAAGGACCAGGGCGACTGCGTCGACTGCAATCGGTGCGTCACAGTTTGCCCCTCTGGCATCGACATTCGCGATGGCTTCCAGCTGGAGTGCATCGCTTGCGCTCGCTGCGTGGACGCTTGCACGATCGTGATGGAGCGCCTCGATAAGAAGACCCTCGTTCGCTACGGCAGCATGGCCGAATTCGAGGGTAAGCCGACCGACCGCAAGCGGTTGCGAGCCGCGCTCTACGGCGTGGTTACTTCAGCGATGGCTCTCGCTCTCGTGGTGGCAGTGATCGGTCGTTCCTCGTTCGACGTCACGATCGCTCAGGATGCTGCGACCGCCGCTACTATGGTGGAGGACGGCAGGATTCAGAACCTCTATCAGCTTACGATCCACAACAACGGTCAGGACATCGAGGAGTACGAAATCTCCGTGTCCCTTGCTGACGCTGAGCTCGTCATTCCGGGCGGCACGATCATTGTCCCGCCGGCAGGGCGGCGGATGGTCCCCGCGTTCGTGAGGGCATCCGAGGATGCGTTTGATGGAAGCGTGACCGCATTCGAATTTCACGTCGAAAACTACGGACATGTGGTGTCGCATGACGCGATGTTCCGCACCTCCATGAGACACTAGATGCAGAAGATTTCGGTACTCCACCTCATCTACGCCCTCTTGGCGATGGTGCTCTTCGTATACGTTCTCTTCATCCGAGCGTCGATTATCCACGCCGACGCGATCGAGCCGAGTTACGAAACTGAGGCGCGCTGACCCGTGGAGTCTTCTGAGCAAAGTACGGCGGCGCCCTGCCCGCACTGCGGGGCCCCAGTCGTCGCCGGATCTAGCTCGGTCTACTGCTGCACGGGCTGTGAAGGTGCGGCCGCCCTGATTTCCAGCGCAGGATGGGACGAGTTCTACTCAAGACGGGAGGGCTTCTCGCCCCGCCCCGACAAACAGTCGTTTGAAGGGTTCGATACCGATGTCTACCAATCGCGCCACGGCGGGACGACCGACACCGGCGAGCAGCTCGCCAGACTCCAAGTTGGCGGTGTGCAATGCAGCGCATGTGTCTGGCTCGTCGAGCATATGCTGAAGCAATACCTAGGGGTTTCCGCAGCACATGTCTCCTACGGAACCAATGTTGCGACGGTGACCTGGAACCCCGAAGTGACTTCGCTGAGCCAGATCGCTTCGCAGATCGGTCGACTCGGATACGAGCCGCTCGAACCAGAGACAGCGCCGGCGGCGGATCGTAAAACAGTCGTCAGACTCGGTGTCGCGTCGTTCTGCGCGATGAACGTCATGCTGATTCAGGCGAGCGTCTACTTGGGCGACGCATCCGGCGACATGCTCGCTCGCTACTCAACCCTCTTCGCTTGGGCATCCTTGGCGCTGGCGACCCCCGCCGTGTTCATCTCCACGACACCCTTCTTCGAAGGTTCTGCCCGTTCCTTGCGGGCTCGGCGCGTCTCAATGGACGTACCGATCGCGATCGCGATCGCGGTCATGTTTGCCCACGGAATTTACGGGACATTCTCTGGAGCCGAGACCTTCTTGGACTCTCTGACGATGCTGATCGCGTTCCTCCTCGGAGGCCGATTGCTGGTATCAAGCGGCAAGAACCGCTCGATTCGGGCCGCCCAAGAACTCCTCGCAAACGCGCCGCAAACCGCGCTCGTTGAGCGAGCAGGAGCCTTCATTGAAGCCGACGTTTCGGACGTTCGTGTCGGCGCGACGGTCGTGTGTTCGGTTGGGTCACGCATTCCGCTCGACGTCGAGCTCCTGCGGGGATCGTGCTCCATCGATGCGTCGCACGTGAGCGGCGAGTCTCAACCGAAGTCCATCGCCGTCGGCGACGAGATTCTCGCTGGGTGTTTGGTCTTGGATGGTCAAGTGTTCGGTCGCGTCCTGCGCGAACAGCAGGAGTCGACCGTCTCCCGTACCGCTGCGCTTGTCCGAGAGGCATTGGACGGGCGGACCGAGACCATCTCGCTCGCCGATCAAGTCGCCCCCTGGTTCACCGGAGCGGTCCTGCTAGCTGCTGGCGGCACGTTCGCCTTCTGGACTTCAACCGCAGGTGCCACAGCCGGGCTGAAGGCCGCCGTCGCAGTAATGGTGGTGGCCTGCCCATGCGCCCTCGCCCTAGCCGCCCCCACGACTGTCGCCCTCGGAGTCGCCGCAGCCGCTCGACGAGGCGCTTTCGTGCGCAGGGGCGACGTTCTGAGCGCGCTCGGTGAGGTTAACGTTCTTGCGATCGACAAGACCGGTACCCTGACGGATCCCATCCCAAGAGTTACCCGAGCCGACGATCAGACGCTGCAGCTGGCGGCCGCGATCGAGCTAGGCAACCGGCACCCTGTTGCTCGAGCGATCGTCGCTGAGTTGGAACGGCGTGGGCTTGCGAACGTTCGCGCGAACGAGGTCTCACTCGTGGAACTAGGCGGGGTCGAAGGCGCCGTGAATGGGCGACACTTGGCAGTCCTGCCCGACGGCCCGGAGCGGGTCTCGGTCATAGATCGAAACTCTGGCGCAGAGATCGGGAGCATCGCCCTTCGCAGCCAAGTGCGTAGCGCAGCGCGCTCAACGCTGCAGAGTCTTGGGCTCGAGGTCACCATCCTGAGCGGCGACCATTCGCGCGTCGTAGAGGTGGTCGCGTCGACTCTCGGAATCGCGGAGTGGTATGGCCAGCTAACTCCTGCTGACAAGGCCGAATGGGTCACGCAGCGGGAGTCTTCGGGCACAGCGGTTCTCTTCGTTGGCGACGGACTGAATGACGCGCCAGCGCTGGCCGCAGCGACCGTCTCCGTGGCGATGGGAGACGGCAGCTCGGCGGCAATGCACGCGGCGGATGTGGTCGTGATGGAGCCGAGCCTTCGCCCGCTGGTTGCTCTTCGAACCGTAGGAGCAGTGACCAGCAGGGTCGTGCGTCAGAATGCGGCGTTCGCGTTGACCTACAACGTCAGCGCTGTGGCGTTGGCGATGACGGGTGTCGTCGGACCACTCTTGGCTGCGATCATGATGCCCTTGTCGAGCCTCGCAGTTGTGTTCAACGCCCTGTCGGTAGAGAAGCGGGTTGCGCGGCAGCTCACTCGAGGCGTCCCAAAATCGGCTGGCTCCCTTCCCACCCTCAACGAGGTGCAATGGACATCATAGTCGTGCTTCTACCGCTCTCGGTCTTCATCGCCGCAGTGTTCCTCGCCCTCTTCATCCGGGCGGTCTCGGATGGCCAATACGACGATCTCGACGACGCGGCGTACCGGGTATTGGACGACGACTAGCCCGGCAGTCGGCCGTTCATCTGGCTGACGAGTGAGCCGTTCAGTCGACCGGCTATCTGGCCGACTCGTGAGCCGTTCAGTCGACCGGTTAGCTCTTCCTCTGTGTACGTCGCACAGAGTCCTTACTTGCGAGGAACGAACTGGATCGCGACCACCTGCACGGA
>JBLHWZ010000264.1:0-7822 GCA_047629415.1 Bradymonadia bacterium | reverse complement strand
CGACCCAGGCACATCCGGCGTCCTCGGGGAGAACATCGGCGCCCGGATTGTATCCGTTACCATCGGCTCCACCGAGTGAGCCAGGGTCGGCAGGAAAGCCTGCCTCAGCGGCGCTGAGTCCGTTGCAGTTGGAGCGGGCCAGAGCATCTGAGAGGGGCGTATAGTCACGCCCTTCAAGATGGTAGCCGAAGGCGAAGCCGAGATCGAACGTATAACGTTGGTTTGAATCTTCGTCCTCGAAGAGCACGATTTCAGTGCCAGTGCCAATGTCGAGCCGGCCACCGGGCGCCTGAGTTTCCGAGTTCCGGGAATCCTGTGAGAACGGGCCGGAGCCTGCCGCGAAAGGCTGCGCAAAGCTGAAGTGGAAGTACGGCTCGACGAACTCGTGAACGCGGCGGGACGCAGCGAGCGAGATTTGTAGTTCGTGTGCTCCGCCCCCGACTCCGGTGTTGTCACCGCTGGCCGCTTTTCCCGTCGGAGCGAGATAGTCGACTCCAAAGCGCATCGTTGCTGCGTGTGGCTGCCGCTGATCGTTCCAGGGGGCCCAAGCGAAACCAACGACGATGTCTCCGAGGCCGGAGCGTTTCACGCCGTCGTTTGGCAGGTCGAAAAACCGATAAGTCCCGAAGTGGGTTCGGTCGTCTCCAACGACATCTCCATCATAGTAGTCGTCGACCCCGGGATCGAGATCGTCCGCGATGCGCCGGTTACTGGGGTCGACATTCGAGTTGTCTTCGTTGACGCCGTCCGCGTACTCAAGCGTGCGTTGATCGGAGATGATAAGTGGAATCCGTACGTGAAACTCAAGGTCGCGTGCCAGACCAAGCTGCAAGTCGAAGTTCATCTCCGACCTGACCCGCTCGTAATCCATCTCCCGACGGAATTCAGTGGTTGGCGCGTCTCCACAGTCATCGCACCCACTTTCGCGAGCGATCGTGGCGCGCTCCCGGACTTGGCGGAAGCTCGGCTCGATGTGAAAGTCGAACGGGTTGTCATTCGCCGTGTCGAACGCATCGACCACCTCGGTGATTTCGGCTGCGTCGGCGACCGGACTGAGCAACAAAGCCCCGGAGAGCGCTGCCGCTGTGATGTGACGACGATAGGCCATTAAACAACCGCACTGAGCACGAAACTAGCTGCGATTGTTGAACTACGACGGCCCCAGCGCGTCAAGCGCTCCGCTCGGCTCGGTGAAGGCGAGAGCGAAACCATGAACGACAGATGCGCCCGCCTCGATGAGCGCCAGCCGGCACGCCTCTAGCGTGTGGCCCGTCGTGGTCACATCGTCGACGATGAGAATCCGCGCGCCCTCGCAAGGGCGGGCAGCGAACGCTCCCTGGATTTCACTCCGCTGGTCAGCGTTTAGCTCCGCCTGAGGCCCGTCAAAACGAGTTCGACGGAGGAGGCGCTTGTTCCGGCGCCCGCCAATCGCTTGGGCCACTCCTTTGGCGAGCAGGTCACACTGGTTGTAGCCGCGTTCTCTCAGCCGAGTAGGATGAAGAGGTACGGGTATGACTAGATCGTAGGTCTCCGACATGGGGGCTGAGGCTCCGCCCAAACCAACGCCTCGCCACCTTTCGCCCGAGAATTTCAACCGCTGGAGGGCCTCTGCGAGCCCGGCCTCATACGGGCCCCCTGCAAATCGCTTCATGCCGTTCGGGCCAATCGGTGGACACATGCCCGGTAGCAGAGACGCGCACTCTATGCAGACGCCGGCTTCGTGCACCGTGAGGAAGCGGGCGCAGACGGCACAGACGCTGGGAAGAAAGAACTCGAGCATGTTAGCCGTGCGGGCAGGGAATGCCCACGTGTTCGTCCCCTTCCCGCGATTGTTGCCTGCTGTGGCTTAGTCTCGGTGATACGACTCGCCCTTACGGATCGTAAGGGCGCGGTAGAGTTGCTCGAGTACAACAACTCTCGCGAGCTCATGTGGAAGCGTGAGAGGACTCAGCGACCATGTGAACTGTGCCTGCGCTTTGAGTGCTGCGCTGTGGCCATCGGAGCCTCCGATCAGCAGCGTCCAGCTCCCGTTTCCGGTCTGCGCATCGCGGTCCATCCGCGCGGCCAACTCGCGGCTGGTGAGAAGTTCCCCAGACTCGTCGAGAAGCACGACGCGCGAGCCCTTCAGCACAGCTCCCTGCAAGGAATCGCTCTCGCGCAGCTGACACTCCGGTACGGAGCGGCCCCTCACGTCTTTCACTTCGATCAGCTCAAACTTCGCATACCTGCGCAGACGCTTTTCGTAGTCGGCGCATGCGGCGGCGAAGGGCTTGGATTTTACCTTACCCACCGCGGCGAGACGGAGCTTCAACGGACCTCAGCCTCCAAGTCCTCGAGGTCCGCTGGGGGCTCAAGGGGCATTAGTGGCGCGTCTGAATAGATGGACTCAAGGCCGTATTCTGCTCTGACGGGCTCATCGAAGACGTGAAGCACGGCGTCGCCGAAGTCGACGAGGAGCCAACCTGACTCTGTGTCACCCTCACGTCCGAGCGGTCGGACCTTCACTGGGCGTAAGTCATTGACGACGAACTCGGCGATGCTCTGAGCATGGCGCAAGCTAGTTCCGTGACAAATTACGATGAAGTCCGTGTAGGAAACCAAGCCCCGAACGTCCAAAATTCGGACGTTGCGTGCTTTCATTTCCCATGCAGCCTCGGCGATTGCCATCGCCAGGGCTTCTGTATCAAACTCTTCTTCGGACTCGGTCGGTACGTTCGCTACCTGCGTACTCAATGCTGCCTTTGGTGGAAGACGCGAAAATCAAGAGTCAACGCTATCAGCGCATCACGACCGAGTCACCCGAAAACTAACCAACGGAGCCAACATGTTCACGGGGCGGTGATTCGTGCTCTGCTTGGAGCAGGTCTCAGCGAATCTGGCCGTCGCCGTCGATGACGAACCGCGTTGTCGTCAGCCCTTCCACGCCCATCGGCCCGTAGGCGTGCACACGTGAAGTGCTGATACCGATCTCCGCGCCGAGCCCGAGCTGTCCGCCATCGGCGAACCGGGTGGATGCATTGACTATCACGCAGCTGGACATGACCTCGTCCTTGAAGCGCTGCGCAGCAGCAATATCGCGCGTGATGATCGCTTCCGTGTGATCGCTTCCCCACGCCTCGATGTGAGAGATCGCGCCGGACAAGTCAGCCACTACAGCCATTGCGACGTCCAAGCTTAGATACTCAGCAGCCCAGTCAGCATCGGTCGCAGGGACGACTCCGGGGGCGAGCGCAGCCACGGCTAGGTCGCCGTGTACTGTTACTCCTTCCTTCGCGAGCGCTTCCACAAGCGCCGGGACCGCCTCGTTCGCTACAGCGCTATGCACCAGCACGGTCTCAACCGAGTTGCACACGCTGGGCCGGCTCACTTTACCGTTCAGCACGATGCGTACGGCGGTCTCAAGGTCCGCGTGAGCATCAATGTAGACGTGGCAAACGCCCTTGTAGTGTTTGACCACGGGAATTCGGCTGCGCTCGCTAACGAATCGGATCAGGCCTTCGCCGCCACGTGGGATGACGAGGTCAATCTGGTCCTCAAAGGTCAGCAACTCCGCGATCTCGTCGCGACTGCTCGTCGTCAGAACTGTGACGGCGGCTGCCGGAAGCCCCGCCGCCTCAAGTCCGGCACCGACTGCGTGGCCGACCGCCGCATTGGAGCGCGCGGCTGCTGATCCGCCCTTGAGGACAATGCCGTTGCCAGACCGAATTGCTAGGGCGGCCGCATCGCTCGTTACGTTCGGCCGCGCTTCGTAGATGACCGCAATCACGCCCAGCGGGATTCGCATCTTTCCAACACGTAGGCCGTTAGGCCTGATCCACTGTTTCTCCACCGCGCCGATGGGGTCTGCCTGAGCGGCGATCTCCTCGACTGCGCGGGCCATGTCTTCAATGCGAGACACGCTGAGCGCGAGACGGTCCAAGAAAGACGGCGCTAACCCCGCTTCTTTGCCGGCCGTGATGTCGAGGGCATTCGCGGCGAGTATTGGTTCCTCGTTCTCGCGGAGAGCCACTGCGATGTGTCGCAGAGCTTCGGTTCGTTTCGCAGCGCCGCATTTTGCGAGTACGCGGCTGGCGTTCTTTGTGCCTATTACAGTTTCGAGCAATGTCATGGTGCCGTCCTCTAAGAATGAGAACGGCTTCAATCGCGTTTGACCGTTCGACGCAAGTGCCGATCTTCACCGGTAGGTCGCGATACCCTCCCGTTTTTGATAAAACGTTTCACCAGTAGCGTCTGCCCTCCGCCCCAACCATCCGCGCGTTGACCGAACGAGACACTTACGAAATCATCGTCGACATCGACGCTTGGCCATCTAGCCGGGCGGCGCTTGCGGACGTTGTGGCAGCTGTGCTGGGCGTTCCACCTCATCGGATCCACCCGGTTCTCGACCTCCGCGACGAGCCGATCGCCCAGTACTCGCATCAGGAAGAGGCGGACCGCGTCGCCGAGGAATTGGCGACACGCGGACTCGACGTCTCGGTGCGAAGGCGATTACGCCGTCGCAAATCGTTGCAGGAGCTTACTGGCCGGGCGTCGAAGATCGACGCGTACGAGGAGCGACCAGCGGCCCCGGTGAATCCGGCGCCCGTTGTTATCGCCGCACCCAAAAGTCCCGTAGCTCCTCCGTCTAACACGATGCGGCCCGGGTGGCTGGCGCTGGATGACTCCGGGCCGGCGATGCCGATTCATGCGGGCACCGCGGCAGGAATGCCTGCGTGGACTAGTCCCTCGGAGCAGAGCACCGCCCCTCCTCGTGCGACTGAAAACGCAGAAATCGATCAAGGCGCCCTCAACGCGCTCATGGCCATTGAAGCGACAGCAGATACCGTCGAGCCGGGGTCGCAGGGAGGCATTTGGTCCGACATCCTCGGCGCTGCGTTGGCCGATCGACTCGTAGACGACGGCTCATTGGCCTCGCCGAGCGGCGTGGCGAGAGCCGTCTCCGTGGCTCCGCGGCGGCTAACCCCAGACAGAGCCGCGCCACCGGAGGCCTCCTCCGAACGCGCTGCGTCACCGAAGACCTCCTTCGACCGAGCCGCGTCACCGGAGGCCGCTGCATCTGCCGGGGAGCTACTTGCTCCTTCAGCCCACACGCTCGTTTCGCCTGTTGGTAGCGCGACACTTCATCCCGCGCATTCGCGGGCGGAGGCGGTCCATGCATCGGCGTTGGCCGAGGCAGCGGCTTCGGAGCAAGAGGCGCCGGTCGACGCTGACGGAGGATCCGCCTGGGCAATTGCGGGCGTGGCGATGCCGTCTGAGGTAGTCAGCGCGCCCGGCGGCGTCCTCAGGCCGCTCGCTTCGATGGATGTCAGACGCCCCTCGCTGGAGAAAAAGCCTCCGAGTACGGGGACCCTCCTGATGCAGTCTGCTGGCGCATTCGCGGGTTTCGAGGAAGCGGCTATGGCGACTGCCAGCGAGCCACTGGCGCCCGCTGATCAGCTGACCGTTGGTGACAAATTTGTGCGGCTTCGCCAGCCGTCGGCAGACCAACTCGCGGATGGGCCGGAGCCACGGATTGCGCTCCTCTGGGGTCTGGCCGCCCCCGGGGCGGGATTCGCCTATCTTGGCGAGCCGAACCGCGGGTTCAGATACGCCCTGGGATCGGTTCTTATCTTCCCTTGGATCAAGGGTGCGCTCGATGCTTCGCAGCTTGCAACCGACGTAAAAGAGGGCAGGACTCTGCTTCGTCGAAAGCCCGATCCGCTGGCGCGGTTGCTATACGTCTGCTGTTTCTGGGCGGTCGTTCTGCTGGTCGGTTTCGGAATCTCGGTGCTGCTCACGGGGTCGGTTTCTTCGCCGCTCGACCCGGCAACCCAGACCGCAGCTGACGCGGAAACTACTTTGGGGTCCGCGATCTCGAGCCCGCCCGTCGAGTCTGATTCCGCAGAAGTAGAGTTGGCCGTCGAGCCTGTACCCGATCCCGATCAGCTCGAAAGACAGCTCAGCGCGCTTGTGCGCGAGGCGCGCCTCGCGTGCGAGGAGGAGCGATACGCCGAGTGTGAGCGATTAGCGGGAGAGGCCCTAGACATCGACGGGCGAAACCGCCAAGCGTTGATTCTTCAAGTGGAAGCCGTCAGTCACAGTAGTCGGACTCGACCAAATCCATCGGAGACTGACAATGATCGTGAACCTGACAGTCCAGCCCCCTGACGGCGAGCCTCGCTCGTTCGAGTTTCATAGGGCGGAGATTTCGGTCGGAGCCGGGTCCAAAAACGACTTGGTGATCGCATCCGACAATCAGGTTGTTCGTATCCTTAGCTTGATCGCGTCTGGGTCCGGTATCCGAGTGACAGAGCCGAACGAGGGAGAACTGATCCGCGTCGTGCTCCCCAACGACCGAGACTCGAGGCCGCCTGAGCCAGACCTACTCCTGCCAGTAGGTAGTCGGATTCTGGTTGGTGAGAACGCGACGGAGATTCGGGTGGACCGCGTCCGTCGACCCGACGCTGTGCAATTTCAGCGACTCCTCGTCTTTCCCAGAACTGGCCCCGACGAGTTTCTTCCCGGTCTTCCCGCTGCCACCAAGGATCAGGCGCTGCAACTCGCCTATCGGGTGGCGGGCCAGCCGTCGGCGCGCACATTTGCGTCCGAGCTTGAGGCCTCCCTCGCTGCGATCCTCGGCAGTGATCTGCTGGGGGTGCAGCTGGTCCTACCGTCGGACGACGATGAACCTTGGGCGGTTCCTAACGTGGTTGGCACAGGCGATACCGCCCTCACCATTGAGTCACTTGGAATTGGCCGGGGTGAGTTGAACGTGATGCTGCGGCACTCCGAGGTGGTGGTCTGCACGCTCAAGGAAAGCGAGTTGGTGCTCGTGCCTTACGCCGCCGGTACACGAGTCCGCGCGCTGATCGCACTCTGCGTGCGAGGCGACGTCGCCAACGCGATGATGAAAGTTGAGGACTTCCTCATCGCTGCGCGTCCGCTCGTCGAGTCGTTTGTCACCCGCTTCGCGCGCATCGCTGAGGTCGCCGCGATCGAGGAAGAAAACCGCTACTTCAAGGACCGTCAGCGCAGGCACTATCTCTTCAAAGAACTCGCTAGCGAATCGGTCTCGATGCGTCGCCTCCATCGCGATCTCAGCGGCCTGGTTTCCTCGACCGCTCCGGTCTTGTTGGCCGGTGAAGCGGGCACCGGAAAGGAACTACTCGCTCGTGCATTGCACCACTTGGGGCCCCGGGCTGGTGGGATTCTGGTCCCACAGCATTGCTCTGCTCTGGAAGAGGATGCGCTCGACTTCGAGCTCTTCGGTTATGCTCGACGCGGCGACGGAACCGCCGTCGCGTCTCGTCGCGGCGTCTTTGAACTCGCTGATGGCGGCACCGTGTTCTTGGATGAGATTCACGCGCTCTCGCCGCGGCTTCAAATGAAGATGCACCGCATGCTTGTTGAGGGCGAGGTCTTCCGAATCGGCGAGTCGTTTGCCCGCTCCGTCGACCTACGAATTGTGGCTTCCACTCACCTTGATCTGATGCAGCTTGCGGATGAGGGCAAGTTCCGCCGCGACCTCGCCATCCTCTTTACCCGGCACGTACTGGACGTACCGCCACTGCGCGACCGACGTGAAGACATCGCTCCGCTGGTACGTACCTTCGTGGCGAAGTGGGCACGTCGTTATCGGAAGTCGGTCGAGAACGTCGATCCTGAAACGCTTGGATGGCTCCAACGGTTACGATGGCCCGGCAATGTCCGTGAGCTCCTGACTGTGATCGAGCGGGCAGTACTCACAGCCGATCCGGATCAGCTGACGCTCCGGCGTGAGGACTTTGAGCTGAAGTAGGCGATCCGGTGGGCTCCGGGGCCTGAATTCGCAGCCGGCGAACTC
>JBLHWZ010000263.1:0-7909 GCA_047629415.1 Bradymonadia bacterium | reverse complement strand
CACTCGTGTGCTCGGATCATTTATATCGCCGAAGATGATGGCTCCGGTCGGGCACGCCTGCTGGCAAGCCGTCACGATGGCCCCATCCGCCACGTGGGCGTCTGGGGAGTTCACCTTCGCGTCAATCTTCGCGCCGTTGATTCGTTGCACGCAGTACGAGCACTTCTCCATCACGCCGCGGAAACGAACCGTAACATCGGCGTTCTTCTGCAGGCGCAGAAGCGGGTTCCGATGGTCGTTCTCGCGAGAGAAATTGTAGAAGTTGAATCGACGCACTTTGTAAGGGCAGTTGTTGGCGCAGTACCGAGTGCCGATGCACCGGTTGTACGCCATGTCGTTGGTACCTTCGGGCCCGTGAACCGTCGCTGCGACAGGGCAGACCTGCTCGCAGGGTGCGTTCTCGCAGTGCATGCAACCAACAGGTTGCATGTGCACGTCTGGAGCCGCTGGGTCGCCGGAGAAGTACCGATCCAGACGAATCCAGTGCATCTCGCGGCCTTCAAGCACACGCTCTTTACCAACGACCGAGATATTGTTCTCGGCGTTGCAGGCTGCGGTGCATGCGTTGCAACCGATGCAGGTGGTCAGGTCGATCGACATGCCCCACTGCTGACCGTCGCGCACGTTGGGCGGCTCCCAAAGCGAGTGCAGATCCTCCGCCGCCATAAGCTCCGGACCGCCTTCGAAGATGGTCTGCGTCGCGAATTCTGGGTTTGATGCGTACTCTTCGGTGGTTGCCTCGCGGATGAGCGGGCGACCTTCCATTGAGCCGTGGTCCTGTGTCGTCGCGAGCTTATACGAGCCACCGGCCTTCACTACCGAAACACCGCTGGCATAGCCTTCGCCATCATCGGCGATCTGGTAGGCGTCGAAGCCCACTCCCGTGCTAACGGTGCCCCACTCTCGACCGTAGCCGAGAGAGATTGCGACAGTGTTCTCGGCGACGCCGGGGACGACGAATGCCGGAATGTCCAAGCTTCGGCCGTTGACCGTTACCGTCACCATCTCGGTGACGAGGTCGCCGCGCAACGTCGAAGGAATGTTTAAATCCTCCTCGTAGCGGTCGCCGTCGGTTGGCTCGGCGGAGTTGCCGAAGCTGATTCCGAGCTCGCGCGCCGTGAGCGGATTCATGAGCGCCGCGTTGTCCCAGGTCAGCTTGCTGATCGGGTCAGGCAGTTCTTGCAACCAAGAGTTGTTGCTGTAGCGGCCATCGTAAACCTTGCTGTCTGTCACAAACGTGACTTCGAGCGAGCTCGCGCTGGGCATCGGGCTCGAGTCCCCAGTCAGTCCAGACCAGCTAAAGCTGGGCCGAGCCGTCGGAGCGACAACGTTGGTGACACCCTCATGAAGCCATCGGCGCCATTCGGCGTCGAACAGCGGCCCACCGGCGCGGCGGCGCCAGAACGCCTGAATGAGCTCGAGCGTAGTGCCGCTCTCGCCGACCATTTGTGCGACCACGTCGATCGGTGAGATCGACGGGTAGAGTGGCTCAATGACGGGCTGCACGATCGCGGTCTGGCCATCGGCAGACTGAAGGTCGCCCCACGACTCGAGCGCATGCGCTTCTGGCAAGTGCGTCGAGCACGCACGCCCAGTCTCGTCGTAGTGAAAACCGACGTGAATCGTTGAATCAGCGGCCTCAAGCATCGCGGCGACGTCGAACATGGCGCCACTAGCATAGACCGGGTTACCGCCGAGGATGACGACCGTGCTTATCGTTCCAGCAGTGACTGCATCAGCCAGTTCCTGCAACGAACCGCCCTGAGGCGTCGCGCTAGGAACGTAGGTCATGCACTGTCCACCGCGCGCATCGTTGATCTTGGCAACGAGCGCATGGACCCAGGCGGGCTGACGCTCGCCAGCAAAGGCAAGGGACCGGCCCTGGTTGGCAGTCATGTCAGCAGCGATCGCCTCGACCCATCGCTGGAAGTCGGGCGTGCCGCCCGAAACAGCGAGACTCGTTCCGCCCACTGCGTTGCAGAGAGCTTTGGCGAACTCGCCAACCTGCGACGCCGGAACCTGGTAGCGGTTGTCCGCAGAGGCTCCAGTGACGGTGAAGAGAGGCTCAACCGCGTAGAGGCGGTTCATTTCGCCATCGTCAGGACGACGGCCGGCTGCGAAGCCAGCGGCGTGCGCGACGTTGTTCGGCCCGCTTCCGATGAAATCGGAATCGAGTGCGACCAAGACCTTCGCCTGGCCAACATCGTAGTTCGGGCGGACATGGCCCGCCCCGACAGATGCCAGCCCAGCTTCCTGGTTCGCTGCGATGTCTGCGCCGTGCCGATAAACCGCGGCACCAGCCGAGACTGCACGGTCAAGCAACGAGTTAAGCGTCGGCGACGGTGTGCCGGACACGAGGTACGCTGTGCCGGCTCCCGCGGAGGGAAGCGCATGCAGCGCGTCGGTGACGGCCGTCGGCGTGCCATCGACAATCGCACCGCGGCTACGGTCCGGGTCGTACATGTTCAGGACGGAGGCCTGAACGAGCGCGTTAGTACGGCCGAGGCTCGCAGCGTGACGCGGGTTGCCCTCGAGCTTCGTCGGCCGGCCGTCTTGGCTCTCAACGAGCACGCCTTGGACGAGACCGCCGACGTGGACCGCCGAAGCGAAGTAGCGCGACTCGCCCGGGAGGAAGTCCTCAGGGCGTTCGACGTAGGGAAGGATGTACTGCGCGGGCTTGCGGACGCATCCGCCGAGTGCTCCACCAAGAGCCGTTGAGGCGGCCGTGATCCCCATGAACTGACGTCTGTTGACGCCACTCATCTCGATCTCGTCTGCGTTCTCGGGGAACTCGCGCTGCGTCTTGCTCTCGAACGCCTTGGTCGAACCAAGATCGTTGATGCTACGCCATTGTCTTTGCTTCGCCATCGATTGCTTGCTCATCGGTGGCACCCCGAACAGTGCTGGGGCGGATTTACATCACGAAGCCGGGTTGGGTCTTCGTGTGGATTGTAGTCGGCGGTTTCCGTGTCCCAACCCATGTTGGTGACTTCATCGCGGGGCCGAAGATTCTCCTCGGCGTTACGGTGACAATCGAGGCACCAGCCCATCGAGAGCGGTTCCTGCTGCGCCACAACTTCCATCTCGTCAATTCTACCGTGGCACGACGCACATCCGACGCCAGCGGCGACGTGCACGCTGTGCTCGAAGTAGGCGTAGTCTGGCAACATGTGGACGCGAACCCACTCAATTGACTCACCCGTTTCATAGGACTCGCGCACCTCCGCAAGGAGGGCGCTGTCGGTCTGAACCTGAGCGTGACAATTCATGCAGGTATCGGTTGGCGGAATTGCCGCATGTCCTGCTCGCTCCACCGTGTTGTGGCAGTAGCGGCAGTCCATGCCCATCTCACCGGCGTGCAGCGCATGGCTGAACGCCACGGGCTGCTCCGGCTCATAGCCAACATCCGTGAATTCGGGCGAGAACCAGTACCAAACCGCGAGGACGACCGCGACGCCAACAAAGGGCGGCGCGACAACCAACGCGATGGGGACTTTGTTCGTCCAACTTGGGAAAATCTGAGCCACGGGAGAAAACCTCTATGGAAGTCCGTGGGAACCGGCGACGCTCGTTCGATCCGTAGGACGGACCGAAGAGAATGAGCGCTCATTCACCGGCGGAATGGGGTCTAATGCTATCAAGTTGCTTGGCCCGCCGAGTGCAAACGCTGCCTTTCGGAATACCGAAGAGACGAGCATTGCTTCCCCATTCACGGATGAATGGGTGCGAGCTTCTCGGCGACTCGAATCGAGTAACCGAATTTGGCACGCATCACTTAGCATCGGGTGTCTGCACTCGCAACCGTTTAGGCGGTCAAACTGACCTAAATTCGCGATGTTTTGTGGACCTAGAAAGTCCACTTTCCGCTTGCCAGCGGCCGCTGCCGTTGGCTGCGGCGCGTTTTGCCCATCCCAACTCTTATGTCAAGCTGTCAGCGGAAACGAACGCCCGTATCGCCGATCACTTCGGAGAGGTCGTGGACTAACTCGTCTGAACTCGCAACGCCCACAGCGTCAGCCAAAACCATCTCCGCAGCAGCCGTTCCGTAGTTAAGGGTCAGCACGGCCCGGCACGAGCCAGGATGGCGGGAAAAGATCGTCTCAAGCTCATTTAAGAAAGACGAGGTAACCTGATCAACATCCAAGTCGATCACCACTTGATTTACTCGCTGACTGCGGGCGTCCGAGAGCGGTTTGATTTCTTCCGCAGCCACCTTCCAGGCTCGATCCTCGTCGTCGCCGTCAATACGGACCTTGCCTCGAATGAGGAGAGGTTCGTCGGAGTCGAGCATTTCCTGCACGTCCGGATAGAGACGCGCGTAGATGAGGATCTCGATTTCGCCGTAATGATCCTCGAACTGAAGGAACGCCATGCGGCCATTTCCGCTCTTGAGCGGGCGCTCCCGCTTGGAGGCGATCACCCCAGCCAGCGAAACCGTATCCCGGTTACTCTTGGTGTGAATCCGGGAAGAGTCGCAATCAGCGTAGTGAGCGATCTCGTCGCGATAGCGGTCCAACGGGTGACCCGAGACGTAGAAGCCGAGCGTCTCTTTTTCGCAGGTCAGGACGAAGGTGTCCGACCAACCTCTGACCTCTGGGTAGCTGTCGATCGGTGCGGCCTTCGGCGTCGCGACGGCGAAGATACCGAAGAGGTTGGTCTGCCCTGACTCTTTGTCCCGCTGAGCTTTCGCTCCTCGGTCAACGGCCGAATCGATCGCGGCGAACATCCGCGCACGCCGGCGGCCGATCTCTTTGAGGCTCGGCGGACCTTCGGCGGTCTTGTCGTCAGAGAACGTCGAATCCAACGCTCCGCAACGCACCAAGGCCTCCAACACGCGCTTGTTACACCGCTTGAGGTCAACGCGCTCACAGAAGTCGAAGAGCGACTCAAAGGGCCCATCGGCACGCGCATCCACGATGCCCTCAATCGGCGAACTGCCCAGCCCCTTCACAGCACCCAGCCCGAAACGAATGACGCCGTCGGACACTGTGAACGACTCGGCGCTGGCGAAGGCATCCGGGGGCAGTACCTGAATGTTCCTAGAGCGCGCGTCGAGGATGTACTTCACCACCTTGTCTGTCGACGAGGCGTCGTTGCTCATCAGCGATGCGTAGAACTCCGACGGGTGGAACGCCTTGAGGTAACCGGTTTGGAACGTGAGGACCGCATAGGCTGCGGAGTGCGACTTGTTGAAGCCGTATCCTGCGAAGTGAGCCATCAGGTCGAAGACCTCATTGGCCTTGCGCGCGTCGATGTCCTTCTTTCCGGCGCCTTCAACGAAAATCTCTCGCTGCCGATCCATCTCCGAGGCTTTCTTCTTACCCATCGCGCGGCGAAGAAGGTCAGCGCCACCGAGCGTGTAGCCCGCCAGGATCTGCGCGGTCTTCATGACCTGCTCCTGGTAGACCATGACGCCGTAGGTCTCCTCGAGGACGTCGGTTAGCCAGACGTGCGGGTATTCAACCTCTCGACGGCCGTGTTTGCAGTCGATGAACTGGTCGACCATGCCGGAGCCCAACGGCCCGGGGCGATAGAGCGCGACCGCGGCGACGATATCCTCGAAGCAGTCAGGCTTCAGCCGGCGCATCAGCTTCTGGAATCCGTCGGACTCCATCTGGAAGATGCCGGTCGTATCGCCGACCTTAATCAGATCGTAGACCTGCGACGTGTCGAGGCTCAGCTTGCTGAAGTCCAGCGCGTCCTCGGCGCTCCGCTTCGCGTTCACCATCCGGACCGCGTCATCGATAACTGTGAGAGTCTTCAGTCCCAGAAAGTCGAATTTGACGAGCCCGGCCGCTTCCACCTCGTTTTTAGCGTACTGGGTGACGAGCTCGTCGGAACTGCCGATCGAAACTGGGACCGTCTCCCAGAGCGGCTCGCCCGAGATGACGACGCCCGCGGCGTGCATGCCGGTGTTGCGATTGTTCCCCTCAAGCGCGAGCGCCGTTTTGTAGAGAAATCCTAGAGTCTCATCACTCTCGACGGCTTCCCGGAAACGAGGCTCCTTGTCGTACGCATCGGCCAACTTGATGTTGAGCTCGTCCGGAACGAGCTTCGCCAGCCGGTCGGCCTCAGCGAAAGGCAGGTTCAGGACACGCGCGACGTCGCGAACGGCCGCCTTGGCCTTGAGCTGACCGAAGGTGACGATCTGTCCGACGTTCTCTTTGCCGTAAGTCTCGACCACGTAGTCGATCACCTCACCGCGGCGGTTCTGGCAGAAGTCGATATCGAAGTCCGGCATGCTGACGCGCTCCGGATTCAGGAACCGCTCAAAGAGTAGGCCGTATGGGAGCGGATCCAGGTCCGTGATCAACAGGGAGTAGGCAACGAGCGAACCGGCACCCGACCCACGACCCGGACCGACAGGAATCTCCTGATCCTTTGTCCACTTGATGAAGTCCCAGACAATCAAGAAGTAGCCGGGGAAACCCATCTGGATGATGATCTTGAGTTCCACCTCAAGACGGTCGCGGTAGACATCCTTATCTACGGTCTTTCCAGCAGCCTCAAACTGGGCGAATCGATCCTCCAACCCGTCTTGTGCGACGGTTCGAAGGTAGCCGTTTTCGTCCATGCCCTCCGGAACCGGGAATGCCGGCAGGAAGTACTCGCCGAGCGGGATGACGACCCGGCAGCGATCGGCGATCACCCGCGTGTTGGAGATCGCCTTGGGCAGATCCTTGAAGAGGTCCGCCATCTCGTCCGGAGACTTCAGATAGAGGCTCGTCATCGGGATCTTGTCGATGATCGACTTGTCGATGCGCTTGTCCATCCCGATGCACATCAGGACGGCGTGCGCCTCGTGGTCGCCATTGTTCAGATAGTGAACATTGTTCGTGGCGACGTAGGGAAGACGCATCTCCTCGGCGAGATCGACGAGCAGCTGGCAGGCGTCTTCCGTTTCGGGGAGACCCTCGGCCCGAGTCAGCTCGAGGAAGAGGTTGTCCTCACCGTAAATCTTTCGGAGGCGAGAGAGCGTGCGAATTGCCTTGTCCCGCTCCCCGCGCAGCAGGTGCTGCGGGACCTCGCCGCCGATGTCGCCGGTCAGCGCGATCAAACCGCCGGCGAACTCATCGAGCTCTCCCCATGTAACAAGGGGTCGGTTTCGACGATCCAATCCAGAGACCCAGCCGCGAGATACCAGGCGCAGAAGGTTCCGGTACCCGGCAAGCGTCTCCGCCAGCAAGACCAGGTGATACGGCTTTGCTCGCGCTTCCTCGCGCTCTTCGACAACCCACACCTCGACGCCGAAGATGGGCCGCACCTCCTTACCGCATTTCCATTGCAGTTCGACGGCCCCATACATGTTGCCGTGGTCGGTAACCGCCACGGCGTCCATGCCCAGTTCGGCGACTCGACTCGCCAAAGCGGGGAGCTTCACCGTGCTGTCGAGCAGGGAATAGTGACTGTGAACGTGGAGGTGTACGAAGTCGGTTGCCATGCGCCCCTTTGCACTCCGTCCGCCGGGCCGAGTCAAGGCGCAAAGAGGATCATAAACGGGGGATTTCACGCGGTCTTGAACCCCGCTCTGAAACAAGTTTCAGCCTCGGAACGCCTAAGAAATACGCTGATCTTGAATTTTCTGCGCATCTCTTGATTCAGGATCGGCGTTCCACTAGACACCGCCACCACTGTAACAGCCCATGCGGCTCGCATCCCCGGATCCCGTTCGGCTGCGAATTTCGTCAAAAACCGGCCGCTCACGCGGCATCTACCTCTGTGGTGGTAAATATGAACAAGTTTAGATTTTTAGTAGCTGCGAGCCTCCTTGTTTCGGTTGGTTGTGGTGACGATCCGGAAGCCTCCGAAGACGCAGGTACCACCGACGCTGGGAACACCGACACGGGTAACACCGACGCCGGCACCGACCTCGGCACCGAAGACGTCGTGCCCGACGTTGACATCGTCG
>JBLHWZ010000262.1:0-7921 GCA_047629415.1 Bradymonadia bacterium | reverse complement strand
GCCAACGCGGAAAGATCGAGACCGAAAAGCTCCGCATCAAGCGGATAGAAGAGAGTGCTCGTCGCCGAAACCCATGCCACTGGTTCCGCACCGAGCTGCGCCTGATACGCGATGTCCATTGCAGCGGTCAGTGCCGACCCGTTTCCGTCGATCGCGAGTTCGATCAGCCGGCCGCGTAGCGCCTCGAAAGACCAGTGCGCACCTGTGCTGACCTTGGATCGCTGAGCAAATAGCTCGGAGGCTGAACGCAGAAGTGGAAGGGTCATTTCGGGGCCTGATTCATACTGAACATGTGATCAGTATATATCGATCGCGAGAAGTGATTCAAGCCCGAATGATGGGTGGGAAGATCGGGAAAGACACGTGCCCGTCCACCCACCGTGAAGGACGGTCGCTACAAGCCCCGCGGCGAAAGCCCTAAGGCGCTCCTCAATGGTGCTGACGTCCGGGAGGCTTCTCGGCCTCATGAGACATCGCGGCGTGCCCAGCGTTGTGCACGAGTGTCGCTGCTCGGTCTTAGCGCGAGGGCTTTAGGCCGTGCTTTTCTACGATCCGGTCCATCGCGCGAATGACCTCGAAGAGGTCGCGATTACGATCTTCCGGACGCTTCGCGAGCATCTTTTGCATGACCTCGTCCAACTCAACGACGTCCGGTGCGCTTCCAAGCTTGCTGGCGAGCGAAGGGATCGGTCCGTAGACGTGTCCGTCGACGACTTCTTCGGGCTTGCCAGCGAATGGCGGCGCACCCGTGGCCATGTCGTAGAGGGTGATTCCGAGCGCGTAGATGTCAGCTCGGTGATCGATGGGCGCTGCCGTCAGCTGTTCGGGCGCGGAATAGCCGACCGTGCCTTCGAAGCGATTCAGGTCGCGCTGACGCTGCAGGTTGTGAACGAATCCGAAGTCCAGGATTCGAACGAAACGACCGCCCGCCGGGAGCTCCTCCACCATAATATTATTCGGCTTGATATCACGGTGTACAAAGCCAGCTTCGTGGGCTTCAACAAGGCCTTGGGAGACCTGTCGACACACGTCGATGACATCACCGAGGGGCAACTTTCGTCGCTCGTTCAGCTCGGACTCCACCGAGCGCCCGTTCACGAAGTCCATGATCAGGCAGAAGATGGTGTCATCGATTTGCACGACGTCGTGAATGCGAACGACATGCGGGCTCTGGAGCTTCGCGAGGGCCTTGATCTCGCCAAGAATCCTGGCGCGAACCGCCTCTGTTCTCTCGGGTCTATCACGTTTGATATTGACGAACTTGGCCGCGAAGATGCGTTCCAGATCTGTCTGTAAGACCTTATAAACTTCACCTTGCCCGCCGCGAGCGATGAGCCGATCAACGAAGTAGCGGCCGTCGATCATTTGGCCGAGATAGCTCGCTTCGGCGGTATCCACAGCAGGCCAGCCTGGGTCCGGACGGGCCAAGCCGCAGTGGGCACAGAATGACGAGTTGGTGTGAATCGTGGACTCACACGCTGCGCAGTGCCCGATGGGCTTGGGCACTGTCTTATCGTCGTCACCCAGCGCGCTCAGCGCTCTGCGATCGGCTGCTGCCGGCGCAGTCGCGGCTACAATGGTCGCGCAACGAGCGAGAAGCAAATCCATGTTGATCGGCTTCGTCACATAGTCGTTTGCTCCGACACGCAGGGCACCGGTGATGGTGTGACTCGCGTCGAGCCCCGAGACAACGATGACCGGCAGTTCAGAGCGAGAATAGGTCTCACGAACTCCCTCCAGAACTGCTCGCCCATTGATCCCCGGCAGCACGAGGTCCAGAAGGACCAGATCATACGCGCCTGTAGCGATCTGAGTGAGCGCTTCCTCTCCAGTCGTAACTGCAACCGTCTCGTAGCCTGCGGCTTCGAGATGGACGGATATCAACTGTCCGAGTTCAGGCTCGTCTTCGACAATGAGTACGGGCATCAGTTGGGGCGCGATGCGGCAGGCTCTCAGGGAGCGTCCACGTCCAAGGGAAACTACTCGCCGCAGCCGCCACCGGCAGGGACGACCATGGAGACTCGCTCGACTTCGATCGCGCGAAGCTCACCGTCTGCCCCGCGAACTTCCATCTGCACAAGCGTTCCGGCATCGCCGCGAATGGCGCCGACGACGTCCACCATGTTCGAACCAGCCAGCGCCATTCCATCAACTGCGAGGATGACGTCACCGGCGAGAAGGCCAGAAGCCTGCGCCGGCATTCCGTCCTGAATGCTCTCAATATGCACGCCAGAGCAGCCGCCACCAAGACGGACGCCGATACCACCAAACTCTGTCTGGTTCCGCGTGCGACGAACTCGATCGCAACGATTCTCGGTGACCTGCAACGTCTCCCGAGACAGCGTCACCGTGTAGGCATCAGCCGTATCTTCGGCGACCGTCAGCGTAACTTCCGATCCTTCTTCGCCGCGAACAAGCGAGACGAAGTCCTCAAGCGTCATGTCAGTGGTTTCGATTCCATCGACTTCAAGGACACGCATGCCGGCGGTCAAACCAGCATACTCAGCCGGCATTCCGGCCATGATCTCGTCGATGCGAATCTCACCATCCGTTCGCTTGACCATCATTCCGACAGCGCCGAACTCGATGTCACGATCTGCCGCGTTCACCTCGGCAAGACTGGGCATCTCCTCAACCGGTGTGATCACGTTCGCAATCGCGACCACTCCCTCGATGTCCACGATCAGCTCATCAGCGACTGCCGACAAATCCACAGTCGGAGCCTCGATCGTGAATTCATCAGTGACGACTTCACTGAGCAATTCTTGGCTCGAGGTGAGCTCGGGAGAGTCGGTAACCTCGGCGCAAGCAACGAGTGACAGCGGGAGGGCTAGGACAAGCCAGTTTCTCATCGGATTCACATTCTGCGGGAAGAGAGCGGGAACACAGCCGAGAGTAGTGGCTTCGCGAAGCAAGAGCCAGCCCCTTGAGCCTCTTTTCGTCTCCCAGAGCGAGTCGCCCGCTATGCCCTTCGGTCAATCGCCTACTCGCACAATGTCCATTAGCACCAAGCTACTACTCGGTCGGCGCGAAGGTGACAGACGACGCAGCGTTCGCCGCCGCCTCTACGATATCAAACCCGAGATCCACTTCCTGATTGAGGAGATAGCGCCGGAAGAGGTCATCGTAATTCTCAGAGTCTCGGTAGTGACGCTGGCCACCGGGCAGCTGCACCGTACAACGAACGCCCGTCGCAGGGGCGCGGCAGACAAAGCGCGTCGAGGCGCCCGCGCTCTGCGTGTAGTTGTGCCCGACCATGTCACCTGGATTCGCGACATCGACCGTGTACAAACCACCGTCGTTCGCAAAGGGGCCATTATTAAATGTGGGGATTCCGAATGAATTGAAGAGGTCCGCCCGCAGCGTCAGCGTGTGCACCCGTCCCCACAACCAATCCGATGGCTCCGGCCCGAGTTCGGCGGTCAGCCAGGCACCTGCCGCATCGGCCGCTGCCACACCAATATCCTGGGGCGTCTCAATGATCTCCGTGCTCACGTCGTCCCAGTAACTCTCGCCGTTCTCCAGCGTCTCCGGAGAAAGAAGCAGGCGAATCAGCGTGGTGCGGCTCGGCCGGCGCTCAACACCAGCAGCCGCGACCTCGTCCGCGAAGACTCCATCATAGAGTTGGCCGAACATCACGTGGAAGGCTGTGCATCCCGCCGCTTCAGCAACCAGACTTCCGTCTGAGCTAGCCGGTCCTGAGGCATCGATTCCGTCGAGGCCCGTCGGGCAAGTTCCTTGCCACCCATCGAGCGTGTCCGAGAGGAGCTGCGCTGCGTCAGAGAGAGGGGTTTCGCCAATCGTGAGGCCGATGAAGAGCGGCGCGAGATCCTGGCCGACGGCCGAGGTTACGTCTCCAACAGTGTCCAGCATCGTCTGCGGATCATGCGCGCCCAGCTGAGCTTCGAGCAGTTCATGAATCCGGAAAGCCCGGTATCCGGTCGCCGAGTAGACCTGTAGCGGTGTCGATGATTCGTTGTAGGGGTCGCCGTCCATCAGTGCGCCGGTCATGTCGTTGTTTGCCGTCGCGATCCAGCCAGCCTCGGGGTTGTAAGCCTGCGGCAAGTCTTCATACGGAAGAATGCCGTCCCACTCAGCAGAGCCGTCACCCGGCAGCGGAAGAAACGTGGGATTGTCCATCGATGCCCACTCGCGAATCGGCACCTGATTGTAG
Source organism: Bradymonadia bacterium (assembly GCA_047629415.1). Classification (GTDB taxonomy): domain Bacteria; phylum Myxococcota_A; class Bradymonadia; order REDH01; family REDH01; genus CBDUJZ01. Next base: position 3,747 of record JBLHWZ010000262.1, on the reverse strand, counting down.
GGGAACCAGCCGATGCTGCCCTCGGTGTCGATCATGACCCAGTTCTGCCCGATCGAGGTCACGTTGGTAGCAGCTTGGCGGCCCTCGTCGACGGTGGAAGCCGCCATTAACTCAGTAAGGAAGTTGCCATCGGTCGTCACGCGGTTGCCAGTCCAGATCAGAGAGATCGCGGTCCCTGATTCCTCGTCGACCGAAAGAACCGGGCCGTGATGTGGCACGAAGAGCAACGTGCGCGTCTCAGCCTCCGCGTCGAACGGTGTCATCTCGTATTCGACCTCGACGAAGGGCACGATTTCACGTCTCGATGTAGACATCGGAGAGGTCAAAGAATGAGTTTGTAGCGCCCCACGCGATGTCCTCGTTCTGTCCGATCACAATCCACGGCATGCCCGCGAAACTCTGGCCGGCGGCGTTGTACGTGCCCTCTCCATTCGTCTTGGAGTCCACATGCGCGTAGTACCAAACCGACGGATTGGTCAGGCCGAGGTGCGGGTCGTTCGAGAGCAGCGCAGCGTTACCTGATGTCTGCGAAGGTGCGACAACCCAATTATTCGAGCCGCGGTCGGTATGTACATCAGCGTCGCCCAGTACATCGGCCGCAGCGAGGCGAGCGCGCGCATCTCTGATTGCAGGCAGCGCCCTCACGAGCCGCTCTCGGCTGAGCTCGGAGACGACGCGGGTCGGCGGCGCACCAGCCTTCGGAAACTCGAACTCGGAGAGAATCGTGGTGCCCGTCGCTGGCGTCGGTCCGTAGAAATCCGCAGCGGTCGCCGCGTCCACCAAGGCGTACGCTTCGCCAAGAGCAAGCTCGCGATCGCTGTCGTTCGTGAGCTGGTTGATGAGCGCAAGCACGGTCGCCAGACTGTCGACAGGCTCCCAAGGCGGGATCGTATCCAGGTTGACCAGCGGGAAGTTGTACTCGTCCTGGAGGACCACATCGTTGCGGCCGAACGCAAGGTCCCGCAGCCAAGCGTTGACGCCGTTTGCGTACGACTCAAGCAGCGCCAGCGTCGCCGGCGTGACGTTATCTAGTAGCGCCTCCTCGGCCGGTCGTCCTTCCGGCGTCGAGTAGAGGGCGCGGTTGGACTGGTCCAAGTCCATCGCCAGCGAGCCAACGAGTTGGTGTAGACGACCGGTCGTCACTCGACGACGAATGTCCATCTGTGCAAATCGATCGTTCGCGTGAACGTAACCAAGCGCTGCCGCACAATCGGCGTCGGTCTGACAGTCGATGTGGGGGATGCCCCACTCGTCGTAGTGAGCCGACACAGGAGCACTCAGGCCGTCGATGAAGAACCCTTCGGGCAACGGATTGACGACGTCCGCTTCAGCATCCTCCACCACATCGGCATCCGGCTCGGCGTCCTCCGCAACGTCAGAGTCAGGCGTGTCAGGCGCCGCGTCAGGTGCAACGTCTCCCGTAACATCCGGGGTGACGTCCTCGGCCGTGTCCGGCGTAACGTCGCTCGTCGCCGTGTCCTCTGAGGGGGTGCCATCGTCGCTGCAAGCGGCGAGCGCGAGAACCGCCAGCGCGGCGATCGGATACGTGAGTGCTGTCTTCTTCATCATGACCTCATTATGCTTCGACGGTCGTAGCATGATTGAGGAATGCGAGCGAAGGGCCGAGGAGCGAACGCGACATTCGCAGCGATGATCGAACCGAGCCGCGACGACACGTGTCGACGATCGAGACGTGCCGACGATCGAGACGTGCCGACCATCCGGACACGGACCCGACCGAGACGGCGGCACCCAGCCGACGATTGGGACGGCCGCGACTCGCTTAGGCACCCGCCCTGAAGCGCGGGCGCTGGGAGCGCTGCGAGGTGACGCCCCTCGCGAAGCACCTAAAGGCGCTGCCGTTGGAAAGCCCTCCGGGCTGGCCACCCATGAGGGAAGCGTGCAGCGGCGAGTACTCGGTTGGAGCTTGGTGCCATCGATTAGCCTTTGAGCTTTTTCATTAGGATTCCTCGGACCTTGCCGGCGTCGGCGCGGCCTCCGGTGGCGGCCATCGCTTTGCCGATGAAGAAGCCCAGCAGGGCCGTTTTGCCCTCTCGGAATCGCTCGACTGCGTCGGCGTTTGCGATGAGGACGCCGTCGATTGCGGCCTCGACCTCATCATCTCCGGCGCTCTCGATCGCGTCCGGGGTGTAGATGCCCGACTCGAGCATGAGGGCGTGCAGCTTCTTGGCGTTTGAGCCGCTGACCTTGCCGTCAACGACGTCGACAGCGAAGCGCTCGAACTCGGCGGCCGGGTAAGCTGGGCCGTCGTTCCAGGCTGGCGCATGTAGATTGAGAAAGAGCTTTGCCACGTCGTTCGACGCGCGGGTGAAGACCGCGAGAGGGTATACGTAGTCAACGTGCTCGGACGACCCGCTGAGCGGGAGCGCGATCCTGGGGCCGACGCCCGCCGCGATGAGCTTCTCGAAGCGCACGAGCACTTCGGGACCGCGGTCTGCGGCAAGCTCGGCTGGTGTGCGCTTAGCAGCCTCTGCCTTTGCCTCGCGCTCGGATTTCGCGCGTTCTTTGTCGGCGCGTAGCTTGTCCACGTCGGGTCCGTTCCCGATCGCCTTGGCCCACGAGTCCTTCAGAGTCACGATGCGATTGAGGACGGGTCGCTCGTCGGTCGACCGCAGATCGGGGCAAAAGTATCCGATGCGCTCCAGCTGGCAGCGGAACTCTGGGTCCCCGGACTCGGCCCGAGACTCAGCGGACTCTAAGATCTGAGATGCGACCCACGGTTCGACTGCGCCTTCGGAGACGCTCAGAGAGTCGGGGTTGAGCAACGTGATGAAGTCGACGTCAGCGTCGGAGTCAGGCGCCGCGACCTTGAATAGGCGCTCGTAGAGACGCATTTCCGCCGGAACCGCGTCTTCCTTGGACAGCCAATGCAAGATGCCACTCGGCTGAGGGCCTTCATCCCCATCGATCAATCGGCCGCGCAGGCCGATGACCTGGCCGGTGTCGGACTTGATCACTTCATCACACGTGACTGTCGAGGCGTAGCGCAGGCGAACGACTCCACCCAGCGAGAGGCGCTTCCATCCCTTCGGCGCTACCTCCTCAAAGTCACTCGCGTCGATGAGGACCTGCTTGCGTAGGGTGAGGGTGCGGCTCTCAGTTCGATCGAATCCGTCTGGCCAAAGCGGCGCGTCGAACTCGCGCGCGAAGGAGTCATCGACATTCGTGATCTCCAGCGGCAGCGGCTTCACGAGCCCGAAAGCACGCGGGCATATGGTGTTGAGGTCATCGCGGATGGCGTACTCAAGCTTGCCGATGTCGACGATGCTGTTGTTTTTTGCGACGCCGATGAGGTCGCAGAAGTTCCTGATCGAGGACGGTGTAAAACCGCGGCGGCGCATCCCGGAGATGGTCGGCATGCGGGGATCATCCCAGCTGCCGACGAGGCCCTCCTCGACCAGTCGCTTGAGCTTACGTTTGCTCATGACCGTGTAGTCGAGCTTCAGACGGGCAAACTCGAATTGCCGCGGGCGCGACGGCACCGCCACGTTCTCGATGAGCCAGTCGTAGATCTCACGATTGTTCTCGAACTCCAGCGTACAGACCGAGTGCGTGACGTGCTCGATCGCATCTTCGAGGCAATGCGCAAAATCGTACATCGGGTAGAGGCACCACTTATCGCCCGTGTTGTGGTGGTGCACGTGCTTGATCCGATAGATCGGCGGATCCCTCATGATCATATTCGGATGCGTCATGTCGATTTTGGCGCGCACAACATGGGCGCCG
>JBLHWZ010000261.1:0-7974 GCA_047629415.1 Bradymonadia bacterium | reverse complement strand
GTCGCAGCAACTCCTCGGGTTCCACACCCGCTTCCATGAAGGCCTCGCAGGTCGCAAGGAGGGAGAAGAGCGTGGTTCGGTCTACAGAAGCCGCCATGTCAGCGGGAATCCCCAGACGAGTGAAGTCGAACCCATCCGGAATCAAGCCACCCGCCCGCCTATCGAGACGGGCCGCTCGTGGTAGTCGCATCTCTGATCCTGCAGCGCGGATCACCTTCCAAACACCACCGTCGCATCGAGCGCTTGTTTGTTCTGGCGCGGACTCGACAAACCCACGCGCCTCGTCCTCGGAGCCTACCGTAAACTCGAAGTCACGCTCCAAGAACACACGTGAATAGACTGGTACGGCGTCCATATCGAACCCAGCCAACTCCTCCGTGAACCAGCGAATCCCGCTGGCCGCGGCGACGTCTTCTCGATACCGATCGGCGAGATCACCATGAGCGACCTCCTCACCGGTCTCGACGTCGAACCAACCACCGTCCCGGAAAGTACTGAGCCCGGTCATCCAGGCCAGCTCTGCAACCGCGCCGGCAGACAATTCGGAGCTCTGCTCGGCGGCGAATCGCGGCCAACGAAACCCGTACGGTCCAACCTCACCGATGCCGACGACTACAACGGTCCGGTCGAGGTCCATCTCGGGTGCATCCCAAGACGCGAAGGTGCCGTAGTCGCTCCGTCGAATGCTAGGCAATGCAGAGACTGCGGTCGTTTCGGAGGGCGGCGAGACTCCAAGCGCTCCACTCTCGCGTTCAGCGCACTCTCGCGCCTCCCGCTGCGCGCGGCCCTCGTCCGATATACCCTCACGGATGTCCGCCACAACCTTCGCCAGCGAGTCGACTCGTCCGAGCCCACCGGTCAGGTCGGCCCGCAACGCGCGCTCAACAGATACGTTACGCACGGAGTCGTCGCAGAGGCAGGTGATGAGGAACCCCATCTCCTTTGCGGTGAATGTCCGCACACCATGTTTGTCTTCCAGCTCCGCCGCGAAGAGATCGTTCGCATCCATCAATCCAGTGCTCCGCACCCAACCAATCTCAGCGCCAACTAGCGAGAACGCATCGCCCCAAGCGTGGGCCTCGCTCCGCCACTTCGCGACCAGAGCTTCCAACCCGGCCTTCGACTCTCCGTAGAACGCGTCACCGCCAAACGTCCCGGTATTCGGGGACATCGGCAGCACCACATGAGCTCGCGGCGCCGGCAAGCCACGAGCAACATAGTTTGCTCCGATGCGGGCCACCAAACGCTCCACGCCAACCAGCGCGATCCGAAGCGCCGCTTCGCCTCGGGCCCCGGCCTCAGCCATGGTGCCTCCGGCGCCGAGTGCGGCAAATGGGAGAATAAGATCGGGAGGAGTCGGCTCCTTCATCACCCGTACGGTCGCTCCCGAAGGTTCGGTGGTGGTGCCAAAGAGCCACTCAACCAGCGCATCTGTGTCCGCCGTTGAACCCTGATTAAACGGGACAATATGTAACTCGGCTCCAGGCCCCGCCGACTCCCGATAGACCGCTCGATACGCCTCGATTCGACGTGCGGAGTAGGACGAAGTGGTGAGGATGACTCGTGCACCGCCGCGCAACATGTGTCTCACGCACTCGAGCGCGATTGATCCAGGGGAAGCGCCTGTAACGAGCGCCGTCTTACCTGCGAAGTCGAACGGCACCGAAGTGCGCTCACGCATGGTGGTGTGAACTTCAGATTGGGAACCGGCACCGTTGATCCGGATACCGGCCGAGTCATCGGCGAAGAGAGAGTCGACGAACTCCATTCTTGCGGTCGGGCGCTCATCGACCTGTTCCGAATAGGTCATCTGACCACCCAGGACCTGCGTAACTGGCCGAGCTGGACTCCAGGGCGATGTGGGCCGGCCGCCAGTCAAAATTGTCGTGAACGGATTCTCAGATCCCAATGTTTCGGAGGCCCAACGAAGCACGGGTTCCACATTCGGGTGGACCGAGAAAGCTCCGATTCGAGCGAGCATATCATTGGCATCGTCGATGCGTTCACCACTCATGAGCCGAGTACGAAGTTCGACGATATCTCTGCGCGCGGAAGCCCAGGCTGAGGCGAACACCACATGCTTCTTCGGGTCGAAGACCGGAGTTACCCACTTCGCGAAGTCATCGCCCAACTCGCTCTCGAGCACCGTCTCGGATGGCGGATCGGAAAACTCGGTCGACTGCGTTGGGCGTTCCAAGGAATCATCGAGGGCCGCGGCAAGAGCGGCGAGTGCACCACCTCTGCCAAACACGCGTGACTCAAGGGCCGCGAGCGCTTCGCTGTCGACGGCGCCACCGCCGACGGAGGCGACCACCACTGGAGCGAGCGTGACGCCAATGGCCCGGCCAAACTCCGCTGTGATGGTCTCAATCGCCGCGGACGCGTCGGTGACTGCGATGCCGAGCACGCCGCCGCGCGGAGAGTCTCCCTCACGCACGCCCAGCGCCAGGGCCAACTCTACGCTGGTGCGCAGTCCGTCGCCCAAAGCAAACACTCTCGCCGCTTCGTCCACGACGTCTGTGCGGCCCTTACCGACCGGCCGGAACGCGCGCTCCAGCGAATCTGCGATTCGAGCCTGCAGGTACGGGCCCGGAGTCTTGTAGCTTGGGGCCCTCTTCGCGACCTCCGCCAAGAGGCGTGAGATCGGCATTTCATGCGCTCCGTCAATCGAAACGCCACCGAGTTCGTTGCCCAGATCCAACAGGATCTGATTCCGCCTGGAAGACACTCCCTCGACGACGTCGTCGATCGTCTCGTTCAGATCAACTTGCGAGGGGCGGAGTTTGGCCTGGAATGCGAGCAAAGCGAGGATCAATTCCTCCTGTGAGGGCGCACGATCCAGAGGCGCTACGGTCGCGACCGCCGCAACCACAGCTGCCTGGGGCGCTGCGACGGGCATCTCTACATTCACGGCCGCAAGTTCCTCTTCATCGACGACCTTAGCCGGCACAACATGGGCTTCGGCGGGCAGGGACACCAGTCCGTCTTCGAACACGACGCGGGCGCGGTCCGCGCCGGCGTTCAGCACGCTCACGTCTACCCTCTCGGTGCCGGACAAACTGAGCGTGTACCGCATCATATTCGCGAGCGTCGGCGCCTCCGCGGGCCCCACTTCGACAACTCGAGCCACGCCGAGCCCACCTGCACTCGCGGGACGCAACATGACCTCTTGCGCTTCGATCCAGCGCACTGGCGATGCGAACTGATAAGCGAGGAGCTCGATCAGAAGCATCCTCGCCAGGACGCCCGGTTTGCGCGAATGCACTCGGAAGTCTAACAGGACGTGGCCGAGGATTGGCGATGTTGTCTCTGCGAACACCTCCTGCACGAAATCCTCGGAGAGCGAGAATGGTTTTGGCAGTAGGTTCGGTACGTATCGTCCCACCAATCGCCCGGCGTCGATCTGAGCCGGCATACAGTCCTGCAGAGCCCGACGGAACTCCGCCACGCCTCGCCGAAGAACTCGTGAATGAAAAGGAACGTCGATTCCCGGCACCGTTATGTACGCTGCTTTCTCACCCCGTGTACGCTCCGCCAGTGCGCGCTCCAGGGCGTCTAGGCCAGCCTCGTGCCCGGTGACTGAGTACTGTCGGCCACGGACGTTGTAGTTGACGATCTCAAGAAAGTGCCCCGTTGTTTGTTTGATCTCCGCGACAAGATCCTCTGCCTGCGCGTGTGTAAGTCCCGCGTAGTGTGGACGAATAACCCCCATCGCGAATCCTGACCGACCTTCAGCGTCGCGAGGAACAAGGGTGTGCATCGCCAAGCCCCGTCGGTAGACGATCTCGACAACCCCTTCGAGCGGAAGAACCTTCGCGACCGCAGCCAAAGCGTTGTACTCGCCGACACTGTGACCGGCAGTGACTGCGTTGTCGAAGCTCGCCCCTGCCTCCTCAAGCTCGGCGACCTGAGCCTGCGCCAGTACGGCCATCGCCACCTGGGTGAACTGAGTCAGGTGAAGAACCCCGGACCGATGGCGGTGGGTCTCACCCCGGACCACGATCGCACGGGGATTGTCGCGAACGATTTCGAGAACCGAGAACCCGAGGGCGCCCCGTGTGTGTGCGTCGGCGCGTTCCCAGATCTGGCGCGCAGCCCGCGACCTCTCGTATCCGTCCATCCCCATGCCGGGGCGTTGGATGCCTTGTCCCGGAAATACAAAGGCGGTCTTCGGCGTCTTCATTTGCGCGATGACAGAACACACATCGCGGTCCCGCCCATCGACGTGGGCCGCCGCGAACGCCTGAATCATAGGGGCCCCGTCTCGGGCACCCATGCTGACCATTCGCACGTGGATAGGAGTGCTCGGAGGAAGCGGCGCGAGGAACGAAGCATCCGACTCGACAATCTGCAGTCCGGTGGCGCCCTCAATCGCAGCGTTCAGGCGAGATGCCGACCACATACCGTGCACGATCGGCTCTGCGAATCCGGCCAACCGCGCGAAGGTCGGCGAAACATGGATAGGGTTCATGTCCCCAGAAGCCCATGCAAAGTCTCCGAGGTCGGCGGGGGCGTGGTCGGCGATCTGGCCCGGGCAGTCGACAGCTGTTCCGTTCTCTGGTGCATCCTCATTGAGGGCGAAGAGCAGCGCGGATAGTGGATCCCCGCTTGCAGGCACGCCGCCGTCATATTGGAAGCGCCCGATGCCCACGCCTGCGCGCCGGACGTCAGCCTTCGCGTCACATCGGCCCTCTCGACAGGTAACGGATCCCGCGAAAACTAACGTATCGCCCGCTTGAATCGTGACACCCTCGTCAATCGAGACCGATGAGTGTCCACCTAGGTGAAGAGCGCCGCCAGCGCCGACGACAACCCGCCGGGAAACGGTCTCGTTCTGATAGCTGAGGCTGCCATCACCGAATCCTCGGAGAATGAAGACGTCGGAGCAGGTCGCAATAACGTCGCCGTCGAACTCGACGACCGACTCCGTTTGGATTCGCCTACCGCTAGGTCCGTCGAACGCTCGAACTAGACGTACGGTAGCTCGGAGTTCTGAACCGTCGGCCACTGGCCAGCGGGCGGTCGTCGTAACTCGGTGCTGAACATGCACGAGGTCGAGCAGACCGGCCGCGAAGACATCGGCGCTTAGCAACTCGAAGAGCGGATTCAGGGTCAAACCAAACACGAGCCCGGAGTTCACATCAGCCCCGCTGCCACCGGTCAGCCGAGCGTGCGCCTGCGCTCGGCCGTGGTCGAATAACACTGCGCGGGTAAGCGGCTCGTAGGGATCCACCGGAGAGCGGCACTCACCAAAGAGCGCCTCATGATAGAAAGCGCGCATCGCAGCGGCCGGCTCGCGCTCGGTGAACCGGTGGGCGCCACCGTCGAACTCGGCATCGTAGGCCAGTGTGAGGGTCGCGCCATCCGCTTCGGCTGCGACAGCCAAACCGCCGCGAATGGGCCGAATTGACACTCGTGCGCCCTCTGTGACGACAACGAGGCCGTCCTCCGCAATGCTCAGTTCAGCCCCTTCGACGGGAGCTGCGAGGCGGCGAATCGGGTTCGGAATTCGACGTCCCAACCGAAACGCATGCGGGGTCGCGAAGAACTCGGCACAAAGCGTGGGCGTCCCTTCCTCCATGATTCCCCACCAGTCCGCACCGGCTTCATTCACCGTGAAGCTCGTAGTTGAGGTCGCGAGAACACCACGGGGGGGCGACTCGTAGCGGCGAAGGCGGGTCGCCGACGCCCCGGCCCGGCCGACGACCAATGCGGATTGAAATCGACCCAACAACGACGCCACAGACTCACCCGGCGTCTCGATGCCACAGACAGCTTCGGGCCCAGGAATCACTAGGACCGCATCGGCATCGTAGGCGGCGTGTTGTGCCTGCCAAAGAGAGTCGGACTTGAACCACCGTCGGACATCCACGTCCACCACTGGCACGAACGGAACGGGCTTACCTGGGATCCTGCAGAGCTTGTGAACAAACCACGCCGCGTCCACCGCATCCGGGCCCGTGACCGTGATCGAATCGTAACGGGCGGCGAGGGTTTTGAGCGTCAGCAGCGGATCGTCGAAGGAGTCGGCGGCGACCGCTGACGGTAGCGCTCCATTTTCAGCGATGGAACAACGGGCTTCGACTCGCTCGATCAACATCGCAAAGCGACGCCGGTGCGATGGATCCAACCAAACACCATCCTCGTATCGGTCGTTCGTACCGATAGCTACGAGTTCAACAAATCGCGTGAGAACTTGTTCCCAGGTCATTGATGTTTGCTCGCCAAAGAAAGGCTTCGCAGTCTTCGCAAGAGAGGCTACGATCTCATCATGGCGAGCTGCGACCGCGTCAGCGTCGCCTGCCACGCTGTCGAGCAGGCGGCCGCAAGCTGCGGCTGAGTTTTCGATGTAGTGAATGTCAGCGTTCAGCTGGCTTTTTCCGGACGTCATGCCGCCAGCAACGTCGCCGGTCCACACCCACTGCGCCGCACCTGGAGCGTCGACGAGGGCCTGTTTGACCGACGCGGTTGCTGTCGCCTCGGCACAAGCCATGGCAATCGTCCCGACGTACACACAATCTACAGGCATCGCGGGTCGCCCATAAGCGGCGGACCAATCCCCCCAAATGAGCGAATTCGCCCGCGCTTCGTCACGAACTCCGCCACCCACACAAAGAATGACGTTGGGGTAGCGGCGGATTGCCGCGTAACTCTCTAAGAGTAGTTCATCGAGGTCTTCCCACGAGTGGTGCCCACCCGCGCGTCCGCCCTCCAGATGCATGTGCACAACGTGGTGAGGCGCAGCCTCGGCGATCGCCAACACCTGTTTGACCTGCGCCGCGGTGCCCGGTTTGAACGCGTTCAGCCACATTCCATGAGCGACGAGCTTGTCTAGAAGCGCGACTGCCTCCTCGGTCCCGGGAATTCCAGCACTCACGGTGACACCGCAGATCGGAGCGCCGTTCTTGGCTGCCTCGAAGACGATGCCCCGACCCGCGAAATGCAGGTCCCACAAATAGCGGTCCAGGTAGAGCGCGTTGAAGACAATCTCGCGGCCTGGGTCCAGGAGTTCCCTCAGCTCCGTTACACGCTCTGCGAACATCTCCTCGGTCACCTGACCACCGCCAGCTAGTTCCGCAACGAAACCCGCGTTGGCCGCGGCTGCTACGATCCCGGCGTCGACCGTTGTCGGCGTCATGCCTGGCAACAGAATTGGGGAACGGCCGGTAGCCCGGCTGAACGCATTGGAGAGCGCTCGCGTCCCGCCTGGAAGCTCCACCACCTCCGGCATCCAGTTGCTCCACTGGTGTTTGTCTACGAAGCACTCACCAAGCGCTGTACGACCACGCTCATCGGCCAACGGGATCGACTGGATTCCGGTGCCCTTGAGGATCGCACCAGAGAGATTGGAAACGACATCACCAGGCCCGAAATCGAGCAGCACCGCTCCAGTCGTTTCTGTGCACTTAGCAAGGCCCAGCAGAGTTGCCGGCCACCGCACGGCGTTTTCGAACTGCGAGGAAGCGAGCGCACGAAACAGGTCTTCCGCGTCGCGAACGTCTCCAGATCCGTCACACAGGTGTACCGGGAGGTTCAGTTGCTCCACGGAGAGCGAGAATTCCGCTCGCTCAGCCGCTGCCAAGAACGGTAAAAGGCCGGACGCGGTGTGAGCCGTGTGAAAGGCCGCCGAGGCATCGAGCCACTCCCACGCCGGGGCGCCAACGCTTCCAGCCGCCCTCCCCACCTTCTTGGATTGCTTGCGACGCTCGAGCGCCGCTTCCAAGAATTCGCGAAACGAAACGAGCGACGCAGGAGAACCACAGACTACGAACCGCCGGAACCCATTGATGAGGCCCAATTCCACGCGTTCGCCGGATTCCAGCGAGCGATTGAATGCCTCAAGAGTTCCATCGAGTTCCGCTCGGGACACACCGCCGAGAGCAAGCATCGGGCCGCCTTCACGGTGCATCCCGCTTTCCCCAACGGAAGCCAGATAGGCCAGCTGATAGTGCAAACCTTGAAGTGCCGCGATCT
>JBLHWZ010000260.1:0-8020 GCA_047629415.1 Bradymonadia bacterium | reverse complement strand
GAGCTATGGTGGGGTCGGCCAGCGGGTTCTCCCAGCTCTCCCAGCGAGCTCGCAACCGTGCGATGTCAACTGGAAACGCGGTCATCATGAGGGTGCAGTCGCACCGAGCGACGACGGACTTACTGACAGGCCAGATGGTCGGAAGCGGATCGGGTAACGCGCGCATCGAGATCTTCGAATTGGCCGGCGCCGACTGCGACTCTCTTCGTCCCTCTGCCCCGCTGATTCCAGCCGTGGTGCTGGATCCCTTCCGGCCCACGTCGCCTTACCGACAAGGCGTGGTCACTCGGCTGGCGCCAGGTGGTGTGGGCTCGAATCGAGTAGAGCTTTGCTACTTGCCCACTGGGCGAATGGTAGACGCGGTGACGAACCGAGAATTCGCGAATATCGGCGGCTCGCCATTCGGTGGGCGCGCGCTCTTCGAGTTCCGCGCCGTCACTTGCCAGGACGCGTTCTGCCGGCTCGCGCCGGGCAGCCGCACCGTGGCCGTGAATTCCAATGGGCTGGCGGAAGTCATGCCGAAGAACTTTGACCTAGGAAGCATCTAATGATGGCACCCAAGAAGCACTCGAACGCGGGTTTCACGATCGTGGAAGTTCTCGTCGCCTCATTGGTGCTCGGCATCGGCTTGGTCGGCATCCTCGGAATGCAGTCCTCAGCCAGCCTGACAAATCGGGGCGCATACGACAGGCACACTGCGATGACGCTGGCGGAAACGACGCTTGAGCGAATGAAGCGGGACGGTCTTGAGTGGAGCGTGACAACCGCGCCCGGCGATGGCTCCTGGCTTCAGCACGCGATCAGCGACGCTGATGAGAACTGGGCTCAGCCTCCGCTACCCGCCGGAGCGAGTAACCAGCCGACTTACAATGACATGATGCTGCCGCACGTCAGCAACGCCGACATCCCGGCCTCTCAGTTTGCGATGGCCGAGAAGAACAGCCGTTACTGCATCGAGTATCAGATACAGTGGGTCGTCCCGGGTGAAATGGCTCGCGCTGATGTCCGAGTCTCCTACGCCCGAAACCGTGAAGGAACCGGGGAGATGGGCGGCAACTGCCGAATTCTCAGTGGCATCACCGACCGCGACCGCGCAGCGTGGTTCCGGTCCGTCCGAATCACCGGAATGATACGGCGCAACGATCTCGGGTCCGCCGACAACACGCCAGGATAATGATGACTCCCTCCGCAACAATGCGCTCCCGCAAGGGTTTCACGCTGATCGAAGTCCTGGTCGCAAGCGCGATTTCAGCGTTTCTGATTTCGACCGTCTTCTTCGTGATGACCGCGAGCTCGCGGATGTTCAGGGTGCAGAACGATCTCGCCCAGATCACCGACCGAATGAGCTTCGCGATGGACGAGATTAAGAATGACCTCCGTCGGGCGTCGTTCATGACGGTCCCGAACGCCTATCTCGCTCAAGATGAGTACCCCTGGTACCGGACTGTCTGCGCGCCCCCGCCATGGCTGACCGTTCAGGACGGAGCCTCACCGGTCGCGCACTCGATCTGGGTCCGTGAGCCGGCCGGCGGAACACTCGCCTACTACAACCCGCTGGAGCGCGATCAAGTCATCTCCGGTGAGAGGGTAGACCAGCTCATTATTCTCGGTGCGTTTCGTGCAGAAATCGCGTTCCGACCTAGCAGTATGTCGTCCGGTAGCGACCGAATGGTCCTGCCTAACGGTGCATTCTCAGCCGCAGACATGCGGTACATGTTCGACGATGCGTTTGTCGGCGTTACCTCGCCTGCCGGCGGTATGCAGTTCCTCGCGATTGAGTCCGTCACATCGGACGGAACCCAGACTACTTTGGTCTTCCAGCAGCTGCTTGATCCGGACCCGACCGGTACTGGATTAGAGACCTGCAACTTCACCGGATTTGGTGGCTCGACCTTCGAGATTATCCCGCTGCACTTCGTGCGGTACTCGGTCGTTGTTGACCCTGAAGACATGGAGTCGACAGTGCTCATTCGCGAGGAACTCGACAAGAACATGGAGGCGCTCAACGACACGTCTCGCCACATCGTTGCCCGTAATATCGTCGACTTCCAGGTCTGGTTTGATGGCGTCGCGGCCGGCGCAGTGAACACTGATGTACCCAACGACTCCGAGACTGGAGACCTTGTCGACACAGAGGGCTCGGTCGCGACCACCGCGATGGCCGGACGGGCCAACTCCCGCCCGGAAGGGGTTCGGTTCGGATACGTACAAGTCTCCGCCCGCCTTGAGACACCGATCGCTCGGGAGCACCCCAACCCGGACGCACCGATGCGTGAGTTCATCGAGCTACGTGACTGCTCCGCGGGCGGTGCTTGTGCACCAAGCGGAGAGTACGCGCGGGTCGTTACGACGCGGACTGAGGTCGAACTACCGAACATGAACCTCGCCAATACGAGGACAAACTGATGACTTCCAATGTTAAATCCGAGCGTGGAACAGCGCTCATCATCACGCTCATGATCATTATCGCGATGACGGGCCTAGGCGCGCTGGCTTTCAGCACGGCCTCTGTGTCGGCGACGACCACTACGCACGCTGCTCTGCAGAAGCGGGCCTCGTTCGCGGCGGAAGTTGCGATGCTCTCCGGCGTGGAGTGGTTGGAAGCCAACCTCGAGACCATCACCGAGTCCGAGCCAGGCAGCCCGCTGCCCATTTTCACGGAAGCCATGCCGATCGGTGGAAGCACCGGCACGACCGGCGGACGCGAGCTCTACTTCGGCTCGGATCCATTCGGGGCTGAGCACCTTGAGCCGTTCTTCACCGTTCGGTTCTCAGGCTTGGCGCCCGCACGCCGCGCCGCCGAGTTCGATGACCGGTTCTGCTACATGCGCCTGAACATGACGGGTGAAGCTGGAATCAGCGACACGAACCGCTCGTTCTCCGGCCACTTCTATGTGGGACCGGTAGCCTGCCCCAACTTCGGAGGTTAAGTATGCGCAACGTCAAACAGCTCTTTGCGATTGGCCTAGGCCTCGCCCTTGTTGGGGGCCTGTCGACCGAAGTCTCCGCGCAGCCCGTCGAGGCAGGGGTTAACGCTCCCCCCAGCACGCTCGTCCTATTCGACAGCAGCGGGTCGATGGAGTGGAGCGACAACGGGCCGGACCACACCTATCCGACTTGCTACATGGGCACCGGCGGTATTCCGGCAGCAGACGGCACACGATCGCGTATGCACGCTGCGATGGAAGTCCTCACAGGCGAGGTGAACGCTCGCTACTGTGTGCTCGACGCGCGTGACGGCAACCCGAACCGAATCGACCAGGTCGATCCGTCGCGCCCTCAAGGCCTACGACACTCTCGACTCTGCTCAGACGATGGAAACGGAAGCCCGACCCCGTCGATCGAGTGCGTTCCAGCCAGTCCGGATGATGCCTTTGCAGGTCTGCGGCAGACTGAGAACGGTCTGATCGACCAGTTTGGTGAGCGCATCGCGTTCGGATTCATGGCGTTCGACTCGTTCCCCGAGGCGACCACCGATGACAACGGCATGTTCTCCTACGGCGCGTCGCGTCGAATGAACGGTGACCTTACCTCTGCGTTCCCGCCAGCCTCGCCGGAGTCGGTACCAACCTGCTCCCCGGGGTCCGCGGGATGCTGGAACCTTGGAGGCCGCCTTCCGTGCGATCCATCGGCTCCGTCGAACGGCAATGATTGTGATGCAGCGAATAGCTACACAGTCGCGCCGCTCGACCCGACGAACACGCTGACCCAGGACGAGATCAACGATGACGTCCAGGAGCAACTGCTGCGAGTTACGCCGTACTGGAGCACTCCGCTAGGGGCCATGTTGGAGGACGCGTACACGTTCTTCGTAGAACCAGCAGACTACTACACTAATGGTTCAAGCGGTTCGGCCCCCGACGCGACTCGTGGCGAGGACGACCCATACGGCGAGTGCCGTCAGCGTTACGTTCTTCTCATCACCGACGGCATCCCGTCATTTGATGTTTGCGTGAGAACCGGAACGGACGGACCTGACCCAACCGGTTGGGACATTGGATGCGAGAACTACCCATACGCCGACGCTGCCTACTACGCCGAGAAGCTCTTCGAGGAAGGCATCCCGGTCTATGTTGTCGGATTCAATATTCCGGACGACAGCGCTTCGGTCCTCGACGAGATCGCTGTCGCAGGTGGCACCGTTGAAGCACGCCGGGCCAATAGCGGCATCGCGCTCGTCTTCGAACTTGGGGACATCTTCTCGCAGATTGCGAAAGGCACGCCGAGCCGTACCTCTCCGGTCAACACGACCCGCATCTCCGCGACCGAGTCCGGACGTGGTCAGTTCACCTTCGAGGCGAACTTCGAGATTCACGAAGGCTCGCCTTACTGGACCGGCGACATCACCGCGATTTCGAGAACCTGCGGTGGTGGTTCCCTCGGCTCTCCAGAGGAGGAGAGCGTCGCGGACTGGCTCGACGGCCAAACAGTCGGCGACCTGGCCAGCCGCAGCATTCTCACCACGGCGCCAGGGATTCACAGTTGTGCTTTCGCAACCGCCGGCGACCCGCGTGATAGCCTCTTTGCCCCTGACTTCGGCTCCGATCCCCTGCGCGCTGACTACGGCGTGACCGAATCAGAGATCGCCGATGCGTGCCAAGTCGGCGCACGCCCCGGTACGAGCGGTGACGCTGCTGACGCTTGCTGGGACCTAACCGATGGCGATGTCGGTGTCGCGAGCTTCCTCCCAGAGGATCGCCTCGGCTCCTGCATGACGTCGATGGATATCAACACGTTCGCCGCCGGACAGGGCATCGAGATTCTTGGCGCCGAGACGCAGCGTCAAGCAGAAATGTTCCATCGTTGGTTGCGTGGCTGGACTCTCACCGAGATTCGCAGAGTCGGCGGGTACACGGACGAGATCGACACCTACCTGCCCACTGCAGAGTTTCGCTGGGATGACTCGGCGAACGAGTACACGAACGATCGAGTGTCCCGCTTCCCGGCCATCGTGCACTCCTCACCGGGAATCACGACTGTGCCCGACAGCCGGCTGGAGATCAGCGAGGCTTACAAGCAGTTCGTCGAAGCGACCGAGGACCGTCCGAGCGTCCTCTACACAGCCACGGCTGATGGTCTCCTACGAGCGATCGATGCAGACACCCACGAGGAAATCTTCACGTTCCTGCCGTCCTCTATCAGCCACCGTGTCGGCGAGACGATGCGAGCTCACCGAGAGACAATCGACGGTGCGCCCATCGTCACCGACGTTCGACTCTACCGCGACGCAGATGGCGTCGAGCGATGGGGTACCGTCCTCATCCTTCCGTACCGCGGGGCTGCTCGTGGCGTTGTCGCACTGGACGTGACGGACCCGACCCAACCGAGATTCCTTTGGGAACTCGACTCGGAGCTCGATCCGCAGCTTGGCCTGACCTACGGCGCACCTGCCGTTGGCACGGTGTTCCTTGCTCAGTGCCCGGACGACCAGACGATCGCCTGTGAGCGGGCCGTCGCCGTCTTCGGTGGTGGCGCGCCTCCGTCCGGACTCACCGGATGGGCGGACAGCAACATCGGTCGCACGATCTACGTAGTGGACGTGGAGACGGGTCGAGTCCTGCGCCGGTTCACCCACACCAATGACGAGAACGGCGACTCGGTACCGATTCCTGGACCGGTCGTTGGCGATGCGTCGCTCTTCGACACGTTCCTGGGCAGCCTCGCAACCCGGGCTTTCATTGGTACGATCAACGGCTACGTGCTGCGTGTCGATCTCGCGGGCACCAACCCAGCGCTCTGGAGCGTCGACACGTTCTTCGACCCGGGCGTTGAGCTAGGCCGCGCGGACGTTGGTGGCGTGTTCTTCCGCCCGACGATCGCACTGGAGGCGGCCACGGGCCGCGCTGCGGTCGTCTTTGGAACGGGCAACCTCGATGACCTCGACCGACTTGTTGGTGAGCGCAATTACGTTGTCTCCGTTTCCGAACAACCTGTCTTCGATGGCTCCGGCGCGCTGGAGCGGATTCGCGGCGAGGTAAACTGGGCCCTGGAGTTGGAGACGAACGAGCGAATGACTGCACGCGCTCGCGTGTTCAACCGTCGCGCATATTTCGCGACGTTCAAAGCTGCTGACGACCTCTGCGATATCGGCGGGGCACGGCTCTACGCGCTGGACTATCTAGGTGCGGACGACAATCGCGGCAGCGCGCGCGGCCTGATGGATCTCGATCAGTTCTTCTCGTACCTGCATTCGGATCCCGCTGGCGATCCCGAGGACCCCGGCAATCCGCAGGTCGCCTACTGGGATGCGTCGACCTTCTCGGCGAGCTCCAACCCGACGATTCCTGAGAAGGCGATTATCTACGCGGTTGAGATCACGGAGCGAATCAGCTGCTTCCTGGAAGAGACGTTCGAGGACGACGCAGGTGGCGATGGCGTCACGAGCAGGTCGGTGAGCGACCAGGGCGAGTTCGTTCTGCAGCTCGGCGTCTCTCACTTTGCAGAGTCAGCCACCGCGGGCGGTTCCCCCTCGGCTGAGTCGACATTGGCCGAGATTGAACTCGAGCAGCCTGGGGCTCGAGTGATTCCGACCTCGTGGAGTGTCATCTTCGAATGATGCGGTCGTCTGCCATTACAAGAGGACTGCTCGCGGCCGCGATGAGCGTTGCGCTTATTGGCTGCAAGCGGCCGGAGCCGATCGCTGATCCTGGTTCGGTGGCTGCAGCGAACGGTTCAGAGTCCGCTGGCCTTGGCCAAGCCGACCCTGAAATCGAGACGGCTCAGTCCGAGCTCTTCGGAATGCCTGTGCCAGAGGAGGCGACCCTTGAAGAGCGGGGTGAGACCTTCGCCCACTATCTGATGCCGGGCGAGTACGAGGCCATCGTAGAAGAGTACCGCGAAGCGCTCTCGGGTTATCGAGTCGTGGAGTACGATCAGGGCGTGAAGTTCGAGGCCCGTGATCAGTCAGGTCGCAGCGTCTACGTCCTCGACGGCGACTCTGATGACGGTGTCATGGTCACCTACTTTGAGGAACAAGGTGACACTGTGGCCTCCTCGGCGGTCGCCGAGGCTCCGACCGATGCAACGCGCGTGGGAGGTGTGCCCGGAACTCCAGAGGCCGTGGCAGGAGTGATAGGCGCAGACACGCAGGGCAATGGCTCCTCGGCGGGCAGTTCCGCCGGATCTAGCGCCGCCGCTGGCTCAACAACAGGTGCCGGCGGAACAGATGTGACCGGCGCGAGTAGCGCCGGAAGTTCAAGCGGTTCAAACGTTGTAGGCGGTGACGTGAACGCGATTCGCCGCCACCAGCCGAGGAGCAATCGGGCACAGCGCGGGACGACCAACCCACTCGGCCGTCGCCCGATCAACTTCACCGGGGAATTCGAGCCTCCGCAGAACCCCAACGCCTACTACTAGCGTAGCCGCGAAGCGCTGGGTCTCCGTCTTCGCGCTCCCAGTTCGAGTATGCCGACATTCCGTGATTGTGCTATGCTCAATGGCATGCCGATCCGACTTCTCACGACTCTCATCGCGCTTCTGTGCGCGATGCCTGTCTCTAGCCAGCAGACCGTCACGGTCGTTGGCATCGAGGGCGACGATACGGTACCGCCCTCGGTCCTGGTCGACGCATCTATTGGCGCGTTGGACGGTGCGCGACTGTCCGGCGGGATTGTGGCATCTGACTATACGAACGTCACACTGAACGACCTGGTGCAGCTCGTGGGCTGCTCCGGCGTTGAGTACTCCTGCTTGAGGGAAGTCGCGGCAACCCTGGAGACGGACCTCCTCGTGTTCGGATGGGTAACCGCTGGCGACCCGAATTCACTGGAGCTGACGTTCTTCTCCACGAGTGGCGGTGACGACGGCTTGGTCAGGACGGTTGAGTTGCCGCAGGACGGCATCGCTGACTACATCGCCGTTCGCACCCAAGCGTTTCTCGACGGTAACATCGTCATGACCGTTGTCGCTGACAGCGGTCATGACGTTCGGGTCGATGGTTCAAGCGTCGGCGCGCCTCCGGTCACGCTGATGAACCTCGGGCCGGGCACCTACGATATTGAGGTAGTCTTCGAAGATGGGA
>JBLHWZ010000259.1:0-8219 GCA_047629415.1 Bradymonadia bacterium | reverse complement strand
CTGCCGTGATCGCGGAGTTGGACCCAAGCTCTTTTCACCCCGAGATGCGCGCCGAGATAATGGGAGCCTACCGCTCGTTCGACCAGGTCGACGAGGTGGGACGCGACATGATCACCGCCACCACAATCTCGATCGGCCTCGTGCTGATTCTCTTGGTCTTGTTCTTCCGCAACCTGCGCAGTGTCTTGCTCGTCTTGGCCCCGCTGCTGATCGGCGTGTCGTGGACGCTCGGCGCAATGGAACTCCTCTACGGCCATCTGAACACTCTGACGGCGTTCATCTTCTCGATTTTGATAGGGATGGGTATCGACTTCGGTATCCATATTTATCGGCGAACGATGGAGGAGTTCGAGAAGGGGATGAGCTGGGAGGACGCGATGTTCACCTCGATCACGCTCACCGGTCGCGCGCTTTTGTCGGCGACCCTCACGACCGTCGCCTCTCTGTTGACGCTGACCCTCGCGCACTTCGACGGCTTCAACGAGTTCGGTATTGCTGCAGCCCTCGGTATCGGGCTTTGCTTGTTGGCGACGGTCGTAGTCGCACCACCGCTCTTGGCCGCCATTGAGAAGATGGCACCGATGAAGCGTCCTGCGCCCAAGCCCGAGCGGCCTGGCGAGGCACGCGGCGGCATGATGATGCGGGTGCTCTCGTTCGCGACGATCGGCGTGCTGGCGTTCGCCGGTTGGTCCGCAACGAACGTGAAGAACGCTGAGTTCGAGCACAACTTCCGCAATCTTGAATCGCCTCCTCGCGGCGGTGGGATCGGCTACGGCGCAGCCCTCGGCCGGAACCGGACGTCAGCTCCGGGCATCATCCTGGGAGACAGCGAAGAGCAGATGCGGGAGGTGCACAGACAGCTCCGTGAGCGCTTCGTGAACGGCGACGACATGCTGCGCGGATTCCACACGATCGAGTCGATCGTGCCTGGCGATCAAGGAGTTCGCCTTGAGGTGATCGACGAGATCGCAGAGGAGCTCGATCGCCGCGCGTGGCGTAACTCTGAGGGCCGTGACGGCGAGATGGTCGACGCCCTAATGGAGCTCATAGACGTCGAGGCATTCACGATTGACGACCTGCCAGAGTGGAGCCGGCGGAACCTCGTCGAGCGGGATGGCACGATCGGCGCGATGGGGCTGCTCTACGGCAACTACGACCGCCGAAACGCCTACGAGGTGTTGGAATTCCAAGACAAGTTCGGCGCCATCGTTGTGGACGGCAAAACCGTACGGATCTCCTCCAACGGTTTCATTATCGCGGACGTCGTTCGCTACGTGCAACAAGACGCTGGCATGCTCGGCATGTGGGTCGCGCTGGCGTTGTGCCTGATTCTGATAATCGACCTGCGCTCGGTTCTTGGCGTTGTCGCCTGCCTTGGCTCACTGGCCGTCGCCGTCCTGCTCGTCATCGGCGGCATGGTCCTGCTCGATATCAAGGTCGGCCTCTACAATATGGTCGTGCTTCCGACGGTCCTGGGCGTCGGCATCGACGGCGCCATCCACATCTATCACCGAGCGATGGAAGAGGGTGTGGATCGGATGTCAGAGGTGATGCGAACCACCGGTGCTGCGGTCGCGGCGTCGTCTATCACGACGGCGGCAGGCTTCTTCGGGCTACTGCTCGTTGATCACCGGGGCGTTCAAACAATCGGGCAGCTGGCGGTCGTAGGAATCGCCGCGTCATTCATCACCGTGGTGACGGTCCTACCCGTGATTCTCGTCACGTTTGGGAAGAAGAAGCCGTCGACGCCCGAGGCATAGGACTTACCTGGGCCTCGTGCTAGCTCGCTAGCGAGCGCACCGCGTTGATGACGACCTCGCTCACCGGCGGAAGCGCACGGTGAAACGCCTCGGCGCGCGCTCGTTGGTCTTCCCCAATGAGGCACTCGAAGAGGGCGACAGTTTGCGCCCGCTCGGCGTCGACGGTCGCCGCTACGCCAATGCCCGCGTCGTGCATCAAGAGCCCGTTGAGTGACTGTTCGGCATCGTCCGCGCGGTAGATCGCTAGCATTGGTAGGCCAAGCAACGCACACTCCGAGATAAGGTTCGAGCCGGCCGAGCCCACTACGCCGCGAGCGCCCTTCAGCAGTCGCGCAAACTCATCCGCGTCAGGGGCGTGCTCGGTGATGTTTGTATGGTCTGGAACGCCATCGCCAAACGCGTGAATCTGCCAGCCGCAGTTTGCTAGCTCGACAAGCCAGTCACCGCCGTTTCCGTCGCGGAAATAGGAGATCAGCCATGGGGTGTCTCCCGCCTGCGCGTCGCTTGGCTCGAAGCGCTCAGGGCGGGCCACGATTGTGTTCGAGAGCCTCGGCTCGATCGCGGCGAAGTGCACCGGGACTCGAATGCTCGCCAAGTGTGTGGTTGGTGCTGCGTTCATCTTCTCCCAGAGCACTTGGCCGGTCGGGAGTTTGGGGAGATCACAGCTCGAAAAAACGAGTCCGTGCCCCACGCTGATCGCGGGGATGCCCAGCGCCTTCGCGGCGAGCAGTGACGGAGCTTCGCCGTCGCTGATCAGCACGTCGGGTTCCAGCTCGCGTAGGCGACGACGCCATTGAAGGGCCAGCGCTGCGGTGCGCCTGAGGGCGGCCTTACCAGGGAGTACCGTTTCGACTTCCGTCAGCCGTGGTACGTCGGCGAGGACTGCCACCGCCGCGCCGCCGGCGAACGTGTGCACTTCGAATCCGGCTGCTTCGAGGGCCGGGATTACTCGTGCGGAGCGGGAGGCGTGGCCTCGGCCGCGACCATGCACGGCGAGTGCAACGCGAAGTGTTTTTGTGTTGCCGGAGGTCATCGAGGGTAGGTCACGCGATGTGGTCGGGATCGTCAACCATTGGGAGCGAGACGTGGGGAGGATGGGCTGCGCTGCAGCGGCGCTGGCCTTCGGACAATGCTCTTTCGGCGGAGCGTCGTTGGCCTCTTACGCCCGAGGGATACGCCCAAGAATTCCCTGATCGAGCCCGTGAGGAAGG
This sequence comes from Bradymonadia bacterium, assembly GCA_047629415.1. GTDB lineage: Bacteria > Myxococcota_A > Bradymonadia > REDH01 > REDH01 > CBDUJZ01. The sequence goes on along the minus strand of JBLHWZ010000259.1, from coordinate 5,248 downwards.
GGCTTGTCCGCGCTGCATCGCCCCCTCGGCCGGACGTTCATCAGACAACTCCCTTGCTCAAATCCGCCCCAGCCGTGAAGAAGTTTCTTCAAATCAAAGAACTTCCAGGTCCGGTTCGTCCTCCCGAACGGCTCGTCATCGACGCTCAGACGAGTTGTCGTACCAGGTCTGGACTATGCCAACATTCGGGACAGATTTTAGCGGGACGAAACGAACGAAGCCGCGCGCCTCGACGGGCGCTCCGCGGAGGCCTACAGCGCAGGTCATTCGCCCACTGTTTGACGGGTGCTGATCCGCAATAGCAGAGCTAGGTAAGGCCTCTTGGAGCTATTCGTGAGGGCTGCCCCCCCGTAATGTGTTGGTGCGAGCCGAACAAAACCAAGAGACAGCCAATTCACGTGACCGTACACGATTCTCTCTCCTCACCCGTTTTCCACCTGAAGGGGCTGATCGTGGCTGCTGCCTCTCGGCTCGCGATGCCGACGGACAAGGCGCTGGCGGCCCAACCCGATTTCGAGCGTGAGCTGCGCGATATGACGATGGCGTTTGAGCGCTCGGTTCACATCGTCGTCATCGAACGGTTCGACGTGGACGCGCCGAGGATCGTTGTGCACGGGTCCGGTATCGGTTGATTGGTCGGTCCGTTCTGCCCGTCTTGTTGATGGCCGGCGGAGCATCGGTCCGTCGGACGATGTATCGGAAGCGCGGCGGCTGCGGCGGCCAGTCAGTTGGGGCTGTTGCCCTACAACTTGGTTTGGTTGACGGCCGAACGACGCCTGCGGCAGCGGATGTTTTGTCGGGACTTGTCGCCCGTGACTCCCGCAGACCTCCTCTCTTTTGCTGCACTTGCGGGGCTCCCACTCGAGGGTCGACGGTGGCGTAGCTAAATAGATCCCGCTTGGACTATTTCATCGTACTTCGGCGGACATCCACGCAGAGTAGGCTCTATAACGAGTCGACACTCGTCCATTCGTGCGACTGTGCTCTTGTCCATAGGTCGCATTCTACCAAGAGAAGGTCGTCGTCTTGGTGCCAGGTGCGCCCTGCCTAGAAGTGGTCATCGTTAGCCGCCAACACCCTCGTGGCCAAGGTGCCGTCGGACGAGAACGAGAAGGCGTCGTGGGAGCGACTCGGCGGCGGATTCTCGGGTCCAGGGACAAAGCAGCCGGCCGCCGATGCCGTCCAGCGGATGCCTACGAATGGCCGGTGCCGGCTCAGAGTGTTCGATGGCGGGAGACTGGTCCTCCACGGCCGATGACCCGGAGCATGCGAGGAGAGGCAGTGCGGGCAGAGTGAGTGTGAGAGTGAGCCTCATTCTGTCCTGGGGACTGGGGGACGCGAAGTTCAACGGTTCCGCGTCGCCTTCGGTCTAGAGGCGGCCTTGCGTCGCCAACTTCGCATCGTCGCCAACTTGGCTCCATAGCAGCGCTCAGTCCTCAAGAGACTCAGCGTATGCAAGTGCGTCGACGCAATCGGCGCCGTCGGCGAGGCGTACCAGCCGGAACCAATTTCGCTCTGGATCATCGTCCGGCTCGGTCGGAGGCCCGCTGCGAAGGATGCGCCGGCTGGCGCCGAGGATCACTTGGTCTTCGTCGAACCGAACTTGGCCCTCGATGGTGTCAGGCGATGTCACCCGGCCTTCCAATTCACTCCAAGAGCGCTGCGCAACATAAACCTCCCCTGACACGATGCCGCTGATGCGAACAGTGCCCCCAGGGTTCCCGTCTCCATCGCAGTCGATGACTCGTGGGTCGTCCGGCTCTTGCGGCAGCTCATCGACTCGTGGGTCGTCAAGCTCGACCCCCAGGACCGAGTAGGAGCGCGGCTGCAGGAACGTGCCCGCCGCGTCCACTGAAGCGGAGAGCACGGGCGCGTTGAGGACACGCACCAGCGCACTCGGGAGCTCTGTATAGACGAAGGGCGAGCCCGTTTGCACGTCCACCTCGCACAGTGTCCCGTGACCGTTGAGGCTGCTGCCGTCGTCCTCGAGATCGTAGAACATCACGGCCCGTGTTGTTGTGCGCACCCGACCGATGCTCACGACTCGAGAGACGGTCGTAGTCGTCTGAACCAACACCCAGCGGCCGGCGAGTTCGCCGGGCACACGAATCGGAGACAGCGCCGCTACCTCCGGTTGCCCGATGACATCGGGCGAGAAGGAAAGAGCGGCTGCGACGATGAGTATCAAGAGTGCTCGCGGCATCGTTGCCCTTGTAGCGCACCCGGCGGGAGTATGGGCGCATTAACTGAACAATGCAGCGAGTCTACCGTCAGGTGCGCACCCCTTGAGGATAGAGCCAAACCGTCGAGGAGCCGCGATCGCGGCAGTCGTGATTGTCTCCTGGATCGCTGTGTTCGTTGGTGCGTTGTCGGCACCGCCCCCTGGGCTGGTGAGCGTGCTCGGGGTCGTGCTCTTGGAGGCGTTCCTCTGGACCGGTCTCTTCATTACCGCCCATGACGCGATGCATGGGCTGGTCGTACCCGGGAACCGTAGACTGAATCACTGGATCGGTACGACAGCGCTGTGGGTACATTCCGGGCTGCGATTCAGTCGTATGTTGCCCGCTCATCTCGAGCATCATCGTGCTCCCGGGCAGCACGACGATCCAGACTACCACGAGGGACGCGGCGGCGCGCTCGGGTGGGCTCTTTGCTTTATGTGGAAGTATGCCTCATTCAGCCAAATCGCGTGGATGGCGCTCGTGTTCAACGTGCTGCATCATGTCGTCGGCGTATCGCAGTCTACCCTCGTGGTTTTCTGGATCGCGCCGATGCTGCTAAGCACCGCTCAGCTCTTCTTCGTCGGGACGTACCTTCCGCATCGCTTGCACGGACCAGGCAGAGACGACGTGCATCGAGCGCGTTCGCTAGAGCTGCCGACGCTGCTCTCGTTCCTCGCCTGCTACCACTTCGGTTACCACTACGAGCACCACGCTTCGCCGAGTACTCCCTGGTGGAGGCTGCCCTCTAGGCGGCGCCAACTGCTCGCGGAGCGTTACTCGGCGGCATCCCGACTTTGAGTGAGTCCGGTGTCCACGCACACGGCTCGGGCGGCGGCCAACCCCGAAAGCAAACAAAGCGGCATTCCACCACCCGGGTGCGCTCCGCCCGAGGCTAGGTATAGACCCCGCGGATTCTTGCACCGGTTGTTTGGTCGGCGGAACGCGGCGAAGCGGTCGTTAGAGGCAGCGCCGTAGATCGAGCCTCGAGAGCCAGGAAACGCGGTCGCGAGTTGCAGTGGAGTCCGCTCCCATACGATCTCGTCGGCTTCGGACACGACCCCGGCAGTACGGAGCGTCTTCATCGCGAACTCAGCCGCTTCCTCGATGCCCGAAGGCTCCCCGCCATCCGTCGTTGCCGGTGCATTGACCATCACGAAGAGGGGCTCGGCGCCGTCCTGCCATCCAACTCGGCCGTGAGCGCGTGCCTGGTTGCAGACGTATACGGTCGGCTCCCTCGGTGCGCGGTTCTCGCCAAAGATGTCCGCGAACTCTTGCTCGTAGTTCTTCGGAAACCAAACCGCGTGCGCAGGCAAATCGTCGGGCACCGAGTGAGCCCTGACCAACGCGTTCCATCCCGACATCGATGGCTCCGGCCCGTCAAACTCTCGCCCAAGTAGTGGCCCAAGAGCGAGCGCTGGATCACAGTTTGCGATGACGACGTTGGCCTCAATGTAGCCTGAATCCGTGTCGACGCCAGTCGTTCGCCCCCGCCGCACGGCGATGCGCCTGGCGGGCGTATTGAAACAGAACTCCACACCCATTCGCTCTGCCGTCTTCTGTAGAGCGCGGACCAGCGCGTATGTGCCTCCATCAATTCCCCATCCAGACTCCCCCAACTCCACGTGAGCGATGCAGTTTAGTGTGGCAGGCGCTCGTCTTGGATCGGAGCCATTGTAAGTGGCGTATCGCATCAAGAGGTCTCGCAAGTGTGGCGAGCGAACGCGTTTCTCGATCGCCCCACGCATCGTCCCGAAGGCGTCAATTTTGCGCAGCGCCACGACCTGTCGGACGCTCATGGAGGCGATGTTCTTCGCGGTTGGAGCATCTCCGTAGACGAACGGCGGTGCCGCGGCTGCCCAGATCCCGTTGGCGTAGGCCAAGAAGTCCTTCAGCTCTTGCGCAGCCGAAGCTCCCAGCGTGTCACGCACGCTCTGCAGCGAGCCTTCGACGTCGTCAAAGATGTCGAACTGAACCCCGTCCGGGTAGTGATAGCGAAAGGACGGTGTGAGACGCCGCAGCGTGATGAGATCCGCGAGTTGGAGCCCCGCCAATGCGGCAATCTTTTCGACGACGTCCGGCATTGTCAGCAGACTAGGCCCGGTGTCGAACTCGACGCCATTGGTCACGCTACGCCCAGCTTTTCCACCTGACTCGGGTGCGGCCTCGATGACACGGACCTTCGCTCCAGCCGCCGCCAAAGCGATCGCGCTAGACAGCCCGCCGAGCCCGGCCCCGATGATGACTGCATCGGTCACGTGGTTCTCCTGTGTTGTCCGCCTTCGTACGTCCGCCCAGCCCAGCGCACGGTACCGCGCAGATGCCATCGTGCGCTATTGACCGCGATCGCCATGACTGCAAGCGCAGCGACCGGATGCAGAAGCACGGAAGAGAGCGGGTGCTTGTGTCGGAACGCCAGCAGAACTCGTTGCGCAAACAGAGCGGCAGTCCCGACCGCCGCCGGCACGAACAACGCCGGTAGGAGCGGACTCAGCGCGAGCAACAAGACGGGCGCAACGAACGTGCATCCAAGCAACGCCAGCGTGGCGATGAGGGCCAGCGGATGCGAACCGATGCCTTCGTAGAGATTCTTGGAGAAGCCTTGCCAGACCTCGCTCGCGCTCGTGTACATCCGGCAGCGCGAGAGGTGATGTCCGTCGGCGAAGAGGACCTTGAGCCCGTTGCCCTTGGCGTTCGCGCAGAACGCCATGTCGTCGACGATCGCGTTCCGCACAGCCTCAAAGCCGCCGCATGCGTCGTATCCGCCGGAGCTGACCATCAGGAATTGGCCGTTTGCCGCCAGAAATTTCGGGTCTTGGCTTCGGTGCACCAACACCATCGGCAACCAGCTGGCGTAAATGACATGCAGAAACGGCACGACGAGTCGCTCAAGCCAGGTCAGCGTCTCCTGCCTCGGTACCGCCGTCAGAACGTCCAAATCATAGCGGTGTACGAGGGAACCGGCCCGCTCGAGCGCCCCCGGACAGAGCGCCGTGTCTGCGTCCATGAAGAGCAGCCACTGCCCGTCC
>JBLHWZ010000258.1:0-8233 GCA_047629415.1 Bradymonadia bacterium | reverse complement strand
TGTGGGTTTCGTTTCGGTGACTACTTTCTATGCAGCCAGCCTACGCCGGCTCGGATTCCGCTGGTGGTATTCACTCGTCGCGATTCCGGCCGCGATCGCATTGGACATCGGTCTCTGCGTTCACAAATCGCGCGCCGTCGTAGAGGCGCTGGTGAGGCATCGTACCGAGTTCGTGCGCACGCCGAAGATGGCTCTAGTGAAGCGGCGCCGACTGCCCTCGGTAGACGAGTACCTGTCGCGTCGCCTGTCTGCGGGGGCTCTCGAACTCCTCATGGCTGGATGGATGTTCTACGGGGTGTCGCGCGTCTATACAGGGCCGCACCCCTCGCTCCTGCCGCTGCCCTTCTTGTTACTCTTCGGAGGCGGGTTCCTTTTTATCGGGCTGTCCGCTGTCGTTCAGGGAGTCCCCTTCGCGCGGCTCATCACGGCTCGCCGACTGGCGGATCGGGCGGGTTGAAGTGAGCAGCCGAGCGGTCAAGCTGGCGACGCTTGCGTATGCGCTCCTCCTTCCTCTGAGCACCGTTTTGTTGGCGGCGTCTCTGCGTGGATACGGGTTCGCTAGGGCGGCGGTCGGCTGCATGTTCTTGGCCTCGATCGCTCATCTGGCGCTCGCGTTTTCCCCGCCCGCTGTGCGGATTCGTAGCACTCTAATTGTGGGTCCGGCGCTCGTCGCGGCGCTGGTTCTTCTCGCGATCCCACCTCCGCTATCGGACGATGTCTATCGCTACCTCTTCGATGGGGTGTGCGTCTCGAACGGTTTCTCTCCGTTCGCTCACGCTCCTTCCTCGGCCAAAGTAGCAGACCTCGTCGCGGCACTGCCGGGGAGAATCAATCACCCTGACTTACCAACTATCTACCCGCCGTTCGCTCAGTTCCTCTTTGGTATAATCGCGAGAGCTGGCCTTGGCATAATGGCTTGGAAGATTCTACTGCTCGGCTGCCTGGCCGGCGGTGCCGTTCTGACGCGAGCGCGAAAGGCGCGGATCGGGTCGGTGGACACTGGGGCCTGGGTCTTCTCCCATCCGCTCGCCCTCTTCACCGCCGCGGGTAACGGTAACGTGGATGTAGTTGGCGTGCTCCTCATCGCGGGGGTGTGCTGGGCCATTCACCACCGTCGTGAATGGGTTGTCGGGGGCCTGATCGGGTTAGCGGCCGGCGTGAAACTCTTCCCGCTGGGCCTCTTCACCGCGCGGCTGGGGCGCGACGGCATTCCCCGCGCGCTGACCACGCTTCTCGTTGGGGGATTGGTCCTCGGAATCCTCTACTCGCCAGTGGCGGCATCAGGCTTGAAGGCGTTTGGCTCACTGGGTCGGTACGCCGAATCGTGGGATTTCAACGCCTCGGGGCATTCGGTTCTGACCTCGACACTGGATTCTGCGCTGAGCGCGACTGGCGTCACTGATTCGGTTCGTGTGGGCACCAATGCGGAAGCGACGTACTACAATGGGACGCCGACCTTCGACGACTGGCGCTCCCGGCGGGAGCTTGCGTCGGGAATGGCGAAACTCCTCGGCGTCGCGGTCACCGGACTGATCGTGCTCGTATGCTGGCGACGGCGAATGTCCTTCGAGGCCTCGACATCCTGGATCCTCAGCTCCCTCTTTCTAACCGCCGCGGTCGTTCACCCCTGGTATCTCCTGTGGGTCCTGATTCCGGCAACCATGTCCGGGCACCGCTTCGGGCTGGCATGGTGCGCCGCGGTAACAGCCGCGTTCTGGGCGCCAGCAGTGATGCTTGATGGGGGGATATGGACAGATCCGGTGTGGGTTCGATGCCTGGAATATGGGTTCGCTGCGGTATTTGCAGTGATTCCTTGGGCTAGTTTGACACTTCGACCCTAGCGGGCGTAATCTAACGGCCGGTCTGCAATCGTAAACTCCCCCGTTATTGTAGGCGCTTAGCTTCTTTTGTCCGACACGGGCATGAACGCATTCAGAATCCTCTTTCTCGTCATCGTTCTCGCTGGAAGCGTCGCTCTTGCGCTCGCAAGGGTTACGCCCTCGGTGGTGCAGGACCAGACAGATCAAGCTCTTGTCAGCGCAGCGACTCTTGAATCGGTGCTCGTTGCCGAGATGGAACGCACCGCAGTGACTCGGCGGACAGGCGACACACGTCTCATCGCGGCGGACGCCAACCTTCGGTCGTCTCTCGGTGAAACGACCGAAGACTCCCCTAGTCCCAGCGCGATGTTTCGTCAGGCCAGAGGGAACGTCCTCTCGGAGCCGGGGCTCGGGTACGACGCGTCGATGCTCACGGGTCCAGCCAGCCAGGTTTTGGACTCGACCATCTCCGCTGAGGGCCTCGACGCACCAACGTTCGTTAGCTCGGCGCGAGTTGAGATCGCGATCGCGGAGCGACGACCGATCCACACGTACTTTGAGGCGGGCGGTCACCTCTTCGGCGCAGTGGCAGCGCCTATCGTAAACGATGCGGGCCAAGTGGTTGGCGCCGTCGTGCTCGCTGACGAATATGATGACGCGATGGTCGCTTCGATGCGTTCTGGCACCGGTGCCAACACCGCATTCTTTGTTGGGCACACCATCGTGGCGTCTAACGTCGGCGACGCGGGACTCCGTGAAAAGGTCGAAGAAGTTGTCAACCGCACGTCAGACTCAACTGTTGGCTCGCCCGGGCGATTGCTCGCACGGAGCAGGGTGGAACTCGAAGACCGCACAGTCTTCATCGCGCCGGTTCGATTAGCGGAGTCAGGGGTCGACACCCTAGAAGGGGAGGGCGTTGTCGGAGTCGTTGTTGTCGCCTCCGGACCCATCGTGCCGAGCAACCTTCCCGCTGTCCTCGCCCGCTTCCGAGCGTTCGACGATGGCACCGGGCCCGTCTGGATCGTCATCGGCGTTGGTCTAGTGTTCTTCTTTCTGGCTCTGACATTGCTGGAGCGTGCGCTCGCCATCCCGGTCAGAGACATCAGCCGAAGAATCCGCGACAACGCGACCGATAACGACCCACGCTCGCTCCCGGACACGAAGTACCCCGTGTGGGTTCGAGACGTCGCAACGGCCTACAATACGTTCCTCGAGGCGTATCGTACTCAGACGCCCGGAGCGCGTTCTAAGCGCGCCGAAAGCCATAGCTCGTCTCACCTCTTTATGGTGGACAACTCGGGTGTGAGTCGTCCTATCCGGTTGTCCGAGGAGGAGGCTCTTCCTCCGTCTAAAATGATGCAGAATGCAGAGGCAAGTGGGCCTTCAACCGCTGTTTTCGACAACATTGAGGACGTGCCGCGCGACTTCGCCGAGGAACCTCCTGGACTACTCCAGTTATCCACAGGCCAGCACATCCTCCCGGAGGAGGTGATCAGTGATCAGATGGAGGCCCTTGAGCTGTCGATGGAGCCCGAAGTGGCGCCAACACTGCCGGCAAATGAGGTCGGGTCGGCTGATGAACCCGTGCTGATCGATGAGCCTGAGCTTGTCTCAGAGCCTGAGTTTGTGGAGGAAAGCGCGGCCGAGATCCTCGACCCGTCACCAGACGGGCCGGCAGTTGCTGCTGCGGTGCCATCCTCCGGATCGTTTACGTCCCACGATGACACGCCGGACGTGCCCGCCGCCTTCCGTGCTTCTGTGCCGAAGCCGAAGCACACTGTCGCAGGGATGGGAGGAATCGGGGCTGACGACGAATGGGCCTCGCTACTCGACGATGTCGGTACAGCGATCTCCGGGTCCCATTTGGCGCTAACCGACTCTGCTCAGCAGACCCGAGCTACGGATGCCGCACCGGCCATACCGACACCGGCGGCAGAGATTGCAGTCACAGGTGCCGAGAGTGATGCGGCGGACGAGCCGGTTGCAACTGACTCCGCGACCGAACCCGCGCCTGTTGCGACCGAAACGGACGCAGCACCTGCTCCGGAACCGGTCACGTTGGCCGAGGCCGCTCCAGTAGTTGCCGAGGAACTGAGCGCACCCGTAGATGCGCCCGAACTTCTGGTGGTCGATTCTCTGGGTGAGCCAGAGCTAGTCGATGATGCACTGGTGGAGGCACCAGAGCAGGTTCCCGTCATGAGTGGCGAGGCAACAGCGGAGCCCATCGGCTCAGAAGCCGCCGCCGAACCAGAGGCCGCCGCTGCACCGGAAGTCGCCGCTGCGCCGGAAGTCGCCGCCGAACCTGAAGTCTCGGCTGAACCGGAAGTCGCCACCGAGCCTGAAGTCGCGGCTTCGCCGGAAGTCGCCGCCGAACCTGAAGTCGTGGCTGCGCCTATGCCTCAGGTGGCGGCTGCGTCGCCTGCCGCGCCTGCGGACAACCGAACGATGATGGGGGTGCAGTTCAATCTGGACCACGCAGAAACACTCGCCAGCGGCTTTCAGCGCGTGGGGGGCAACTCGACTCCTTCGGGTGTTTCGGCCGCCGCGGAGTCCGAGGCTGGCGCAGACGCATCCAGCATCGACAATCTCTTTGACGCGATCGTACCTACGGACAACGTCGCCGACCTAGAGAGCGAGGGCGAGACACCGGACCAGATTCCCGCACAGGACCCTCAGTCGAGCGCGACAAAGCCTCGGGTCTCAATGGAAGAACTCAACCGCCGTGCGAAGGGAGTGCTTGGCGATAGCGGGGACCAGGACAGCCTCCTGGCTGCAGCCGAGGCGCGCCTTCGTAGCCTGCGACCGAGTTCATCGACGCATGAGAGCGATCTCTCCACGGGCTTGCACCAGCGGCTCTTTGAAGACTTCGTTCGCGCGAAAGACGAATGTGGGGAAGACACCGCGCGACTGACCTACCAACGATTCGTCGCGAAGTTGGACCGTAACCGCGTAGCGCTGATGTCGCGTTACAACTGCACAGATGTCCGATTCGAGGTCTCGACTAAGAACGGAAAGGTTACGCTGAAGGCGACGCCGATTCGTTAGTCCGGGGCACGCGCTCGACGGTTCCCCACAGGAGGTATTCAACGTTGCCCTTTGGGCCGTGCGTATCGCAGTCCACGCCACCATCGACGCGTAGTCCCGCCGCAGAAACGGCCTCGGAGACTTCGTCGATGGCGTTGCGACGAGCGTCGAGGTCCCGAACGACGCCGTGACTTCCGAGATTCTCGCGTCCAACCTCGAACTGTGGCTTCACCAACGCTACGACCCTTGACCCGACCTCGAGGAACGGTGCCATCGCGGGGTACACGGTACGCAGACTGATGAAGCTGCAGTCCACGACAGCGGTATCGATCGGCCGCGTAACGAGCTCCCGCGCCAAATGTCGGATGTTCGTTCGCTCGAGCACGGTGACTCGAGGGTCGTTTCGGAGCTTCCAAGCGAGCTGGCCGTAGCCCACATCCACCGCAAAGACCGCGGACGCGCCTCGCTGAAGCAGGCAGTCAGTGAAACCGCCGGTCGAGGCGCCGACGTCCATGCAAACTTGACCGTCGACCGTTAGCTCGGAGGCATCGAGCGCCTGCTCAAGCTTGAGTCCGCCGCGACTGACGAACTTGAGGCCGCCGCCAACGAACTCGATGTCGGCGTCGCGTGAGACTTGGTGACCGGGTTTCGTAACGGCTCGACCGCCGACCCGACACTCGCCCGCCATGATGCGTGCGTGCGCTCGGGTGCGCGACACTTCCAGGCCGCGCTCGACGACCAGCTTATCGAGGCGGAGCTTCTTGCTCATTCGGCGATTCGCGCCATCGCGTCTCGAGATCGTTGGCGTACCCACTCGACGAGGCTCACCAGCGGTTGGACCTCTCCCGGCAACTCGGAGAGCAGGCCGCTTGCTGCGTCACAGTCGGATTCGACTTTGTCGGCGACTCCCGCTGGACCCAGTATCGCCGCCATATTGACCTTCTTTTCGTGTTCGCCCGCATCATCGATGTCGAGGAAGTCGACCAGGTCGTCGGATATCTGGAACGCTTCGCCGAGCACCTCGCCGAATTGGAGGAGGGTCGCCTCGATCGTTCCGTCAGCGTCAGCTCCGAGGGCGCCAAGTTGGCACGCGCACCGGAAGAGCGCACCGGTCTTTAGCGCATGCATTCGGCGTAAGTCTTCGTAGACCGGTTCAGGCTCTAGGATATCGAGGACTTGGCCTCCGACCATACCGTTTGGGCCAGCAGCTTGTGAGAGAGCCCGCACAGCGCGAACGATTGACGTTGGAGAGGCCTCGCAGTGGGTGGCAACGGAAAACGCCTCTGTCAGGAGGGCATCACCGACGAGGACCGCCGTCGCTTCGTCGTACGCGATATGGAGTGTGGGCCTGCCCCTTCGCTCGACGTCGTTGTCCATCGAAGGAAGATCATCGTGCGCAAGACTGTAGGCGTGGATCATCTCGAGCGCGGCCGCGAATGGGCCGGGCGTTGTGGGAACGGAACCACCCGCGGCGTCGTACGCGGCGAAGACCAGTATAGGGCGCAGTCTCTTGCCACCCGCCGTGACTGCGTAGCGCATAGCCTCCCCCAGCGGTGCGGGCGCCTGATCCCAGTCCTTGGCGAACGTCTCAATGGCGGCGTCAGCGCGTGTCCGGAGGGGAGAGATCGCCTCAAGAAGAGCCGCCTCCATCGTCCGATCGGCCAGTGTGCCCTTCGATTCGTTCACGGCTTCCTCTTCCAATACGAGAATGACTTGCGGTCTTTGTCGATAAGCGCGTCATAATCGAGGGCGGCGCGAAGCGCGGTCTGGCTGGCGCGGAACTCTGCGGTGCCAATCTCGCTTGGAGACGCTGCGAGTTGAAACCACCGCCCACTCCCAATGACTCGGTTTTCGACTGGCCACTCATCACGGTCCGCGGCCTTCAACAGCTCTAGTGTCTCAGCGCCAAAGTAGCTCACCCAGTTGACGGTGAATCGAAACTGTCCCCGGCTCGCCTCGCGCCCAGGCCGGTCGGCGAGCTCAGTGGACGCCTTGATTCCGTATCCCAACTCCAAGAGGCGCGGGTTGTCGATGTTCTGAATGGAGTCGTCGTCGACGTCGTGGATATGGAGAGTGAGCGGGTCCCACAGAGTAGCCAGTCGTTCCGCTAGGTCGATGAGATCGGTAACTCGCTCGGCGACCAATGCGGCATCAAAACGAACGTCCAAGTTGACGACGTACACGCCACTGTACGGGTGCAGACCACCGTTGATCTCCAAGGAGCGAATAACCGACGAGCCGCTCAGTGCGAATCGCACTGTCGGATGAAAGCCGATGCCCTCAAACACGTCATAATGAAGCTCTGAGCCGATAGCTCTGGAGGGCAGGCGTGTGCCCTTCAGATCCTGGTACGTCTCGAAGGAAGCACCTGCGAACGTCTCAAGTTCGGCGATCGCTCGACGGTAGAGTCCGTCGTTTATCGCGTCGTGGCGAGAGACGAGCTTGAGATAGATGGCGTTTTCTTTGAGCCGCATGAACTTGGCCTCGCACAGCGAGTTGAAGGGGTCAATCCGTCGACAGCGGGTCGGACAGGGGGTATCTAAGATGAGTCATGAAACAGAATGCCTCCATCGCCGCCTGCAGTGCGCTCACTGTGTTTGGGATGCTCGCCGGTTGCGGCGCATCGCAACAGGGCGTGCCCCTCGATACCGAGGTCGAGGCTGTTCTTTTGGAGGCAGGGCCCGACCCGCTCCCTGCATGCCCGTTTGATATGGAGCGGATCCGTAATGCGTCGGTTGGCTTCAACGTCGCGATTCAAGACGAGCCCGAGTCGTGGCTGCGATTGCGCGTCGTCGCTGGTCAGACGGATGCGGCGCTCCTATTCGAGTATGAGCTCCGCGACGTCGACGGGCGGGAAGTTGGGGTTGAGCACTTCATCTGCACGCCGGCAGGCCTCGCACTGCGCTCATCCGAATCCGACGGCTGGACGCTCACTTTTTCGCCCCCGCTCATGGTCTTGCCTGTTGGTGTCGACTCCGGCCAATCCGCAGGCGCTGCAACACTTAGTACTGACGGGTCCGCCGAAGACGTTCCCGTCGGTTACGTACACCTCTTTGAAGTGGTGCCCTCACCACAATCCGAATTCGAAGGAGAGGCGGTGCAAATCGTCAGCACGCTTCGACTGGATGGCGATCTCACGAGCGTGATCGAGACGGCGACGGTTTGGGTGATCGCGGCGGACTTCTTGGCGCCCGTCACTCGCTCACAGTCACGGGACGGCGCCGAGGTCCGTGTCGAGTCCGTGCGGACCCTTACTCGGTAGAGCCTGATCCATCGGCTGGGACCAGAACATCCTCTAACTCCGCGGTGCGGCGGAACACGAGTTCCGGAGCAGCGGCGTCATAGAGATTGTCGGAGTCCGGGAAGACGAACGTCCGGACGAGTGACGG
>JBLHWZ010000257.1:0-8276 GCA_047629415.1 Bradymonadia bacterium | reverse complement strand
CAGTCGCCCACGGTCGTCCGAACCCTGAACGGCGAGCAGCAACCTCCAGGTGGACTCGGCTCAGCACTCCAGGCAGCGCGACTCTCATCGAGTATTGCGTCCGACGGCTCCGTCGAGGAGTCCACTGGCAGGATCGCCTCGGACACCGCACACGACGCCTCAATTGTCGGTTTCCTCAGCGACGCGTTCACGCTTCACTGGATTCAATTCCCGAGCGAGCCAGTCTCTATCGGAGATAGTTGGCTGCAAACCGAACAAGAAACAGAGGGAGGTTTGACCTCAGTCCTATCCGCCCGCTACACCTTGTCGGGATTCCACCACGATGGCGGCCGTGACCTCGCCGTCATCGACACCGTCTACACTTACGCCGTTGACGGGCAGGTCGTCGCAGAGCGTTCAGGCCGTCCTGCTCGTGTTGTGGCGCGCGGCCACGGCGAGGGGTTTCTGCTCTTTGACTACGGACGCGGACAGATCCACGAGTTGGGAATCCGGATCGGCACGGTGCTCACTTCGACCGAAACCAGTGGAGGGCACACCAGCTCAGCGTTTGCGCACGAGGGCACCCTCAGAGCGCAGGTAATCGCCGTCGCAGTGCCCGAATAGGCAAGCATCCGACTACCAAAGATGCACGGTAATCCCGCGCCTTTGTCGTTTTTGCTCGCTACAGCTTTGCGAATCAGGGGCCACGATGAGCCGCCCGAACGCAGTACATGCGCGGGCGGCCCACCTCGACCGTCAGGTTTCCAGGACCTGGGAGAGTCCTCGCAAGCGGCCGACTAGGCCGAGTCCCCGGTCCCACTCTTCTCTGTCGAAGTCATACAGCCGGCCCTCCGCCCAACAAGCTCGGACGAGGTGCAATCCTAGCGTCCTGTGCCGAGACACGGCCGTATCAGCGTCCTCTTTGCGACAACACTGAGCTTCGACCTCCGCAGCGGGACAAACTACCAACCACGTTGGGGTTCCAAGCCGAGGCTCCAAGTCCGCCGACCCTTTCGACGTGTATGCGGAGCTATCGGCTGCGGGTCTCGATTTCGAGGTGCGACGTGATCCCGAACTCACGCGGAGTAGTCGAATGAAGCGCCGTTCAAGAAGACGCGTATGTGTCGTCGCCAAAGCGCGGCCCAAAAACGAACAACGCCGGACACAAGGTCCGGCGCCAATGACTATTCGTAGACTCTAGAAGTTGAACGGATAGGTGACCGGAACAGCATTACCGCTGAACTCAGGGAACTCCATGTCGCGAACCACACCGACGATGCAGCGAGATACGTCGTCACTGTCCTGTGCTCGGGCATTCGAGACGTTACCGCTCGGCTGGATCGTGAACCGAACTGAGTACCGACCACCGCTGCCGTCATCACAGCGCGCGACCTGAGACCGATAGCGTCGAATTGTAGAGCGTACCGCGTCCCGGCTCAGGGTTTCTTCTGCCTCTTCCTCTTCCTCTTCCTCTTCCTCTTCTGGCTCTCGCTGGGACCGAATCGCGTCGAGCGCGTTTCCGACAGCGTCAGCCGAACGCTCCGAGTTGTCGTCTTCCCGACTGGGTGGGGCCTCTACCTCTTCGCGCGCCGCGACCGCTTCCTCGCGCGGTTCGTCACGTTCTTCTCGCTCTGCGCGTTCCGAGCGCACCTCTGGCTCGTCTCGCTCCTCTCGCTCGACTTCGGGCTCGTCTCGTTCTTCGCGCTCCGATGTGCCTTCTTCTGCTTCTGGCGACGTGGCTGTTCCGTCTGCCGAGGGAGGGGTCAGCGCCGCCAATTCAGTCAGAGCGGCCTCTCCCGAGCCGGCCGCAACTGCAGTTGCACCTGAGCCTTCGAGCGGAGGTTCAACCGGCGGTACCGCAGCAACGTCGGCAACACCGGACCCCTCTAAAGTGGGAACAGCTGGCTCGACGACGGTGCCTTCTCCCAGGGTACCTGTTTCAGCCCCTGCAGCATCATTGACCGCAACCGCTGGCGGCTCGGTCGTGGGCGGCTGGAACGTCGGATCGTCCTTGAAGAACGCGATGAAGACGAGGACTCCGATGAGACCAAGCATGATGACCGAACCGAAGCCGATCGCTGCGACAAGCCCCTTGTTGGACTTCCGTGGAGGAAGTGCCATCGGCGTAATCGGTACACCGACTGAATCTCCGGCACCCGCACTCGCGGCAGACTGGGTGTTTGCCAACACACGAATGTCGATAAGTCCCGACCCATCCGTCCGTGGGATCTGGTCGTCTGCCGCCTTTGATTTGCTGCTCGTAAGGTCGTTGAGCGAGAACAGAACCGAGTTTTCACTCCGCTCGTCTGTCAGACCCGTGCCTAGGGCGCTGCCACTGCTAGGCCGAGGCTCTGGACTTTGGCTAGACTGAGCAGCCGCTCCAGCGCCGAAGAAGTCCGACGGACCCGCCGCGGTGTTGCCTGAATGAGACAGCAGACCAGCGCCGCTCGGCTTTGGTGCTTCCACCACCGGCTCAGGCGCAGGGACAGGGACAGGTGCTTCAGCTACCGGGGCCGGCGCATGCACCTCGTCCATACTCGCGACGCGAGTTG
Organism: Bradymonadia bacterium; assembly: GCA_047629415.1. GTDB lineage: Bacteria > Myxococcota_A > Bradymonadia > REDH01 > REDH01 > CBDUJZ01. Next base: position 5,745 of record JBLHWZ010000257.1, on the reverse strand, counting down.
CTTCGTCCTCAAAGGGATCGCCCGCCGCAGGAAGCAGTCCATCGAACTCGGGGATCTCGGAAAGAGGAAGCCAGTCCCCCATTCCTTCGCGCCAAGCGAAGCTGGTGGAGTCCACGGCGCCAACGTTTACCTGGGCCACCACCTCGTCGACCGAGAGTGGTCCGGTTTGGGCGCCGTCGATAACGACGTACCATCCTGCTTCGGTCGAGGCTGCTGGAGACAACACTGTCTCGTCACCACCCAATGCGGTGCCGTCGACCATGATCATGTTGTCGCACTTCTTGCAGCGGACTTTGAACAGCTTTCCGGCGATTTTCTCGTCGGCGATTGAGTACTTAGCTCCGCAGCTGTCACAGACGATGCGCATAGACGATTACAAGCGAGGTGGTATTGGATACGATTGGAAGCTGAATGTCTTACTGCAGCGCGTCTTCAGATGCAGTCTCTTCGATCTCGTCGATAAACGAGCGACGTAGATTCAGCAGACTGTCGAAGCGGGCCTCGCCGCGCTCCGTGGCGAACATTCCGTCCGGACGCTGGAACTCGCCATCAATGAGCATGTCATTGAAATCATAGAAGCGAGTCTGGACCTCGTCGTCCTGTGCGAACGCGGACGCCGCAAGGAGAGTAACTAATCCAAAGGTCAGGGTCGTAATTGAACGTTTCATTGGTCTCTTCTGGTGTTCAGTGCGCGAACTGATCGGCGCTCTCTACAATCTCATTGTAGAAAGAGCGCCGAATTTCAATCAGGCTGTCGAACTTGGCGTTCCCGCGGACAACAATTGAATCGCCGTCCGGCCCGTGTCGCGTGCCAGTGACCGCGTCTCCGTCGAACGTCAGATGGACTGAGGCAGGATCGGTATCTTGCGCCGACACGGCGAGTGGCGCAACTGAAACGCAAGCAAAGGCACAGATAGTAGCGATCTTCACGAGAACTCAGGGCGAGTGAGAGCGGGATTACTCTTATTGCAACGGGCCAACAGAATGCTGGTACTGCTTGATGAACGACTCGGTTCTCAGAACGGTCTAACTTTTTTCGCCGAGCGCTATCGAGACTGCTCCTTTACCGACGAGATTCGTCCAGTTCTCGGCGAACAGTAGACTCAAAAACGACCAAAGGGCGCTGGCGCGCCCTCAGTCGTTGAAGCAGACCTCTTAGTCGTTCTGCTGATCCTGCATCTGTCGCTGTTGGTCGAGGACCGTCTGGTAGGTCTGCCGCGCTTTGCAGTCCGGGCTGCTCGTCGGGTCGCAAGTCGTAGCGTTGGTCCCCTGGATTCCCAGGAGACGGTCGTACCATGACAGGCCCAACTCGATGTCACCAAGGCCACGTGACGCAATCTCAGCCAACTTTCGAGTGATGAACTGATCGGTGGAGTAGGCGTCGAACGCGAGTTCGTAACGCTCCATTGCCATCTCAAGATCACCATCGCCATGCGCACAGGCCGCGTGGCCGATGAGCGCGGCGCGCTCTCGCGGTCGAAGCGCCAGCGCTTCACTAAACTCTCCGCACGCCCGACCCCAGCTCGCGTACTCAAGGTACACAGTGCCCAGATTGACGCGAGCCGCGGAGTTCGATGGGTTGTTCGTTACCGCTTGCCGGAAGAAACGCTCCGCCGCGTCGTCGTTATCATCACCCCATGCCACGATCCCCAGTTCATTCTGGATGTCCGAGAGCATCTTGAGCATTCGATCGCCGCGACGTCGGTTGTATGACTCACGGAGCGTACGGGAATCTGCGTCCATGTCCTGGTACTGAGCGCACCAAGCCATTTCTGGGCTCTCCACATCGCCGTTACCGGTCAAGTAGGGCTCGCAGTCAACCTCGAGCATCGCTGTTGCACTGTCGATCTCCTGGAGGCACTTCTCCCAGAGGTACTCAGCCAACTGCATGTCGCCGGTGTCCTTCGCAATGTTCGCCAGCACGCTGAGCGCACCAACGTCATTCTGCGAGAGCACGAGCAGCTCTTGGATGAACAGCCGCGCTGCATCCGGGCTGCCCGTCTGCAAGTTCAGCGCCGCTAGGTTAGCGCGGGCTTCGGCATTCTCAGGGTCCAGTTGTAGCATCTGCCCGAACGCGTCAGCTGCACCGGTAGTGTCGCCAGCAAGTGCTAGAGCCTTCCCGATGTTGAGGTAGATTTCCATCCGCGGCTCAACCGGCCAATCACGACCAACCAGGTCATCGATGACCTCCGCTTCGGTGCGGAAAGTAGCGGCCGCGTCGGTGTAGAGCCCGAGGTCCATTTGAACCAACCCGAGATTCTCGAGCGCTTCCCAGAAATCAGGATCCTGCGACACCGCAGCTTGGAACGCGCTCAGAGCACCCTGATAGTCCTTCGGCGCATCGTTCATGGCGCGAACGCCATCGTTGAAGTGCCCAAGTGCAATGGAATCAACACCAGGGATGTCCGCGATGAGTTCCTGCTCACAGAGGTGTGTGGCGCCGCAGAAGTACCCTTCGGCACAGGCAACCTCTTCCCAGCATTCCCATCCCGTACGGTCGATCCTTGGGCCACCGCACGCGGCGGCTCCAAGCGCGATCGTACCGGCGATAAGTGCCAACGGTCGAATCGTGTTCGTGTTATTTGTTTTCATTATTCAGCTCCCTCGATGGCCTGTTCGGCAGCGTCGACCTCACCATCGGTGGTGTCTTGAATTGCACCTTCCAGCGCACCATCTGCGCCCTCTAGCGCATCACCAGCGTCTTCCAGCGCCTCCGATTCTCCATCGAGCATCTGCCCGGCTGGAGCAGCGCCTGGCGTCGGCAAGGCCGCCGGAATCGGGTTGCCGAACTCGTCGAACATCGTTCCCTCAGCGGGAAGTTCGACGAAGTCCGCGAAGTCCTCAAGCTTCTGCCCAAGGTCCAGGATGTAGCCAGTGCTCAGGTAAGCGTCTCCGGCGCTGTCCGCGGTCATGCCCTCGGTCAGACCAACCGCGTAGGCGCGGTCGAGGTCGTTCATGAGCTCAATCGTGTGGAGCACCCACTCGTTGAAGACGTTGTTCTCAACTGCAGCACTTCGCGCCTCGACCCAGGCGACTTCCGCCCGGTTCCGAAGTTGCTCGGAGCCGTTGAAGACCGCTTCGTCGAATTGTTCCATCGCGTCATCGCAGACGTCGTAGTTGTAACGCGTCGCCTCGAGGCATTCGTCGAAGTCCGGCGGGTCGAGCTGGATGAGTTCCTTGTAGAAATCATAGAAGAGCTCACCGATCCGCGAACGGGCCGCGATTGCCCAACTTGCGTCGCCGAAGGCGTCCACCGCGTAGAGTTCTTTCTGCGCTTCAGCCATCGAAGCGAAGCGTGCGTCCATGTCTTCAGTGAGGCTCTGCCAATCACCGATGGTCGTTCCACGTGCGGTTGTGAAGGCCTCTTCCGAGAGCATGAAGCGCGCCTCAGCCGCGAAGGGGAGGACGGCGAGACGCTCGTCACCGGTGAAGTTAGCGCCGGGCTCAGTCACCCAACCCTGCGGCTGATTCTCCTCGTTGAATCCCATCTCACCCGGACCGTACATATTGTAGATCTGCGTATAAAGCGTCAGCGCATCAGACTCGCGGTCCTGACCCTCTCGGATCTTCGCCTGACGATGAACAGCGATAAGTCGACGAATCGAGTCGTCCGTCACGTCGTTCAGGAACGACTGGTAACGGTCGAACGCAGCATCTTGGTTGCCACGCCCTTGCTCCATCTCAGCCATGATGAAGTAGAGATCATTGTTGATCTCGGACTCCGGCTCCAGCGCCATGTACTGCGTGTAGAGAGCCAACGACTGGTCGTACTCGCTGAGCGCCTCCCGCAGTCGCGCTGCGTTGAGAACTGCGCTCGAGGCATCCGGAGAGTCCGGGTAGGTCTCGGCCACTCGCTCAAACCAGCCAGCCGCGACAGGGAACCGAGCCTGCGAGTCCTGGATAAGCCCAAGGGTAAACATCGCGTCGGGCACGTTCTCATGCTCGCCGAAGACCGTGATGTACTCGTTGTAGAGGCTGATCGACTCGTCCACGTCACGTGCGGCCTCGAAGGTCGCTGCAGCGTTGTAGAGCGCGTTCGGCGACCACTCGGAGTCCGGGAACTCACGGTAGAGCGCGACGCGCTTCTCGGCTGCCTGAAGGTAAAGCACTCGAGAGCCGCGAACATCGCCGGCATCACGAAGGCCGTTGCCCTCGTCCATCAAGTCCTCGGACTGGTTGTTCATCGCGTAGGCGATTGCGGAAGCCAGTCGACCCGGCTCGCAGATCTCCTGGTCGGCTGCCTCTGAACACGGCTCAAGCAACATGCGAGCGACGTGCTCGATGTTCACCCAGTCCTCGACGGCGTTGTAACAAACGAACGCGCCGAACGCGGCCTGCTGAGCAAAACGGTGAGTCGGATGGTGCTCGATGATCGTCTCGAAGCGCTGTGCCGCCTCGGCGATCTTGTTGTGACGCAGATAGAGACCGGCGGCGCGCCATGAGGCCGCCGGGATCAGATCGTCTTCTGGGTAGAGCTGCGCGAACCAAGACACGATGTCGACGTAGTCCGTCATCGGGGTCGGCTCAGGATCAACACGACCGCCGTCCAGCTCTGGTCCATACGTGGCAAGCTGCTCCCGTGCCCAATCTTCCATCTCCGCGGGCGGGGGAAGCGGGTCGTCGATATTCGGAACGGCACGCTTCATGAAATCGTCGTAGACCTGAAGTGCACCGACCGCGGAATCGTGAGCGTGCTCGGCGTCCGCCGTGGGATCGAGTTCAACAACCCGTTGATAAGCAAAGCCAGCATCGGCCAACCAGTCGTCACACTGGTCGAAACCCATGTAGTGATCATCACTACACCCTGGGTACGTCTCATCAGAATCGTGCGCGAGTTTGTAGTAGAGCAACTCCGCGTAGAAGAACGACTGATCGTAGGTTTCAACGGACTCGGGGAACCACTCGAAGAAGTTCGAGTAATCGACCGCACACTCTTGGTAGAGCGCCCGGCAGATATCAGGCTGGTTGCGACAGAGCCGCTCGGCCTCCGTGTAGTTCCGGTTGATGATTTGCAGCAACCAGTCGTGGCTGTAGCCGGAAGCATTGATCAGAGAACGGTCGTTGCCGCCGTTCGCCACGTACCAAGGTGTACCCGGGCGCATGTAAGCGATGAAGCCGCGGACGCCATCCTCCAACCGGTCCCAGTTGCCAATCTTCTCGTAAGAGTCGCGGAGGTCCGCGGCCCACTGAGGAATCTGCTCGTCATTCGGGTAGCGGTCCCAGAAGAACGAGAGGACCTCGATTCGCTCCTCGTTCTTGCCCTGCTCGTCGTACGCGTTGCCGAGGCGAGCGAGCTGACGACGCATGAGGTCTTCACCTTCGTACGACTCATAGTAGTCACGTGCGCGGACCCAACCGTTGTCGAGTTCGACGTAGCACTTCAACATGTCGTTGAGCGCCTGACGGCGGAAGTCGAGCGAGGGGTCAGGCGAGATGTCCAAGTTGGAAACAACAGACTGGAAGCGCGTGAGCGCGTCCTCGAACATGTACTCGTTGATGTCGACCCAAGCGACCTTGTACAGCGCGTAGTTGTAGACCGACGAGTTGGGGAACCCGAGGACCTCGTCGTAGTTCTGACGCGCGGCGATCAGAAGGTCATTCTCGAAGTAGTGCTCCGCCATCAGCAGGCGGGCGTCCGGAATGTAGTGCGAGTCGCCGTACGTGTTGACCAGACGCGTCAGGAACTGAATTCCCTCCGACGCGTTGTCGTTCTCCATGAGGGTCTCGCCCAAACGGAAGATAACC
>JBLHWZ010000256.1:0-8329 GCA_047629415.1 Bradymonadia bacterium | reverse complement strand
ACTTGAGTTGGAGATTCGAATCCTCACGCTCAGCGAGTTTGCGTCGGAGTTTGAGAGGATTTCCAAAGTGCCGTGGAGGATTCCAGCTGAAGAACTGCGTTCCTTGCGGAGAAAGATTGGTGAGACGCAGGACCAGTTGGATGATGACCTGAAACGTCTGTTCGCCAGCGTTTCCGCATCCGCAGCTCACCCGACAATGGTCGAGGAGCTGAGCGAACCGAGCGCGATGCTGGACACGGTGGAGCTGACGAAGCCCATCCTCGGCGGGCCCTTCTCGCGTAGGCCCTCAGTGAGTGTCGAAGCGATGGAGGATGTCGAGGCGAGCACGGAGATTATCGAGCTCAGTCTGTCTCGAAGCGGGGAGCTGCGTTCGCGCTCCGGCGGTCTTGAGATCGTCTCGGACGATGAGGTTGGTGCGGATCTCCCGGTGGTGGAGTTGCTCCCGCTCGCCCTCGTCGAACTGACAGACGAGGAAGCGGCAGCGGCGGCGGCGGACCCGGTTCGGACGGCGAGTGAAGGCCCGGTTTCGGTTCCGCGTTCCGTCGGTGGATTCCGGGAAAGCATCATAACGAGCCAGGGGGGCCACCCGGTGTCGGCCCAGTCGGGCGGACCTAATCGGTCGGTAGAGTTCGCGACGAACGAGACCTTAAGGGGCCTGGAGCAAAAGTCACAGGAGGTGCTGGCAGGCTTGTCGGACCGCTTGGATTCGGAAGAGAGGGCAACAGACTCCGAGTCGCGGTCGAAGGCGCCCATGCCTGAACTCCTCTCGGGTGAGTTTCCCAGGAGACGCTCGCAGCAGTTGACCCCCGCGACTAGCGTATCTGCGGTTCTCGCCTCTGAGATTAGTCAGACAGGGATGAGGATTTCCGGGGAGACTGCAAACAGTCTCGGGCGTCGAGTTCGGCCTCAGGCGAGGACGACCGGAGCCCAAATGGCGGTGCACACTCCGCGGGGGATAGGTACAGGTTCGCCGGCCGGCGCGCGTCCGCCCCATCCGACTCCACGCCCAGTTCCCACGGTAGGCGAGTATCTTGGTTCGGAACTCACCGGCCAGTTTGGGACGATGGAGGAGATCGTCGAGCATCTGGGCGAACCGGTGGCTGCGACGACCGCTGCGATCGAACTCGCGCTTCGCGGACTGGAGGAGGTCGAGGTCCGCGACGAAGTAGCGCAGGAGTTGGTCGAGACGCTGAGCCTCGTCTATCCAACGGTGTTGGTGCTCCGACTGAAGCTCCCGCGATTGGTTGTATGGGAGGGCATATTGTCGACGGGGGGCGACCGACCGACTGGTTTTTCATTCGAGGTCCAAGAGAAGAGCGTGTGGCATCGGGTCGCGAGCGAGGGGTCACACTTTGCAGGCACACTTCCGATGGACGGTCCTCTTCGGCGTCACCTCCCACGCGCGATCGGTTCTGCAACCCTGGTGGTACCGCTTCAGATGGGGGGTAGGGTCGTCGGCGTCCTGGTTCTCGACGCTGGGGCGACAGGCAGGTTAGAGCCGCCCGGCGCCGACATTGGGAAGCTCTGCGAGAGCTTTGAAGTGGCTCTTCGGCGAGTGATTGTTAAGCGTAAGAACTTGGCGCGTCCGGTTTGACACATACGGGCCTGAACACTTACGGTATGGGCCAGCTCTTCAACGCCCTGCCCATGCGACTCGACGTCACGGCGGCCATCGCCTTAGCGCTTACAGGGACTGCTTGCGCAACGCGCGTGGCGGCTCCGGAAAATACCATGATCGCCTACGCCGACGCAGTCGACCGGGGCGATTGGAGCCAAGTATACGGGCTTGTCGGTGACGAGATCCGGCGTGGCCTGAGCGAAGTCGAGTTTGCTGAGTTCTGCGCCTCGAACGAGGCACTGCTCTCGGAGCAGGCGAGCGCAATCCGAGGTAGCGTCGAGCGCGGTGAGACCGAGGTCCATGCCTCGATTCCGGTTGACCGCATTCGTTCGGTCGACACGACGTACGTTGGCGAGTCCTGGCGCCTCACTGAGCAGGTCCCGTTGCTGGACGGTGCGGACACACCTGTGGAGTCGATGTCCGCGCTTGCGGCCGCGCTACAGAGCGACGGAGTAGTGCAATTGCTCTCGCTCTTGAGTGACGATGCTGAAGACCGCTATCTAGCGGAGATTGACGCGATCGTTGAAGCGCTGCTCGACTCAGACGAGCGCGCGCTCTCTGTCTATGGCGATTCAGCGTCGATATCGATCGGCGAAATAACGATCAACCTCGTGAAGGAGAGTGGCTCTTGGCATGTCTCCTCGGTCGCCCAACCACCGACCTACGACTCCTACTACTACGACGATTGGTAGCTACCCGCGGATGAACATCACCAAACTCTCAGAGCGTTCGAGACTTCAGCGAATCATCCGCGAAGCTCCGGACGACATCGATGCCCGAAAGGGGTTGGCGTCCCTCTTTTTAGAGTCTGGAGACTTCGTTCGTGCGGCGGCCGAGCTGATGTCGATCAGCCGGGTTCACGTGGCTCGAGGAGAGGGGAAACCTGCGCGGGACTCATGCCGACAGGCTCTTGAGTTTGACGCCGGGAATCTTGAATTGCGTCTGCTGCTCGCTCAGATCCACGCTCGGTTCCCGGCACGTGAGGTCAGAGCGGCCGCCCCGATCGTCGAGGTGCTGGTTGAAGCGCCAGCGGGTGAGCCGATCTTCGAACTTGCTCCGGCGCCTCGCCTGCAGGAAGTCAGCGAGGTCCTAGGCGAGATTCCCGTTGTGAACGTAGATGTCGGGCTCCGCGACGCGGCCGAGGACATGTTTTCGGTCGGCGAGACGGCTCAGGAAAGGCCCGTTGGCCGCCGGTCAAGCCGCGAGGAAATCAACGATGATTTCACCTCGTTTCAAGTGGGCGTGTCGGACCTCATCGAGATCCCCGATGCCATCGGATACAAAGATGAAGTTACGGCTCCAACCGGAGCAGTTGCTCAAATCTCCGATGAGATCGCGTCCGCGCTGGACCCGATGGGGCCGAGCGCAGAGCAAGAGAAGGCAAAGACTGGGCGCTCAAGCGAAGGCAACGCGGTCCTGCGTTCGCCCAACGCCCTAGGCGGCACTGCAAGACATCAGACCGGGAGTGGTTCTCGAATAGCCGTTGGCTCAGATGCGTCACTGTCGGCCACTCCGTTTTCTACCGAAGGGACCGCGCCTAGGAGCTTGTTCAGCTCGAGCGGTCCACCGGATCCGGGGAGCAATCGGACGGCCCCCATCGCGGTTGCGCGAGTTACGCCGCCGAGGCCCAAGTCGGCGCCGCCGAGGGCTGCCCCGGTTCAGGGATTCGCTCCTTCGCCAGTTAAGTCGAACAGGGTGTTGTTGCCGGACCCATTTGAGTCACCCGGTGATAATGTCATCGAGGCGGAGTCGCCGTCGGACTACTCTGGCCTCGGCGTGGATGACGAGACTCCCCGTCCCCCGCAGTTCTCTGAAACGCGGCCGGGCTCGAGCGACTCAACTCGGGCAGGGATCGTCGACTTGTCGCCGCGCCCAACGTCCGGAGGCTTCGACCAGCGGGTATCTGCTATGGAGCGTTTTCGCGGGGAGTCTCCGCCGGAACGCACCGTTGTGGGGCCGGCTCCGGATCATTTTGTTCTAAGCGACATCCCACCGAACCCGCTCACGGACCGCCTCCCCAAGGCTGCGCGCGAGGCGTTGTTCAGCAAGTTGGTTTACGTCGAATACACGGATGAGGCTGCAGTCATCGATGCGGGTCGCCAACTGGAAGCGTTGATGCTGATCCAGGAGGGCGTTGTTCGCGTTGTGAACGGGCCGCTCGCCGGTGACGCTACTGACCTTTGCCGGATGTCCGAAGGAGAGCTCATCGGAGCTTTCGAGTTCCTTACCAGATCACACTCGCGCGTTTCGCTTCAAGCCGAAGGGCGAGTTGGTATGCTGGAGTTGCCGAAGGCCGCATCGGACGAACTGCGTCGTGAAGATGCACAGATTGGCGACGCGATTCGGGCGGTGCTGCGAGAGCGACTCGTCTCAAATCTGATGGATCAAGCTCCAATCTTCGCATCGGTGAGTACCGACCAACGTCGCGACCTCGCGGGACGTTTCTTCACGGTGGATGTGGAGTCCGCGGAGCCCATTCTGCAACAGGGCGAGATCAACCGACGGCTCTTTCTGCTTCAGTTTGGTGAACTCGTGGTGGACAGCCGCGGCGGGAAGGGCGGTCGAATGACTCTTCACCCGGGGGACTTCTTTGGGTTTGTGAGCACGCTCCTCGGACGACCTGTCCAGGTGGCGGTCGTCGCTAGTGCGCCATCCTCGCTCCTCGTGTTGCCAGAGCAGGAAGTCTATCGACTGGTTGCTGGCAACAAAGGGGTGGCTCGCGCCGCTAGGCGCGAGGCAGTGGAGCGCGGCGATCAGCCTATCAGCGTGCACAGCGTTGGCGGGCTCGGAGGATTGCTCGTGCGCCGTCCCGGACTTGGCTAGCTAGTCCCACGATGCCAATCAATTACAGCCGATAACTTGGCTTGAGGGAATGACTGCCCTACATGTAGGCAAAGACCCACATGACGGACTTATGACTGACCGACGCACGTCCCCAAGACACACGATCGACATCCTGCTCAACGCGTTTCACAACGGGCTGCCCACGCTCTGTCTTGGGCAGGACGTGTCTGAGGCGGGCATTTGCCTCCGGGCGCTGCAGGACGTCAGCGCTACGGTGGCCTCGGCGTTAGATTTGGAGTTTCAACTGCCCGGCAGAAGTCATGTGATCAGCGCGCGCGGGAACATACGCCGTCGGGCATCCGGGCAGCTCGGCGTCTTCTTCGAGAAGATCTCGGAGGCTGACCGAGCCGTGATTCGGGCGTACGTCGCGGCTTAGCTTAGCGCGGGACTGCTACTCCGAGCGTCGGAACGCCAACCGGGCGATTAGGGCCGCAAGCCCGGGCGGCTCGGCGTCTTCTTCGAGAAGATCTCGGAGGCTGACCGAGCCGTGATTCGGGCGTACGTCGCGGCTTAGCTTAGCTCGGGACCGCTACTCCGAGCGTCGGAACGCTAACAGGGCGATCAGGGTCGCAAGCATTGCGTTGGTTCCCAACCAGACTCGGTCCAAGACGCCCATTCCTGGGATCCCACCGACGTCCATCGTCGCGACCACGGTCTCGCCAACCAGGAATGCTGCCAGGCCGCTCAGCAGCCCAACGACCACTCCAGCGGCGCGGGGGGACTTGAGACCACCAAAGAGCCCGTAGAGTAGGAGTGAGGGGCCGGCGCTAAGGATCAGCAACGAGCTGCCCACGCAGTCAAACCCAAGATTGTCGAGCCAGCGGATCGGTGACGCCGCGAATCCGCCTAGGGCGCCAAGCGATAGGCCAAACGTGGATCCAAGGAAGACCAGCGCTGCGAGGCCCGTCGCCCCGAAGACTGCGGCGATACCTGTGGACGCGCCAGCGATCCCGCTTCTGCGCGTTCGCTTCGTCGAGAGGCCGAGCATGACGAGGAAGAGTGCGAGCGCCGCTCTTGGAGCTTGGAACTTCACGACATTGGCACGGGTCGCGGCCCCGGCATCTAGCAGTCCTGCGCCATAGTGCTCGGCCGTGTAGTCTGGAACGTCCTGGGTCGACGACGCTTGGAGCATCTCCTCAACGCGATCGGGATGGGTGATTCCTTGCTGATGGATGAGCGCTGCAACCCCTGCGACATGAGGGCTCGCCATCGAGGTTCCCATGTAGAGCGCAAACTCGTGCTCAGCCGGGTTCTCACGAGTCAAAGTCTCCTGCATTACGCCATCCGGTCGCCCGTCATCGTTCTGGTCGAGCTGGGTGTTTCCGCCGGGAGCTGCGATGTCGATGTAGCGTCCGTAGTTCGAGTAGAAAGTCGTGTCTCGGTCGAACTGCGTTGCGGATACCGCAACCACATTGGGATAGGCGGCTGGGAAACTCGGCATTGACCATCCCGAGTTGCCTGCAGCGGCGATTATGGTGACTCCCTTTCTGTGAGCGTATGCGACCGCGTCCTGCATGATGCGGGATGGAAGCGGCCCACCGAGGGACATGTTGATCACGTGGGCGCCATTGTCAGCTGCCCATCGGATGGACTCGGCGATGTCTGCTGTACTCCCTCGCCCGCTGGCATCCAGCACTCGGATGGGCATGATTGCCGCGCCAGGCGCAATGCCTGCGACTCCGTAGCCGTTGTTAGTTGTCTGGGCGATCGTCCCGGCGACATGGGTTCCGTGACCGTGCTCGTCGTGCGGTTGGTCGTCGTCGGACACGAAGTCGTATCCTGGGACGAAGCTCGTGCCCGATAGGTCACGGACCTGTCGAAGGCCCGTGCTGGAGTCTGCGAAGGCAACCCCCGTGTCGATTACTGCGACGACGGCTCCGTCTCCGTTCGCTTGGTTCCAGGCGTCCTCGACGTGGATCTGATCGAGGTGCCACTGGAATTGGTAGAGAGGGTCATCGACCCGGGTGGCCTCAGCTTCGATGGCTTCGAGCGCGTACGTGTGCTCTGGCTCGACGAATTCAATCTCCTGCATTCCCCGGAGTTCGCCGACAAGCGCGAGAGCTTCGGCGGTGGGCAACGTCACCCTGTAGAGCCCCTCTTCTTCGGAAAATTCCGAGTTAAGGGTCGCGCCTGGCACAGCGGCCAAGAAATCCTGTCTTTCTCCGGCGGAGAGATGGTCAGCGAGATCGATCAGAACCGTCACCGACTCGCCAAAGTCTGGAGTGGCGGTCGAGGTCTGAGCGTTTTCGGTCCGTCCGGTGGGCGCCGAGAGCGCCATCCAGCCAACGAGGCAGGAGATTCCTGCGAGATACGCTAACTGACGGTGGTTGCTTTTCATGTCTCCTCGAATCAAACGGTGCCCGAACAGTTTGGACACCACTGACTAACGTTACAAGTGCGTGCGCCGGTCTATTTCTTCTGACGATGGATCCACGTGCGCCGCGGGTCAGCCTTCCACGGCTGCTCGGTGCGAACCTGAGAGCTGTCGAGACTCTCTGAGTTCGACGAGCGAGGCGCGCGCGCCGGGGGCGCTCAGGAGTAGCTCTCGAGCGGCGGTTGCGTCGATGAAGCACAAATCCACTTCTCCCACGGCCGTTACGTCGTACTCGGCGCCGCCGGCGGTGAGGACGTCGAGTTCGCCGAACACGTCCCCGGCCTGCAAAGACGCAATCTCTTCACCGTTGTCGGTGACTATCGCGTGGCCGTTGAGGAGCACAAAGAGACCGCGAACGCGATATCCGGTTAGAATGATCGGTTCATCGACGATCGTCGAGCAGTGCAGGCGAGAGAGAAATGACTCGCGCGCTGGCGCCGGCAGGCTCTTGTAGAAGGTGCTTTGGCGCAGGGTTGATACCAGCTGGTTCTTGCGCCCATATTCGCTCAAGGCGCGCGCGAGATACGGGTCATCCTTCAGTGACTCCCAGACGTCGGCGTCACAGACGAGAAGTCGCACGGGGGATGCTGCCACTGGAGTGTCTTCCCCGGGAAGGACGAGCGTTCCAGACGGCAGACCGACGCTCCGATCTGCGTGCAGAATGCTCCCCGAAATGACCCATGCCGGCGCTCCCTCGGATACGCTGCTCAGCGTGGCACCTTCTGCCACGATACGAATATTGAGCGACTTTACGGCGGCGCGTACGTCGCCGTCGCTGAGGTCCGAGAGCAGGGGGATCCATGGCAGAACTTCAGGTCCTGACTTGATCGGGGAGGCCACAACAATTTCAAGGCAAGCGGTCAGGAGTTGGTCTAGGCTCAACTCTGGACGCTCTTCCTGCGTGAGTTCGATTACGGTTGGGTCGTCGTCGCTGGGTTCGAATCGCAGTTTCACGACGATACTGAGCATCCTCGTCCACAGCGTGTCTACGTCACCGCCGAGGGCATCGAGCCGGCGAAGCAGGTCGATCGCGCCTACTAAGTCGCCAGTGCCGAGCGCCTCTTCAACGCCTCGCTGGAAAACCGCGTCAGCTTCCTCATTGTATCCCGCGAGCAGCGCGGTAACCCCGAGGTATCGAAAAGCCTCGACAGAGACTCCGGCGGGAGAGCGCAGAACTCCGAGGACGAGCCAGAGCGCATCCGATAGCCGCTCTTCGCCGAGGTGCGCCTCGAGCAAACGATTCAAGCGTGGGGAGAGCCGGGGCAAGTCGATTCTGGGGGTAAGATAGGTAGCGATTGTAGAGGGAGGAGCCTAACGCCGCAACCAGAGCGGAACTTGCCAATTCGGGCTCAAGCCGCGAAGATATCGCTTCTCGGAGTCAACACCCCTGCCGTCAAAGGGATTGAGTGATTCGCTGCTCTCAGTGCCACAATCAAAACGAATCGAATGCGGCCCGATGTCAGCGCTGTGGGTTCGATTTGGGCAGATCGGTA
>JBLHWZ010000255.1:0-8338 GCA_047629415.1 Bradymonadia bacterium | reverse complement strand
TCCACTTTTCGCACCGTCTCGCGCAGCCCCTGGCCCTCGAACTGTAGGGCACGGTGAATACAATACGGATTGTTCCCCGGCTTGCCGAGCAGGCAGTGTGATGTCCATGAGCAGCCGCCCTTGCAGACATCGCCGTAGTAACAGTCGCCGCAATATCCCCAGAGTTCTTCCCGACCGCGCTCCTTGAAATACGTGAGTTCGGGGGCATTGAAGATGATGTCAGACAGCTTGTCTGTCCGCAGATTTCCGCCTGTGTAACGCGACGAAGGCAGGGAGGGACACCCTTTGATTTTCCCGTCCGCTTCCAACCCGATGGACCACTTGCCAGCGGAGCATCCCGACCAGTGCGCGCCTAGTTGCCCACCATATCGCAGCAAGTGCTCGTATGGGCCGAAGTAGCCGATGTTGTTGCCCGGAAGTAGCTGGATTTTGTTTGGTTCCAGTTTGGTTTTCTTGATCCAAACAAGTAGCGGGAATAGCTCCAGGAGTTCCCAAGGCTGGAGCAATAGATCGGGGCGGTCTGCGGCTCGACCCATCGGGACGGTGAGCTGAATCTGCCACGCTGTGGAGCCGATCTCCGCCAAGAGGTCCGCCAAAGCGGGAAGTTCTGGGAAAGAGAGCCGGTTGATCTGCGTATTCGTCGCAAGACGGATCGGCGTCGCGGAGACGCGCTTTGCTGCATCAACAGCCGAGCGCCAGGAGCCCTTTGCGCCCCGCTGCGCGTCGTGCGTTACCTCGAGTCCGTCGATCGAGATCGAGATCACGCGGATGCCGGCATCAACCGCGAGCTGCACGCGCTTCTCGTCAAGATTACGAGCCCCGGTGGTCATGCTGCAGGCCATGCCGGAGTCGGTGATCGCCTTGGCGATGATGTGCCAGTCGTCTCTAAGATACGCCTCTCCGCCGATGAGCGTCACCTCGCGGAAGCCCATCGCGGCCATCTGCGCGACGGTGTCCAAACACTCGTCAGTGTTCAGCTCCCCCGGACGCTCCTTTCCTGCTCGTGAACCACAGTGTTTGCAGCCCAAGTCGCACGCGAGGGTGAGCTCCCAGACGCAGTAGAGTGGTGACTCTACGTCGCCGGCCTTCGGCGCACGTACGAGATTGGATGGGTTTCCGTCGTACTCGGGCGCGGCACCGATCGGCGGTGCCTTATGTGGAACATCAGCCGGCATTTGGCGGTACTCCATACTCGGGTGCGGGAGTCGTATCGGGTGCGGCATCGGTCTCGATGTCAGCGTCCGGCGCAACATCGTCCGGCGCAACATCGTCCGGCGCAACATCGTCCGGCGCAACATCGTCCGAGACGCCGTATTCAGGGGCAGGCGTCGAGTCGGGCGCCATGTCCATCATGACGTCGGCCGGGTCGCCATAGAGGGCCGCGGGAATGTCTTCCGGGGCATCCGCCGCATCGACGTCGGTATCGGTGTCCTGTGCGGTGTCGGTTCCGACGTCAGGTACCAGCTCGGGGTCAGCGCCGCGCGCGACAGCTCCACCGAGCAGGGCGGCGGCGAGCGCACCGCTGCGCTCGGCGCTCGCAGCAACGCGCACGTGCGTCTGACAGGAGGGGCAACGGGTCAGCCCGTGGGACGAAACGCGAATCTTCATTCTCTCTCTTCTACGAATGACCCGATCCTAGCGGGGTTCCTTTGTCAGACCAAGGCGTCCGTCGGCAGCGGGTCTGCTCGATGTGTGGCGAAACGCTCACAATAGCTCGGTCGCCATTTGGCGGGCTCATGAGCGGGTTGCGCAACGCGGGATGTAGGCGCCGAGGTTGAGGAAGAGCCCAAAGGGATGGCGGCCAGGTGGCTCCGGTTCAACGGCCGACGTCGCGCCTGTTTCCGCGCCGACGGATTGCAAAGCCCATACAAAATGCCCTCGTCAGGGGTGTCGATTGAGCAGTCCCAGCCGTCGGAGTCCCGCGTCGTTGCTTAGTAGACACAACGGTTAGCAACGCAGGTCCCCGTCGTGGCGTAGTTGATAGTCTCGTCAGTGGATTCGCCTTCGTCGTCTGTCTCACACCCAGGTTGCGGTGGTGTCGTGCATTCGGTCCGGACGCAGTCGGGTTTGGGGTCGGTCTCGCCGCAGGCGACGCTCAGAAGCGCAGGGACGAGAAGGAAAGCTGCGATTCGCATGAGCAGTGGGCCTTTCAGAAGGGAAGTTCTGCCGCCGTCAGAGCAGGCACATTGGAGCAGCCGAACCAACGCGACGCGCAGGTGGGGGTCGCCACGGCAGTATCTGCGGAGTCGGCCCAGCCGCCAGGGCACTCGCTCCGCGGTAGGCGTCGTGGGGCAGACAAGGTCGAGAGACCGCCGTTCGGTATTCCCACCGAAGTGTAGGTCCTCGCGGTCGATGTCTGGCTAACGACCGAGCTCAAACCAATAGGCCTTCTCGACGGTTATTGCCGTGGTGACGCCGACGAAGCTCCAGCGATTCGCAGCCCCTGAGATACAGTCTCCTGCTTGAGCTCCTAGTTCGTTCTCCAACAGACGAACGGCTCCGACGCTGCCGTCGACACCAATCTCCTGCTGGAGGTTGACGCGGCCCTGAGTTTCCGGCGCTTGGGGTAGTAGTCGCTCGTAGCACCGCCGAAGTTCGGAGGTTCTCATCGAGAGGACACGCTCCACATCGTCGGGTCCTAGGGCAACGACGGGACCGCCGCGGGGGTGGCAACCTTGTAGCGTATTGGTGTGCGGTGGCGGGTCGAACTCCTCTTCGGACTCTTCGGCGGGGTCTGGTTTGGTAGGTGTGACGGCGACCCGTTCCTGCGCTACCGCGCGCGGTGTAGCGGGCTCTCGTTGGGCCGGCGATACTGGGGCTGCGCTCGCTGCCTCAGCCGTTGCCTCCGTCGCCACGGCATCCGCATTTGCCGGCGCTAGCGCCGTGGCGTGTGCCCAAGCAGACTGAGCGAGAGCGACCTCGCCGCTTCCTGCTCCGACCCCGTCTTCGGCCGACACTGCTGGAGGAGTTGCTGCCGGTTCTTCGAGCGGAGGAAGCTCGGGCGGTACGGGAGGGTCGCAGCATCGCTCTGGCAGTCGCAACCGCCAATGGAGACCATCAGGCCGTCGAGGGCGAGCAGAATGAGGAGTGAGCAATTTGTTATGTCGCCGATGGTCGAGGGGCCGCTCAACGTGGGTCCCTGCAGAGGCCAGATTACCGACGTATTCAGGCGGCGCGGATTCTCTCATGAACTCGAGGTCAGAAATTGGGGCTGGGCCCCTCCTTTTCTTAGAGGAGCTTGCCGATCGTCCAGTGACGGGCGAGTGTTCGGACGACACACCTCACCGACATTTGTATGAAGAAGAACCTCCTTCTGTTGACGATACTCTGCGCTGCCTGCTCAGGGGATGACACCAGCGGATTTACGGACGTCGAGAGCGACGGAAGTACGGACACCTCCGTCGCAGATGTCGAGCAGGACGCGAGCGAGCTCGACGCTGCGCCCGATACTCGGGATGAAGACGTTGATCAGGATCTTGAAGCCGACGTTGATATCGAGCTAGGTCCTGAGGCTGACGCTGAGCACGACGCTGGCCCGTGTGTGGAGGGTGTCTCCTGTGCAGAGGACGGCGTTACGTTGTCGACCTGCGCGGACGGTGAAGTTACCGAGAGCCTCAACTGCTGGGACGACCGTCTCCTCTGCCGAGACGCTGCGTGCGTTGAGCCGTGGCGGGCTGGCGATCCGGAATGGGGAGCGTGCGAGGGAGCGCTGGGCGCGACGCCGTCTACGCTCGCCGAGAAGGCGGTCTATTACGACGATATCGCAGCTCGCCTGCATGTTCATCCAGAGCTGAACTGGCTCGCGTCGGTCACGCTCGGCGAGGTTGAGCTTGAGTGCGGGGAGGGCGAGGAAGCCCCTTGTTTTGCTCCCGCCGATCCCGATACAGCCACCTACGAGGATGTTCGGACCTTTCAGTCGGGAGCGAACGACGGCCTTTGGAACGGGCTCTACCTTACCGCGCAGGCCTATCGCTACGGCGCTACGGGAGACCTAGCCGCGTTGGAGATGGTGCGCTCGCTCATGATAGGCTTGGAGCAGCGATTCACGATCGCTGGGGTGCCCGGTATCTTTGTTCGCGCCCTTCGCCCGGACTGGGACACACTGGCCTGCCCAACCGATCCGCTCTCCTATGTGCCTGACATTGAGAAGGACGACGACCGCTGGGTTCGGATCGACGACGCAGGGTGCGCCGCGACCTACGATCCAGAGCTTGAGGAGTTCGTCTCTTCGGACCACTGCGGCATGAACGAGTTCGCGGGTTGGTGCTTCTTGGATAACGTCTCGCAAGACGAGTACGCGGGTCACATGTTGGCCCTCGCGGCTGTCTGGCGGTTCGTCGACGACGAGCAGATTCGCGAGTCCGTGGTCGAGATGATGGACCAAGTAGGAACCCATCTTGTGGACAACGACCTGACCTTCGTCGATTGGGACGGCCGGCAGACCGAGCACGGAATCCTCTACGCGACCTCGTTCGAGGACAGCCCGGGGTTCTTGGCAGCGCAGGTCCTCTCATGGGTCAAGCTGGCCGCTGAAGTGACCGGCCGTGCTGACCTGCACTCGTACTACAACGACTGCCTGCTCCAGCAGGGGGAGGGCGGTAAGTGCCTCCCTTACCCCTTGGAGACCGGCGAGAACTACGCGACATCCTACCTGCCGCAAATGGTGATGTACGTCGGTACCGATGGCTGCCAGAGCAATTTCAATCGGCTCTCCATGGCGTTCGCGAATATGTGGGTTCTGCTCGAGTTCGAGAATGACCGTGACCTGCGCGCACATTACCAAGGCGTTCTGGACACCGAGATTATGAACACTTCGAGCCTTCGGTCAGCGTCGTTGCAGAACAACTCCTGGTTCAACTTCATGTATGCCTCGGTCCAAGATCTGGACCCGGACACCACGCCTGTTGTGCAGGAACTCGTTGAGGATGGCATTTGCTCGCTGAGGCAATTCCCTGAGCGCAAAGTTCAGTTCGAGTCGCAACTTGATGGATACGAGCGCTACTGCGCCGCTCGCCTGGGGGAGGATGCGACTGAAATCGCCATCGACGTCGTCGATCGCTGCGCCGCGACCTTCATGTGGTGGAGGTCGCCGTACAGCATCAATTCGTGCTCGGCGAACACAGCAAATGTCATCGGACCTGCCGACTACCTGCTCGCCTACTGGATGGCGCGCTACTACGGCTTCATCGACGAGAGTCTCTAGTGTTTTCCACGCTGTCACAGTTCGTTCGACCGCATCTGGCGCCCCAACATCTGTTCCGCGATGATGGCCCGGCCGAGACACATCTGCAGTGGCTCGGCACGGCAGGGTTCACGATGAAGACACCGGATCGAACCGTCGTGTTCGACCCGTTCGTTACGCGGCCCGGTCTCCTAGAAATGCTGCGGCCACTGAAGCCCAACGAGGGTTTGATTGAGCGCGTCTTTCCGCATGCGGACGACGTGGTCATCGGGCACTCCCACTACGATCACATTCTGGACGCGCCAGCGCTCTGTGTCCGCACCGGAGCACGGCTGATCGGTTGCCCGTCCGCCTGCAATGTTGGACGCGCTGGAGGCGTCTCGGAGGCGCAGCTCGTGTCTACCCAGGGTGACGAAGACATCGCCTGTGGCGAGAACCTATTCGTGAGAGGGATCCCGTCTGCACACGGCAAGGTGTACGGCTACGTTCCGCTGAAAGGCACGATCGATACGCCTCCGCCCTGGCCTCCAAAGAACGGGGACCTGCGGCACGGCACCGTGTTCAATTGGTATCTGGAGCACACGCGGGCCGATGGCTCGCCGCTTCGCATGCTGCACGTCGACTCAGCGCAGTTCTTCACAGAACGGATCAAGAATGTCCGGGCTGATGTTCTCTGTCTCTGCGCGATTGGCCGAAACTACCGTCCTCGATACCTCGAAGAACTCGTCGAGATCACGCAACCCAAGTACATCATACCGTGTCATTGGGACTGGCTTTTCGACCCCTATGACGCGCCGCCAAGGCAGCTTCCAGGCGTTGATCTGGAAGGTTTCGTCGACGAGGTTTCACGGTTGGGTGTTGAGCCTGTCGTGCTTCCGATCGGCGGGCACTTCCATTGCTAGCGAACAAGGAGATTTCATATGAAAAACGCGCAGTCGCCTAGCAAGGTCCCCTACGGCTTAGGGTGTCTCCTAATGCTGATCGGTCCGATCACTGCCGCCGTTATAGCGTTCATGAGCCTAACATCTCTGGCAGACGGCCTCCTGCAAGCGGTCATCCCCGGGAGTGCCGAGCTCAGCCTGGATGAGCCGGGGACTTACAACGTCTTTCATGAGTATCGGTCGATTGTGGACGGGGAGGTCTACTCGTCAGGCGCGGTGGGCCCTGGCAGTGTGAGCTACCAGATCGTCGATCCGGGTGGCCTAGCTGTGACGCTGACGCCCCTCGTGGTCGACTTGAACTACTCCCTGAACGGTCGCTCCGGTGTTGGGCTCGCCTCCTTCGAGGTGCCGGACGGGGGTGTGTACTCGCTCTCTGGCGCGTATCCGGAAGGTGCGTCGGGCCCCCCCGTTGTCTTGGCGGTCGGCAAGGGATTCGTAGGCGATCTGCTGCGCTCCATCTTTACGAGCCTCGCGCTCGCGTTCACAGGATTTTCCATCGGATTATCCGTGCTCGTCGCGACAGCAGTCAGACACTCTCGGGCCAAACAACCGGCGAACGTGTGAAGCCCTGTGGTCCTACTCAGCCGAGTCGAGGCGGAACCAGAAGCGGGTCCCCTCATCGGATGAGTCGAATCCGATCTCGCCGCCGTGGTCTTCTACGATCTTGCGGGCAATATTCAGCCCCAAACCGGTTCCGCCGCGCTTCCTCGTCGTGGACGAATCAGCCCGGGCGAACGGTTCGAAGATCCGGTCACGGAAGTCCGCTGGAATCCCTTCGCCGTGGTCGCGGACTCCAACCGTCACAGACGAACCGTCCGTCGTAACGTCGATGTCGACCGAGCTGCGCCTAGGACCGTACTTCGCAGCGTTCGACAGGAGGTTGTCGATCACCTGCCGAATGCGGTCAAAGTCAGCCAGAACGGGGGCCAGGTCGACTAGGGCATTCAACTCGAAGCGGACACCGTATCCCCCTGCGTAGCCGGCATTATCTGTGAGTGCGTCGCGCACTACCGCGACCATATCTAGCCGAACACGAGTCAACTCAAGTCGGCCGGCCGCCATCTTTTCGATGTCCAGAATGTCGTCGATGAGGCGTCCCAGCCGGGCGGCACTGCGCGATGCGGTCTCCAGCGGTTTCTGCCATCGATCGGGAACCTCGCCAAGCGCGCCGCCCGCCATCAAGCCGAGGGTCCCGCGAATCGCTGTCAGCGGTGTTCGCAGTTCATGGCTTACAGTCGAGACGAACTCGTCCTTGAGCCCCTCGAGTCTGCGCCGCTCCAACACCTCGCGCCGCAGCTCAAGTTGGCTGGTCACCTGCCGTGCGACGATCTGAAGCATCGCGATTTGCTGTTCAGTCAGTTCACGCGGTTCCTTATCGATGACGCAGAGGGTGCCAAGCGCGTGACCATCGCGGCCGACCAACGGCTCGCCAGCGTAGAGTCGGATGCTGAGCTCACCTGTGACCAGCGGATTTCCGGAGAAGCGGGGATCGGCCGTCGCGTCAGGAACATAGAGCAGCGATCTTCCGAACACCGCGTGTCCGCAGAACGAGACATCACGTGGTGTCTCCTTAGTCTCAAGCCCGACCCGCGACTTGAACCATTGGCGTTCGCCATCGATAATCGAGATGAGGGCGATCGGGACGTCGCAGATGTGTGCCGCAAGCTCCGTTAGGTCGTCAAAGACCTGCTCGCCCTCTGTATCGAGAATGTCGTACTTGGCGAGCGACTCTAGCCGAGCGGCTTCGTTCGCCGGAATCCGGGGTGGTATCATGGCCGAGCCTCGGGTGAGGAAGTGCGAGGCTAAGGCTGCGGTCCGCCGGACGCGACTAAAATGGAGGTAGAGCCTGAGCGGGCTAGCACGAAACAGAAACGGCCGCCCGTGAGGGCGACCGTTTCGTCGAAAACCGACCAGTCGGGGCGACAGGATTCGAACCTGCGACCTTTTGCTCCCGAAGCAAACGCGCTACCAGGCTGCGCTACGCCCCGGTCGGGGCCACATGTCTCCATGCGGGAGCGGCTTATTGCCAGCCGTCCGAGCTGCTGTCAACCGTTGCGCACGCAATAAGGATCACGTCGCGTCAGGTTGGTTTTCCGGGAGCGCACGCTCGAAGGCCTCGAGTTGGCTGAGCTCCGCTTCGGCCGCCATAATATGAGGGAATCGGCCCATGTCGACGCCGAACCGCCGGGCGTTGTAAACCTGAGGAACGAGGCAG
>JBLHWZ010000254.1:0-8393 GCA_047629415.1 Bradymonadia bacterium | reverse complement strand
GTCGCGTCCGCAGGACACACGAGGCATTCACTGCCATTCGCTTCGACCTCGGCCGCTAGCTCCTGGAGCAAGTTCTCACGTCGCGCCGTCACGACGAGTTTCACCGAACGGTGGGAGAGCGAGAGCGCGATCTCACGGCCTAGGCCGGAGGACGCGCCAGTAATCAGGACAACTTTTCCATCGAGGTTCATGCGTTGAGCCGTACACGACCGCTTCGGGAGCAGCGAGCTTGGCAGCGTGCCCACCGCCGCGCGCACCGTTTCCAAGGATGCCCGCATTTGCCTTAGGAATTTCATCGACCGGCCCTACTCCCAACCCACACACTTATGAAATTACGGTACACCGCACTCGCGGCTCTGTTTGTCGTCGCTTGCGCAGACGAGACAACCCCTTCGGTCGACGAGAACCCGGACACTGACGTCAACGCCGACGCGGGTATCAATGACTCAGGGGTCGATACCGCAACCGGACCCGACGCAGCGGAGCCAGAACCGGACGTCGTGGAGCCAGAGCCCGCTTCACTCGGTGCGTGCGAGTATACGAACCTCTTCTCGAGCGACTCGGAGTGCAAATCGTACACGGGCGCAGCTTGGACTGCCGAGTCAGCCGAGGCGGACTGTGCAGTTGTTCAATTCGGGCAGGCGCCTGTCTTCGTGGTCGGCGGAGCCTGCGGCTTCGATGAGGAGCTTGGCCAATGCGTCGTCGGTGACCTTGCCGAGCTCGGCTACACGCTGCACCTCGCCGGCAATGACTCGGGAGCCTGCGGGATCGCCTCCGGCGCCTGTGAGGGCTTTGGGGAGGGCACCTTTATCGCGGACCCAGTCTGTGACGAAGAGCCGTCCGTGAATCCCACGCCATCTGGCGGTTTCGTCTGGCCCTACCTGGACTGCCGCGAGCCCGTTGCGGGCGAAGAGCCTGGCCAGAGCGAGGGTCTTGTCTGCACGAACACCCTCATCTCTGCTTGCACGGAAGAGGGGCGTCGGTTCGTCGAGTATGCCTCCTGCGATGACGTCGTCACCCAGCGCCCGTACTACGCATACAGCGTGGATCCGCCGCCAGAAGATGACCCACGATTGGATGATGACGAGTACATGGCAGAGCTCGACTGGGTCACCGCTCAGGTCGAATCCTGCGCCTGCACCTGCTGTCACTCCGACGATGCTCCGGCTGGTGCGTCTGGATGGACCATCGACGCCGGCACGCTTTGGCTAGATACGGTCGACGACGCAGGCCTCGCGATGCTCGCTGGCCTCTCTGATTCCACCGCGTTCGGTGCTTATCCTCCGGAGGAGAACAACGGATTCGACCGCGCGACTACCGGGCTTCCGACGAACGACATTGAGCGGATGCAGACTTTCTTGCTGGACGAGTATCTGGGCCGCGGCAATACCGAAGATGAGGGCCGCGCTGGCGCTCCGTTCGGTGGACCGCTCTACTCCCAGCTGATCTACGAGCCCACCGCGTGTGTTTCAGGCGATGGTTTCGATGAAAACGGTGACCTCAACTGGCCGAGCAATGCGCGCTACGTTTACGTACTTGAGGCAGGCAGCGCGAACCCGGCCGTTCCCCCCAACCTCGATCTCCCCGAGGGCACGGTCTGGCGCATCGACGTGCCGCTTGGCGGCCAAGCAGTGCAGGCCCCACTTGCCTACGGCGAGGTTCCTGAGGGCGCGATCCAGTACTATCCAAACGATGGCCAGCCCGCCTCACTTGTCAGCGGTGAGACCTACTACGTGGTCGCTCTCGGCGACATTGGCATCCCGCTGATTCGCTGTCTCGCCGAGTACCCTTAGCGCGGTAGTTACGGATTCGGCGCGGCGTTCGTCGCTGCGGACGCATGGTCCACGACGAGAACCGCGCAGCGAAAGCCAAAGTGATGGGCGGGGTCGTTGTCTGGCTCGTACCGACGACGGTGGGCGCCATGCGCATGTTCGGCCGTCCAGTACCATGAGCCGCCGCGGATGCTTTTGTAGCGGTGCCCCCGACACTCATCTGCGCCGTCACACGGCCCCATCGGGTTTGCACCGAGACAGGCGTCACCGCACTCGGTGTAGTCTCCGGACCACCAGTCGTTGACCCACTCTTCGGCGTTGCCCGAGAGGTCGAAGAGGCCGTAGCGACCCGCGGGACGTGAGGCGACCTCAAAGATTCGCCCGGTGTCCGGGTGGGAGCCTCGTTTGGGGACACCGCAGGCGCGACCTTCCTCGTTCATAATGATGGCGCGCTCGCAGTCCGCCGGCTCATTGCCCCACGGATACATCTCGCCATCCGGGCCACGGCTCGCGAGCTCGAACTCGGCGTCGGTCGGCAGGCGCATTCCCCTGCCCTGGCAGAAGTCGCGTGCCTGAAACCAATTCATACCCGTGATCGGCTGGGTGTCGGCGTCGTAGTCCCGGTAGAGCGGTCCCGCTGCCTCGCAGTCGCGCGCTCGGACGCAAGCCTGGTAGGCGAGGTTCGTGACCTCAGTGAGGTCCATGTAGAACGAATCGACCCAGACTTCCGCAGCCGGTTGCACCGAGGATCGGCCGTCGCGCGGCTGGTCGGCTTGTTCGCAGGTATGCGGGTCCTCATCGACACCACGCGTGAACCAGCCGCCGGGCACGCATGTTGTTCCTTCCGGAGCGTCTCCACAGGGCGTCAGACTGAACCCCGCGGGCGGCGATCGAACAGGCGGCTCATCAGGAACGACGGGCTCTAGATCGGTCGCATCGGCGCTGCCCTCGTCGACGGCGGCAGCAGACTCCGAGCTGTCCTCTTCCGCGGTCGCTGACGCCTCGACCTGCGTCGGTGAGACAGTTTCTGAAGCCGGGTCTCCTGGGGGTTCGCCTGCTCCGGGCTGACATGCGAAGAGCAGGCTGGCGCCTGCGGCGAGTAGACGCTTCACCCGCGCACCCTGGTTCGCCCGCGGGCGGCGCCCAACAGAGCATAGACTCCGCACACTGCCGCAAAGACGACGAGGCCCAAGACGGAGAATGCGAACTCCTCATCAAGATGCCCCGAGCCGATCGAGCTCAAGCCCTCATAGAGCGAGCCTGCGACGACGAAGACAGCAAACACCAAGTAGACGGCAGGCAAGAAGGGGTAGCCGAAACGTGGGATACCCTCGCTCTCCGGCGCTTTCCGGGCCCTCACAACGAAGAGCGCTGAGACGGTAAGAATGCCGAGCACGAGCATCGCGAGGGAGGTCATCGCGAGTAATTGCTCGAACGTTCCACTGACGATGAGAACGGACGAAATGGCGGCCTGAAGAACGAGCGCCTTCGACGGCGTTCGAGTCCTCTTCCAGATCGTGCCGAGGGTCGCCGGCAACGTCCCGTCCTGAGCCATCGCCCATGCGATCCGAGCTCCGCCAAGCACCGTCGCATTGAGCGATCCCACGATTGCGAAGGCGATCAGGAGCGCTATCGGGACTCGGGCCGAGTCGCCGAAGAGCACCGAGGCGGTCAATGAGCCGGACTCGCCAGCTGCGCGGAGTCCGTCCATCCCCAATACGGATAGGAATGCGCCGCACATGAGCATGTACAGGGCGGTTACCAGCAGGGTCCCGCCAACGAGCGAGAAGGGAATGTTGCGGCGGGGATCTCTGACCTCGCCGCCCACATACCCAACGGCGTTCCAGCCCGAATAGGCGAAGTAGACGGCCATATAGCTGATCGTGAACCGCTTGAACCATGAGCCGCTGCTCTCAAACGCGATGGTTTCCGGCGCCACGCCAGCTCCGTTGGTCAACAGCGCGAAGAGCGCGACGACACCGAAAACGCCTACGGGGAGCATCGTCATCCAGATCTGAGCGGTCCCGGATACGTAGGCCCCAGCTGCGTTCACGACGGTCAGAAGCGCGACAAGCGCCAGCCCTGCCCACGCGTACTGAGGAAGCCCCAGCATGATCGCTGACGGGTCATACCCGTTAAAAATGACCGGCATTTGATACTGTCCGAGAGCGACCGCCATTGTAGCGAGCGACCCTGGGAAGACTGCGACCACCAGAATCCAACCGCCGGCGGCGGAGACGGCCTGGCCGAACGCTTCCCGCAGGTACACGTAGTCGCCGCCCGCCTTCGGAAACATCGCGCCGAGCTGGGCGTAACTTGCCGCGCCCGCGAGCGCGATCAATCCACCGAGTAGCCACATTCCCATGAACGCCAGCGGCGACTGGAACTGCTCAGCAACAATCCGAGGGTTGAGGAAGATCCCCACTCCGAGCATCGAGCCCGCCACGATCGCCATCGCTGCCCCGCGGCCAAGCCTTCGGGCGAGCGAGTCGCACTCGTCGAGTTGAGTTGAAGGGGACCTGTCCATCCGAGCCAGTCATGAGGGCCGTCTCTCATAGCTTGCCGCGATAAAAAGGGCGAGTCTCGATATCTTGGTCCGCGAGCGTTGTCCGTGCGCTCCGATTCTCGCTGTGGCCGAACTCTCAAGCTAAGAACCCGTCATCCACATGTACTGTCGATTCCAAACCGGATTCGTGTCACCCTGCCGCACCCAATGCGCCGCCATCTCCTGCACATAGTCGTCATGCTCTGCTTCGCCTCTCCGGCGTTTGCAAAGACTCCGCAGGCCGATGCCCCGCCAGATGCGCACGATCTGGCCACGGACGCAGACCAGGCAGCGGACGCGGAGCCGGGAGATCCAGAGCCAGCGATGGACGCGGATCCGGGTGATACAGAGCCCTTCATGGCCCGAGAGCCCGGGGACGAACAGGACGAGGAGGTCCGCGATCCCCGCAAGCCTCGATTCATCGCCGTGCCCGTCATCGGATACACTCCGGACACCAACGTGGGTTTTGCGGGAATCGGAATGGTGCAGTTTCGGCCGCGGAGTTGCCAGCCCACCAACCGAACTTCGACTGTCGCATTTGCAGCGAGTTACACGCTCCGACAGCAGTGGCTGCTCGGCGCCGACCCGAAGGTTTACCTCAACGATGGGCGCATCTTCATCGATGGTCGCGCGCTCGTACAGGACTGGCACTCGGACTACTTCGGCGTCGGTCCGGACGCGCCTCTGAGCGCAGAAGAAGAGTACGTGCCTCGCCAAGTAATCCTCCGCGGAGTGTTCAACCACGTTGTTGGCGATCCACGGGTCTACGCTGGCATCGGCTACCACCTTGAATACGACCTGATGAGGGAGATTCAAAGCGGTGGCCTGCTCGATACAGGGCGACCCACCGGCGTCGACGGCGGAATCTCAACGGGCCCTCTGCTCAGCGTCTCCTGGGACGACCGCGACAACTCATTCTTTCCCCATCGCGGCACCTTCGTCACGGGCAGTCTGCAGTTGAGTAACGACGCCTTTGGCGCCGACTTCGACTACATTTTTGGGAGCGTGGACGCGCGCGGCTACATCGACCTTGGCACGCGCGGCCGCCACATTCTCGCCGGCCGCGTCAACCTCGAGTTCACGGCGGGCGACCCCCCGTTCTTTGGCCTGCCATCGCTCGGTGGCTCGAGCCTGATGCGCGGCATGACGGCCGGACGCCTTCGAGACTCCAACGCGATCTCCGGGCAACTGGAGTACCGCACCCCGCTCGTTGGCCGCTTCGGCTTCGCCACCTTCGCAGCGATCGGCGAGGTCTTCGGCGAATTTGCAGCGCTGCAGGCCTCACCTCGATGGACCGCCGGTGCCGGTGTTCGCTTCCGTGCCGACCGCCACAACCGCGTGAATATCCGGCTCGACTATGGCGTTTCGCGCGAGGAAATTACTGGCTTCTACTTCAGTGTGACCGAGGCATTCTAGATGCGCTTCTTACGCGAACCACTCCTTCATTTTGTGGCCATTGGCGCCCTGCTCTTTCTGGCTGACTCCCTCCGAGAGCCTGACAGATTTGCGCCCAACTCAAGCGACTCCGGCGCCTCCGCGATGCCATCCTTCGACGACGACTCGGAGAGCCGAGTCATCGTGATCGCTCCCGAGGACCGAGCCGATCTGATCAGCTCTTTCGAGGCCGAGTTTCAACGGCCCGCGACAGACGGCGAATTGGAGGAGATGATCCAGGGGTGGGTCACTCAAGAGGCGTTGCGTCGCGAGGCGATCGCGCTCGGGCTCGACGACAACGACCCCATCATTCGCCGCCGACTCGTGCAGAATATGCGCTTCTTGCTGGAGGACGCAGATCCGGTCGAGCCGGTCGTCGAATCGGACGTTGACGCCTGGATCGCTGAGCATCTGCCCGACCCCGAGCGCCGAGTCCGCGTCGACATCGAACATGTCTACTTGAGCAGCGATCGTCGCGGAGACTCACTCGAGGCCGACGCATCCCAAGTTCAGTCCGAGTTGGCCAGCGGTGCCGACCCGATGGGCAAAGGTGACGCCTTCGTTCGCGGACGCCAGTTCACCAACGTGGGGATCAACGAGATGCAGCGGGTCTTTGGCGCCGAGTTCGCTGAAGCCGTGCTGGCCCTGCCGCCCAGCAACTGGAGCGAGCCCCTCGAGTCCCCCTACGGACTGCACATTGTGCGCGTGAACTCTCGTAGAACCCCCGAGACGGGCGGCTCCGAGACTGAGCGAGACGCAGCACGACGGGCGCTGGAGAGGGAGCGGCGCTCGGCTGTGGACGAGGCCGCCGTGCGACGCATCGTGGACCTGTACGAGGTGCGCAGGGACGACCAGTGATTCGCTCGCTACTCTTTGCACTCTTTACGCTCATCAGCGCAGCCGCGGCGCTCTCGCCGGCGCCTGCGCAGGCTCATGAGTATCGGCCGACGCTGCTTCGCTTCGATGTCGTCGACAGCGGCTTGCACTCGGTCGTCTGGAAGTGGGACGGCAACGACCCGAACGGGGTTCGAGCCGCAGACCTCGTTTTCGAGGGCTGCGAGGCGGGACTCACCGACGAGAGCGTCGGAGTCGACCAGATGACGCGCATCGCTTTGCAGTGCCCCGGGTCCGAGCTCCGCGTGATCTTCCCGCATCCGGTCGCCGAGATCGTGATCGACGCCCGACGAAACGGTCACCCGGTCGCAGTGCGGCGGATTCGCGGGGCTATCGAGTTTGTTGAGTCGGCGACTTACGGACGCCACGATGGACAAGGCGAAGACCCGAACGATGACGACGAGGAGGCCACCGACGGAGGTATGACGCTGAGTGACTGGGTTCGGCTCGGCGCCGAACACATCGCCGAGGGCTGGGACCATCTGTCGTTCGTCCTGGCGCTCGCGCTCCTGGTCGGCACCTGGCGCAGGGTCGCCCTGGTCATCACCGGCTTCACCATCGGACACAGCATCACGCTGGGCCTGACGTCGCTGGGGACTATCACGCCGCCCTCCTCGGGGCCCGTGGAGGCCGTTATCGCTCTATCCGTCGTCTACCTTGCTGTGGAGATGTGCCGTGGCCATGACGCGCGCGCTCAGTTCGCCGGCCGCCGCGGCATCGGTGTCGCCGCCGGCTTCGGACTGATTCATGGGTTCGGCTTTGCCGGCGTGCTGCGCGACCTCGGCCTGCCCCCGGGTAGTGAGTGGCGTGCGTTGCTCGGTTTCAACATCGGCGTGGAGCTTGGCCAGCTCACGTTCGTCGCTCTGATCCTAGCCGGCGCGTACGCAATCGGCCGTGCGATGCGCTCGTCCGAACCCGTGCCAACGCGACTCCGACTGGCCGGCGCGTACGTTGTCGGAAGTCTCGCCGTCTTCTGGACGCTGCAGAGAGCGATTCCCATCCTCTTCGCGTGATCGAAATCCGGTCATTCTTTCATGGCCCGGCGCTCACCCCCGACATTCACGCGGAAACGTAGAGTTTTCGAGGGATTGCGCCGAATCCCCCCCTCCACCCGGCCTGCTGAGCGAATGCGAAAAACCATGATTTACCCAACAAATACGGCACGTTAGCACACAAGAGAAAACACCCAAGAAAGAGGTTGACTCACGGGGCTCTCCGCCCGTATAACGTCGCTCCTCAAGCGGGAGTAGCTCAGTTGGTAGAGCGCAACCTTGCCAAGGTTGAGGTCGCGAGTTCGAGTCTCGTCTCCCGCTCTTAGAGCCCGGTTTTCAACCGGGCTCTATTCGTTTTTGGTGTTCGGGGTCCGCCGAATAGCGAGGTGTTACCGCCAAATCGGTGTTACCTGGCCCTTCGAGGTAACACTCCCGGTAACACTCCTCCTTGTTGGCAGCCGACGACGAGATCGGCTCTCCGTCGGAAGCACAGTTGCTGACTGAGTTTCCGACAGAGGTAACACCACCGGCCGAGGTGTTACCTCCAGAGGTAACACCTCGCAGCTCCGCTTCGAGTTCCGTCGCCAATTTCCTGCGCTCCTCAAGAGTCGCCCAGAAGTACCGTTCGACCATTTCCTCGTCGACGTGACCGACGTTACTCTTCAGCGCGAGTCGGTCCGAGCCTGTCCCTTGTTTGTCGGGAGTCGGGTAGATCGGGGTTGCCTGCTCCGTCAGCCCGTCTGTCCCTTGAGCGTC
>JBLHWZ010000253.1:0-8418 GCA_047629415.1 Bradymonadia bacterium | reverse complement strand
TCGCGAGATATGAACGATGTGCGCGTACTCGTGCACGATCAGGTTCCACATCCAGTTGTCGTAGTACCCGAGCGACGAAACAGCCGCTGGCGCGACGCCATTTAGGCGAATGTCGTTGTAGGGGACTGTGCTTGCGAGACCGTTGGGGGAGTCGGTCTGGTCCTCCAGCACGACATGCGTCCGGCCCGTAGGAGTCCAACCGAAGCGTTCGCATACGAAATCATGGGCCAATTCGAGCATGGCCGCCGTGTCCTCCGCCATCGACTCCGTTGCATCGTGGAAGTGCAGAACGAAGTGCTCCGTCTTGATGGCTCCCCACGACTCTGAATAGTGCCCCACCGCTTCCGCCGGCGAGGCGAGCGCTAGGAGAGCAAGCAGACAGGTCCCCGCGACCGCCCGCGCATCAAACAAAGCCTTCAACACTGTGAGTCGAACGCGGTACACCGTGGGGCATGACCTCCAGCAAGAACCAAATGACCTTCCGAGAACTTCAAGACGCAATTGACGAGTGGATGTCCCAGTTTGAAGCTGGGTACTGGCCACCGCTGGCGAATCTGGCGCGACTCTCCGAAGAGGTCGGCGAGTTGGCCCGCGAGATCAACCATTTACACGGGCCAAAGAAGAAGAAGAACGATGAAGACGCCGGCTCAATCGAAGAAGAGATGGGGGACATCATCTTCACTATCGCTACCATGGCGAACTCACTCAACATTGATCTCGACCAAGTCGTGCGCTCCAATCTTCAGAAGGTCGTCGACCGCGACACGAGCCGCTGGAAGAAGAAAGATGAGTGAGAACGGGTCTTCGCGGGTAACAGAGTTGATGACCTGCCTCTGTGGGTTCCCGTCCGATTCACTAGGGGGTTGCCAGTGCGCGACTCACCCGCGAACATGACGCGGTGACTAAGCCACGCATACTCTTCACTGGCTTCGAGCCGTTCGGCGGGGCCGACTACAACCCTTCTTGGCCCGTCGCTAATGCGGCCGCCACGGCCTCAGGGTGCGCGTCACGGCTGCTCCCCGTTACTCACTCCGCCGTGAAGGAGCTGGGAGAGCTGCGACCGGCCTCCCTCCTCGTGGTTGCGGTCGGTTTGAGCCGGGCATCCTCGAGTGTCGCCATCGAGACCGTAGCTCACCGGGACGGCGGCGGCGTTCCTGACAACGCCGGCGTGAGCCTGACTCGAGTTGATACACAGAGGGGGCCGCCACTATTGCGAGTCGGTACGCTCGCTACCCAGCTCGTTTCGTCGCTCGCTGCTCGAACAGAGCTGGACGTCTTCGAATCAGAGGATGCGGGGCGCTACATCTGCAATGCGCTGCTTTACCACCTCCTCGAGGCCCGCGGCACCGGCGGGCCCCTCGCGATCTTCGTGCACGTTCCGGAGCTTGGCCCGGACGCGGCTCGTGCTCTGGGCGTGGCACTTGGCGAGGCGACGCAAGAAGCTCTCTCACAGGGACGCAGCTCCAACCCACCGAGGCCGTCGATGCCTGACCGAGGATCCGGCTGTTAGCTCGTTCGACTGGCGCGGATAGGCGGGCTGATTAATATAGCGTTATGCATCCCCTCCATGAGCAATTCGCCCCCGCGCGAAAGAAACTTTTGCGACAGCTAGGCGCTCCCTCTGCGCGCTATCTGCTGAAGCAGATGGCGGCGCGCGAGTTCGCTGAGGGACAGGTCATGATTGCCGAGGATGCCGTGTCCGACGCGCTCTACTTCGTGCTGGGTGGGAGCTTTGGCGTTTTCATCGCGACCGGCGAAACAAATTCGCTACGCGTCAGTGGCCTCACAGCTGGAGACTGGGTGGGCGAAGTTTCCTTCGTCGACCCGGGAGTTGCCTCGGCGACGGTCCGAGCCGAGGAGCCGGCACTGGTTCTGGAGTTGCGCGCTCACGACCTCGGCATTCTGATAGACGACGCGCCGGATGTCGCGTCAGACTTGCTTGGGAGGCTCTGCGAGGAGCTGGCAGAGCGCCTCCTGGCGGTCGGCTCAGCGAAGGCGAACGCGTCAGGCGATCGACTAGAGATGACGGAATCGACCGGAATGAGAAGATTTATCTCGAAGATTCTGGGCGGCTCATGATCCGGAACGCCCTGCGACCTCACCCGATCTTCTCCGAATTCAGAGACTGGGAGCTTGCTCGTATCGAGGAGATGATGAAGGTGCTGCGGATACCGGCTGGCACAGACTTCATCGTGCAGGGTGACCAAGCCAACAACGAGGCAGGACACGCGTTCATCATTGTAGCGGGGGACGTGCGGATCGTTCGAAAAGGCGACCACGGCATCACGTTGACGGAGGTCGTCATCGGACCCGGCTCGATCGTCGGTGTTGTCGCCCTCGTCCTCGAACACGTGCGGACGGCGACGTGTACCGCAGAGTCGGACGTCCGGCTGTTGGCAGTGAAGCGTTCGCAATTCGATGCTATCTTTAAGTCGGACAACCGACTCGCCGTGAAGTTCAAACACGTCATCGCGCGACAGCTGGCGCGGGACCTGCGACGGGCGAACGAAGCGGCAGCAGAGAAGGTAGACAAATGACCGCTTGGAAGCAGCGCTTCCTCACATTGCCTGGAGGGCAGCAGCTAGATGCTCTCGTCGCTGGACCAAGCACGGGGCGGCCGACGCTGCTCATCCACGGGTTCCCCGATAGCCCGCGCACCTTCGACGAAATCGTGCCGATTCTCTCTGCCGATCGCTATTGTGTAGCACCATTTCTGCCCGGCTATGGGGCATCAGACCCTCCGTCTTCAGGCTCTTATGGTGCGGAGCATCTCGCGAGCCCTGTTCTCGGCGCAGCCGACGCCCTCGGGTGGGGGTCATTCGACGTCTTTGGCCACGACTGGGGAGCGGTCGCCGCGTATATCAGCGCCGCGCGGGAGCCCGCTCGAGTCCGGCGAATGGTGTGTGCAGCAGTACCGCCACCTGCGGCGTTTCTGGGCATGAGTTCGCGCCAACTAGTCCGAAGTCGCTACATGGCGTGGTTTCAGCTGGCCGGCGTGGCCGACCGCGACTTCGAAGACGGCGGATTGGACCGACTCTGGAGGCGCTGGTCGCCCTCATGGGACTACTCGTCGGAACAACGCGAGTTGGCACTTGAGGCGCTTGGAAGCCGAGCAAGGGTGAGTGCCGCCTTGCGCTACTACAGAGGGGCCATGCGGGCCGCGTTTCTCGAAGCAGGCGAATTCCGCCTCATTCTTCAACCAGTAAGCGTGCCCACGCTCCTGATCTACGGGAGCAACGATGGCTGCCTTGGAGCGGAACTGATGGAGCGGTCTCGGACCGACTTTGGTGGAGAGTACGAACTGCTCCCCGTTGTCGGCGCCGGGCACTTCATGCACCGCGAGCAGCCTTCTCTCGTCGCAGCACGTGCTTTGGAGTTTCTTGACCGTAAGTGACACTAGAGCGGGCCGAATGCTCTCCTTCTTCGCAACCGTCAGCATCATCTGGTTCGGTGCACACGCCTACCTAGGCTCTGCGCTCGCCTCTGCATTCTCGCTCGCTACTCTTCCCGCCGTGGGCGCTGCCTGTGTAGGCGGTGCGGCTGCTCTGGCCGGCCTGATCTACGGCCGTGGAACTGTGCGCGGCGCGAGGTGGATCGCGATGTGGCTGGCCTTCGTTCATATGGGGTTGCTGGCGACGACTTTTGTCTTCGTCGTGGTGGCCCAGCTCTTGGCCGCGGCACTCTCGCTCGTTCTCGGCGACGCCGCGCTACCATTGGTTCAGCTGGCCTTCTTCTCGGCCTTCTTTGTCTCGATGGTCTCACTCGCTGTCGGTGCGCAGGCTGCGGAGGTGAAGCGGGTCGAGGTGCCATGCGATGACCTACACCCCGACCTCCAAGGCTACCGAATCGCAGTGCTGGCGGACCTTCACGTCGGCGGACCAACGACGCGCCGCCAGTTCGAGGCGGTCGTTGATCAGGTTCTCGCGCTGGACGCTGACCTGATCGCCTTCGCCGGGGACCTTGTCGACGGAAGCGTCGAAGTGTTGGCGAAGGAGGTGACCGCTCTTGAACGCCTGCGAGCCAGAGACGGCGCCTACTTTGTGACGGGGAATCACGAGTACTACTCCAACTCCAAACGCTGGGAGGAAGTCGTCGCCAGCCATGGGGTCACGGTTCTCAACAACACCCATCGAGTCGTCTCGGTCGGGGATGCGCGTCTACTCGTGGCCGGGGTCACCGACACGACTGCGTACCAGTTCATCCCAAACGATCGATCAGACCCTCACGCCGCGAGAGCAGGAAGCCCGCGCTGTGACTTCGACCTGCTCCTCGCTCATCAGCCCGCGTCGATCCTCGACGCGGCCCGAGCCGGGTACGATCTGCAGGTCTCCGGGCACACCCACGGCGGCCAGTTCTTCCCTTTCACGCTGCTCGTCGGACTCTTCAACATGTACTCGCGCGGCCTCAACCGACACGACTCGACCTGGATCTATGTAACGAAGGGCTCAGCGACATGGGGCCCACCAATGCGGCTAGGGGCGCGAACCGAGGTGACGTTGCTCACTCTGCAGCAAGCCCCACAGGCGTGACCTTCGCTCGTTGATGCCGTAAACAGCCGGCATGCTGAGCGACCTGAAGAAACGACTGCGCCCTAACAGAATCCACGTCTTTCCCCCCGAGGACGTAACCTCGATCGGCGAACGAGAGGAGGCCCCGGGTAGCGGTGGTCTCACGGCCTCACAGGTAGAGGAAATCTGGGACTCCGTTGTTCGATTCTACGAGACCGGGCTTCATCCCTCATTGGCGCTGTGCATCCGCCGAAACGGACGCGTGGTTGTGGACCGCGCGATCGGCCACAGTCACGGAAACACGCCGGCCGGTCCGTCAGACGATCTCCGAGCGGCAACGCCGGACACGCTCTACAATCTGTTTTCGGCCTCCAAGCCGATGACCGCGATGCTCATTCACCATCTCGATGAGAAGAACAAACTTC
Organism: Bradymonadia bacterium; assembly: GCA_047629415.1. Taxonomy (GTDB): domain Bacteria; phylum Myxococcota_A; class Bradymonadia; order REDH01; family REDH01; genus CBDUJZ01. Next base: position 3,485 of record JBLHWZ010000253.1, on the reverse strand, counting down.
GCATTGATGACCGTGTGGCCGACTACATCCCGGAGTTCGCCAAAAACGGGAAGGAGAAGGTAACGATCCGTCACATCCTCAGTCACCGAGCTGGCCTGGCGCTGATTCCGCCTGAGAATATGGATCTCGATATTCTCGTCGATGAGCAGAAGATCTTGCGATTGCTTTGTGACGCCTATCCGGACACCGTTCCGGGCAGAAAGCAGGCGTATCACGCACTCTCCGGCGGTTTCATTCTTGGTGAGATCATCAAACGGGTGTCGGGAAAGCCGATCCGAGAGTACCTCGATGAGGTCATACGCAAGCCGCTCAAGATGACGTCGTTCCAGTACGGTGTTCCGGCCGAGAAGGTGCGCGACGTCGCCAAGGACGTCTTCACGGGTCCCGGCGCTTTCTTCCCTCTCTCTCTCGCCGTGCGGCGAGCGTTTGGAGCCCCGATCGACGAAGCGGTCGCGCTCGCGAGCGACCCGCGGTTTCTCACAGGTGTGGTTCCCTCGGGCAACTTGATCTGCACGCCGAACGAAGCGTCGATGTTCTTCGAGTGCTTGTTACGCGGTGGCAAGCTCAACAATCGGCGGATTTTCGCCGAGACAACCGTCAACCGCGCTGTGCTCGAGCAGAGCTATCATGAGCACGACGCCGTTCTGCAGTACCCCTTCCGGTTCGGCAACGGTTTCATGCTCGGGAGCGACCGGAGCAGCGTCCTCGGGCCAGACACGCCGGAGGCCTTCGGGCACATGGGATTCACCAACATTCTCGTCTACGCCGACCCTGAGCGCGACATCTCCGTCGCTTTGCTCAACAATGGAAAGCCGTTCATCGCAGTGGAATCGGTCTGGTGGCTGAACATCGCTCGGACCATCACCCGAACGATACCAAAGATGTGACCGACTCCCTCCGAGCAGAGAACGCGAGGCTTCGGCGCCGCGTTCGTGAATTAGAAGGCTTGCTGGAGAGCCTCCATGGGAGTGACTCCGCTGCAAGCGAGCGCCTACTTCTACTTGAGGCGATCCTGAAAAGGATGCCCGTTGCATACTGTAAGCTGGATGGTCAGGGTAACTTCGTCGAGCTTGTCGGGCGAGCCCTTGAACGCACGGAGCTCGCCAATCCTGAAATGATCGGAAAATGCGCGTTGAGTCCGGCCAACTCCCCCGTCTCGACGCGGGTGATCAGCCAGACGCTGAGGGGTGGCCCGGCCCAGATGTTCGAGACCCAAGGCCGCATGGGGAATGACCGATGGTGGTACGTGAATTTTGTGACGCCGAACGCCGTTTTTGGGGAGGGAACGTTGGGGTTCATCATGGACATCACGCCCCAGAAGCAGGCTGAATTCCTTCTTCAGCGTGAGGAAAAAAGGCTCTCGTTGAACGCGCGCGAGTTGCGACAAAGCAACACACTTTTGACGCTTGCGCGGGACGTAGCCGAAGCGGCCAGAGAGAAAGCCGAGGGAGCACTTCAGATCGCTGAAGCCGCCAACGAAGCGAAGACGAAATTCTTGGCGAATATGAGCCACGAACTGCGCACCCCCCTCAACGCGATCATCGGCTACTCAGAGTTGCTCCGAGAGGATTGCGAGGAAGCGCACATGGTCGGCTCGATTGACGACACGGCCCGGATCAATCGCGCAGCTCATCACCTGCTAGGCCTGATCAACCGGCTACTGGACCTGACCCGCATTGAATCGGGACACGAGTTGCTTGAGGTTCAGGACGTAGATGTTCTGGATATGGTCGACGAAGTCACAGCCACGGTGCGGCCCATGGTGCTCGCGAATCACAACTCGCTGACGAGCGTCGTTGACCGCGACTCCCACGTGGTGAGGACCGATGGGACCCGACTGCGTCAAATCCTGTTCAATCTGCTCTCCAACGCCGCCAAATTCACCGAGAATGGTGAGATCTCTCTAGAGGTTCGCGCCGACGATGGCGACTCCCAGGGGACATTGATCGTCGTCCGCGACAGCGGGCATGGCATGGGAGCCGAGGCAGTGGAGCGCGTCTTTGAGCCATTCTTTCGGGACGAAGAAAACCGCCGGCACCCCGGCGGAACAGGCTTAGGACTCTCCATCACGCAGCAATACTGCACCATGATGGGAGGCCGAATCAGCGTACAGAGTGAGCCGGACGTCGGGTCTGAGTTCCAGATTTGGCTGCCCAGAGAGCCACCCGACGTTTCGACCGACGAGTAAGGCGGCTACTGCGCTGCCGCGTCGAAGCCTGCATCGTCCACCGCCTCGATGAGCAGTGCGATTGGAGCCGATCCCGTCACGACCGCACTCCCGCCTTGCCGGTCAACCGTGACCAACGTCACGCCATCGACCGCTTCGAGAGCATTGCGTACCGCGGTCTCGCAGTGCCCGCAGGTCATTCCAAAAATCGTAAGTTGGGTCGGTTCCATCGTGCGGTCCTTTGCATTATCAATCGCACCATGCGCTACCACCAACAACTCCTTCGAGCCACGCTCCTACTGTTCGTTAGCGTCGCGCTCGCAGCGTGTGCCGAGGATCCTCCTCAGGAAGTGGAACCGGCGGACATCCCAGCAGACGCCGGTGATGCGGGTACAGAAGTGGACGCGGAGCAGGACGCCGAGTCTGACACGGACGCCTCCGGTCCAGATGTTCCATGGCCGGAACAGGTGACCGTAGTCGTCACCATCGATGGTGAACCAGCGGCAAACTCGATCGTCGCCCAAGGCGGGAGTGGGATTCACTACATCACAGACGAGCGCGGCGAAGTGTTGGCCCCGATCAATTTCGAGATCGAGGGGGACCTCGGATTCACCGCATCGCATCCGGAGGCGCGTATTGGTTGGGTCGCACTCGATCGACCAGCCGATCGGGCGGAGATTGCGCTGCAACGCTACGACACCTCCGACAACGAAGACTACTTGTTCCAAGATCCCGGGACTCCGAGAAACAGCCCGACGACCGCGCAGTGTGGTCACTGCCACCTCACGCTGAGCAACGACTGGTACGAGTCACCTCACCGGACCGCTGCGTCGAACCGAACTGTTCAGGATCTGTATCGTGGAGGCGCGTTCGCGTTCGATGACGAGGACGAGTGCGACGCTGCCGGAGGGAGCTGGCTTCCCAGCCCTGCCCTTGGGAATGGCTCCGAGCGCGATCGCTGCTTCATTGGGTCCGGCGTCGTTCCAACGCTCAATCCCGAATGTGACTCGCCCGACTGTGAGATCGAAGAGACCGCCGCGTGCGCGGACTGCCATGCCCCCGGAATCGACGGTCAGCTCGGCGGAAACGACCTCCGCGACGCCACCGGCCACGCGTTCAGCGCCGGCGTTCACTGTGATGTCTGTCACCGTGTGGATCGTATCGAGCCGGACGCACCGTCCGGCATCGCAGGACGACTGGTCCTTACTCGGCCCAGCGAGGCTCGCACTGGACCGCTCGGCCCGTGGTCACCGCTCATCTTTGGCCCATCGCACGATTCACCGAATCCGCGAATGGGAAGCGTTCAGCGTGATCACTA
>JBLHWZ010000252.1:0-8463 GCA_047629415.1 Bradymonadia bacterium | reverse complement strand
GCGGGAGGTCGCTCGGCAAGGGCCAGAAGCGACTCTGTGAGAGCGACAGGCACGGTCGTGGGTGATGCCGCTCTGCCCCTAGTTGCTCACCACTCTTGGCCGCCGAGTTTTCTGTCGACCCGTTTGCGTCGCCGCGTCGACTGCGTGATGTGCTTGCACCTCTGCTCTTCAGCCCTTGCCGCCCTCCGGTCGTGGCGACGGCGCTCGTAAGCCGCCTCCCGCATCAGCTTCCGGTAGCTCTGGTAGCGCGCCTCACTGAGTTCTCCAGACTCCACGGCGTCGATCACCGCGCAGCCGGTCTCATTCTTGTGAGAGCAGTCGTTGAACCGACACGATTGAACGAGCGCCTCCACGTCGGAGAACCCGTTCTCAACAGCGTCCTCCGCATCGAAGAGCTCGAGCTCTCGCACGCCGGGAGTGTCGATAATGATGGCCCCATTCGAGGCGAGAAATAGCTCGCGACGAGTTGTCGTGTGCCGGCCCCTCTCGTCGCCTCTGCGCACCCCACCCGTGTCTTGCCTCTCTTCGTCGAGCAGCGCGTTGACTAGCACTTGCCGACGCCGGAGGAGCCGACAAGCGCAGCCGTTTCGCCAGGGACCAGCAGTCGGGCCAAATCCTCGAGCCCGCCTGTGGTCGCTGAGACGATTGCGGTGGGGATTCCAGGTGCGGCCTGCTCCAAGGTCGTGATCAACTCGAGCGGGTCATAGGGGAGGTCGCACTTGTTGATGACGATGGCAGGGGCCGCGCCGCCGGCGATCACCGCTGCGACGTAGCGTTCGATACGTCGCGGGTTGAAGTCCTCGCCGACCGCGGTGACGACGAAGACAGTGTCGAGATTTACCGCAAGAAGCTGGCCGTCATCGCCGCCGGCACCCTTGCGTGCGAATCGGGAAGTTCGGGAGAAAACGTGCTCGATTCGAGCGGTGTCGTCGTCTCGAGTAGCGAGCACCCAGTCGCCGACGGCGGGTAGGTCGGTCGGTCGGCTCGTTCGAGTGATGAAAGAGGCGGCCCGCACAGGTCGGCTGTGCGCGCCAGCCATCGCCGAAGAGCAGCCAGCCGCTCCGTTCTACGGTAGCGACACGGGCGACGACGGCGTCGGGTTTTTGGGAGACAAGGGTCTCAGTCTCGGTGTGACGCGAAGGCGTCCAGCCGAGGGAGTTCAAGGTGAACATTGGTCTGGTTTATGGGCGTAGTGATTGGACGCACGAATCCTCTGTCGAGGGTTTCTCGGACGTCACATGGCGCCCCGGCGTGCGATCTTCGAACGCTTCTAGCGAATCAATTCTAGGCCCGCGGGCCCGGAAGTTGGGTGTCCGTGTGACGACTCATTGCAATCTCAGTTGTCTGCATCTGGACCTCCATTCTTGGGGTGAGGGAGGAGGGTGTCGGACGCGGCTGCGGAGTCAACGGAAGGTTTGCGTTCGCTCCGCTCGCTGTTTGTCCGTTGATGGCGTCACAACACTGTTTCAGCGCGTAGCTCTCGACAGGGTCCGGGGAGGATGACCATCATTCTCATACCCATCACCACAAACTCGATATGACCGCATCTGAACGCTCGCTCGACATCGCCGCCTACCACCTCGATGAGGCCGTAGAGGGGCTGACCTTTGATCGTTTTGATTGGGCACTCGAAGAGGCGATCCGTGGGGTCGTCTGGGTACTACACGCGAACTCAGCGAAACCCTCACAGGCTCCCGAGTTGCCACCAAAGGGGACGATTCCGACGGTCGCTCAGCTCAAGATGGCGTTGGCGCAGAGTACCGCGAGCAGCGCCGCGGAGGCAGTAACAGCCTCGCTGATCGTCGCGCAGAAAGGATTCCCATCCTCCGAGTCACTGGCCATGCGACGAACGCAAATGGCTCACATTGTCTTTGCGTCCTGCCAACTCCTCGACCACTCGGCGCATACGCTTGGTCTCTGCGATCCCACCGTTGGATATGGCGGAAGTGTGCCGGACGTACACGATGGCACGACCGTGACGCCGCGCCGCGGGGTAAGACGCCGTGACATGCTCCGTCTGATGGCAGCCGGTGGCGCCCTCTCCCTCGCCGCCTGTTCACGGGCAGCGCCTGCCCAGCCGTCGACCTCGGAAGAGTCATCCGCAGAGTCGAGCGCCCCCGAAGTTGCTCCTGCGTCCGCCGGAACTACTACCCGGCTGGACCAGATGCAGTGGCCGACCTCCGACCCGTTCCTGTTCTGTGCCTACCACGTGGATCACTATCCTGTGGGCAACGAGTCGATGGGGCCCGCCGCCTCGCTGGAGGGGCGCGTGATCGGCCGAGATTTCGCAGGAGTCGACGGCTGGAATATGTACCACGGCGAGGCTGTGCCTGGGTTCCCACGTCATCCACATCGTGGGTTCGAGACTGTCACGGTCGTCCGAAAGGGACGGCTGGACCACGCCGACTCGATGGGAGCGACGGCGCGTTACGGAGACGGCGATGTTCAGTGGTTGACTGCAGGCGGCGGTATTCAGCACGCCGAGATGTTTCCGCTGATGAACACGGACGCTGAGAACCCAGCGGAGCTCTTCCAGATATGGCTGAACCTGCCTGCCGCCGACAAGATGGTGCCGTCCCATTTCAAGATGCTGTGGCATGAGGACATCCCTGTGGTCACATCGACGGACGCCGACGGACGGGAGACAGAGGTGACCGTCGTCGCCGGATCGTTCGGTGACCAGAGCCCACCATCACCTCCGCCAAACTCCTGGGCATCCAAGGCGCGTAGCGACCTGGCGATTTGGAAGATTCGTATGGATGCCGGAGCACGATTGGAGCTGCCTACGGTGTCCGAAGGCACCGACCGGTCCGTCTACGTGCACGTTGGTGCCGGCGCTCGAGTCGGCGGCGCGGATGTCGACAATCAGACCCGAGTTGAACTCGAAGGCGCCGGTCCGATCGAGCTGTTGGCGGGCTCCGAAGATGTCGAGATTCTCCTGCTGCAGGGGAGGGCAATCGGTGAGCCGGTCGCTCGTCGCGGCCCGTTCGTAATGAACACTCAGGCGGAGATCAGGCAGGCATATACTGACTATCAAGCGACCGCATTCGGAGGCTGGCCGTGGCCAAACAACGCCCCGGTTCACGCTCGAGCGCAGGGGAGGTTTGCCCTCCGTGCGGATGGGGTGCGCGAAGAGCCAGGATGACAGCGGAGCGGTCGCGTGCCTGCTTAAACGAACCGGCCAGCGAGTCAGCTACCGGAGCCGCCGCCTCGATCGAAGGGAGGGTTCTCAAGACCGGTAGGCGGAGCGCAGGAGGAGCGAACGTCGCGCAGCTGAATCATCACCACGTCCCGCCGGACTGCGCTCGCTACTTATACTTCGCTAGGTTCGCGACCAGCCGCTCGCCGATTGGGGGCTGCTCTACCGGCACGAAGTCGCGCCCGGTGATCATCTCGTAGAGTCGCGCGTAGCGGGACGCTAGCTCGACAACCAGTTCGTCCGGCGCGGCTGGCAGGACCTCGTCCTTGTAAGGGTCGCAGTTGTCGACGAACCAGAGCCGCAAGAACTCCTTGTCGATATTCTCCGGCTCTTGGCCAGCGTCGAAGCGTCCTGTGTAGCTGTCCGCGATCCAGTATCGGCTTGAGTCTGGCGTGTGGATCTCGTCGATGAGCATGATCTCACCGTTGTCGTCCCAAGCAAGCTCGTACTTGGTGTCGACCAAGATCAAACCGTTCTTGGCAGCGATCTCCTGACCGCGAGCGAAGAGCGCCAATGCGATCTCTTCCATGCGGTTCCAGGTCGACTGGTCGACCACGCCGGTCGCGACGAGTGCGTCCGCCGAGGTCAGCTCGTCGTGCTCGTCGTCCTTGGTCGTCGGAGTAACGATGGCCTGTTCGAGCTTCTGGTTCTTCACCATTCCGTCCGGGATGGTGTGGCCACAGTACTGCCGCATCCCCGCCTCGTAGTTCTTCCAGATGCTCGTGCTGGTCGAGCCGGTCATATAGCTGCGAACGACGAACTCGATGGGGACGACCTTACCCTTCCGACCGACGGTGACGTTCGGATCCGGCAGGTCGATGACGTGGTTCTGAACGATGTCCTTGGTGTTCTCGAACCAGAAGGCGCTGACCTGGTTGAGGACCTGGCCCTTGAACGGAATCGAGGCCAGCACGCGATCGAACGCGCTCTGACGATCGGTCGTCACCAAAATCAGCTTGTCGCCGATATCGAAGGTGTCTCTAACCTTGCCACGGCGATATCCGGAGAAACCAAGGTGAGAGGCCTCCTCCAAGCACTTACCAAGGTTGGCGCGAATCAAGTCTCGATCAATCATGGGCTCGTAGGTGGTTTCGGCGTGGTAAGTGCTGGCCTCAGCAGAGAGTTGGGGCCCGAAGATGGCGCCCTATTAGGCCGAACTTGCCGGATTTGCGACCCCCACTGTCCTCAGGCCTCCTACCAGCCTGGTTCGGAGGTAGGCTCATCCCCGATCGTCCAAATCTGACGCCCGGTTTTCAGCGTCTTCTTCGTGATCGGCAGATCCTCCACTCCCTCGGCCTCTGCCTGGGAGCGAATCTCTTCCTCGTCCTCCTTAGTGCCGTCGCAATAGCCTACTGGGCCGGATTGGCCGGTTCGGTTCATTTGGACCTGGAGCTCGCCGTGGCCCCACTTGGTCTGGGTCGCGTTGTTATACGGGTAAATCATGGCCTCACGTGGACTGGTGAACATCTGTTCCCTACGTCCGCAACGCAGAGACTGCAATCGGCCTCGTCCGGCTGGACACCCAGGTTGCCGGATCTTAACACCCCGGCTCCCTCTCACAACGGATACGATAAATGGCCACCATCACCCTCAAGGGTACCGAAATTTCCACTTCCGGTGAGCTTCCAGCTGTCGGAAGCGCGGCGCCCGGATTCTCGCTCACGACTACCAAACTTCAGGACGTGTCGTTGGCGGACTACGCAGGCAAGACCGTGGTTCTCAACATCTTCCCCAGCGTCGATACTGGCATTTGCGCGATCAGCGTGCGCAAGTTCAATGAGAGCGCGGGTTCGCTTGAGAACGTCGCTGTCCTCAACGTCTCCGCCGACCTCCCGTTTGCCCACGCACGCTTCTGCGGAGCCGAGGGGATCGAAAGTGTGGAGTCCCTCTCCGCGTTCCGGTCGACGTTTAGCGCAGACTACGGCGTTACGATTACGAGCGGCCCGATGGCCGGTCTTTGCTCACGCGCGATCGTCGTCGTCGGAACCGATGGAACCGTGAAGTACACCGAACAGATTCCCGAGATTGTGCAGGAGCCGAACTACGAGGCTGCTCTCGCCGCCGCGAGCTAAGTTCAACGGGCGACTCGCCGCCGCTAGTCTCGTCGCAGGCCAGCGGTGTGCGGGTTCGACTCATCGGTCTTCTCACCCTCGAAAGTCGAGAAGAGGTTTTGGGTGAGACGCCGCAGGTCGCGCACTAACTGGCGTGCGAGCAAGAGTTCGAGTCGAGCTGCGAGCGCCGAGTGGTCGCGGTGTAGCTCGATGAGCGCCGGTCGATTCAGGTGGGCCAACGTACGATCTGTCAGCGTCACGCATGTGGCGGTGTTAGGTCGGGCGGTGGCCAGCGAGTTGATACCGAAGAGATCAGGCGGCCCAACGAGCACCTCGAAGGAAAACGTCTTGTCGCCTGACTCAGACTGAGGCTGCTCTCGGTAGATCCGGACTTGACCAACCAGCACTAGGTAGACGGTGCTTCGCATCGATGCGGCGCGGTCATCTTCGCGAATGAGCACCTCCCCTTCGGGGTAGCGCTCTTCGATGAAGAGCGTCTCAAGGAGCTAGCGCTCGTCCTCCTGAAAAGTCGGAGAAGATATCGTTTCTGCGGAATGGGCCTGCTTTCATTCCGAGCCCTCACGATCAAGAAGGCGAGACAGAAGCTCGTTGAATCAACTGGGGGCTCTTCGGCCTCCTGGATGACGAACGAGCCTTTGTCGACGCGCTCGATGGCGCCCGAACTTGTATGCGAGAGGCGGTCCGCGATCTCGCGCGCCAGGATCCGAAGCAGGATCGCGGCTGCACGTGGATTCTCTGCAATGAGCTGAGGAAGAACCTCAGTGTGTAGCTTCCACGCGACGTAAGACTTGAGCGCCGTGACGGACGCGCCTGAAGGCCCAGGCTCGACGAACGAGAGCTCGCCGAACCAATGCCCGGCTCGATCTGCATCAACTCGAGGGTGCGACCATTCGCCTCGATGTTGGCCGAGAGTCGGCCTCGATGTTGGCCGAGAGTCGGCCTCGATGTTGGCCGAGAGTCGGCCCTCGACAAGGATGAAGAGGAATCATTCCACGTTCCGCGGGTCAGGATGTTGGCCCCGGGAGGGCCCTCAACGCGTTCCATTAAGTCGATAACGTACCGAAGGCCGTCATCGGCGAGCGTCGGAGCAAGCCGTACGCGGAGTTCCGGTACGTGTAGTATTCGTGCCGTGTACCACTGGGTATGACGTGAGTCGCAGCACGACTTGTGAGGCTCCGCAGGACACCTCGCGCGTCGTCTGGCGCCTCTTTTTGCGACTCGCACCGCGCTTTGGCTTCGTCGTATTCAGCAGCGCTAGGCGGTCGCGTCTCGGGCCGCGCATCCCGCTCCGCTTGCCACATTTCGCGGGCGCGCTTGCGGTACCAGGAGGGGAAGAACTGCTTCGCCCGGTGGCGATCTTTCATCAGCGGGCCGTCGCTGTCACAGAGGACCGGCTTCTCGAAGTAGACCTTGTTCTCCCAAACCGGGATGCCCTGCTCGAGTTGTCGCGCGATCTCCGCGGCAAACGCCTTTCCAATGCCTTTCGTGATGTCGGCGTCGCCGGAATTTTTGATCAGAAATGAGAAGCGGATATCGACGAACTCGTCATCAGCAGCGGTCACGTTTCCGATGACCAGTGTCTCCACAAAGCCCGTAAAACGGTTGGTGGAAATACCGAAACCGTAGGAGTTCGACTCCAGCGTTCCGGAGACTTCACCGCCGCGTCCGTGCATGAAGGTCGGGGTCTCCATATGGAAAACGTGCTCTCGTAGATCGATCACCGCGGGTGGCAGCTGCGTCATGCCGTGCAGGTACTTGAAGTGCGCGGTGTCGACGACGTTCTCGCCCATCTCCTGGTTGTGCGAGCGAATCCGCCATTGGCGGTGGAAGGCCGCTGACTACTCCTCGTGTCCTACCTCTTCGAAGACCGGAACTTCCCAAGTTGGCTCGTTGCCGTCGACGTGGTGCCAGACGAGGATCATGTCGCTGTGCTCTCGCACGGGCCACGCCTTCATCTTCGCTTTCGGCGGCGTTTTCTGAGCGTACGGGACGTCCACACACGTCCCGGTCTAGTCGAACTTCCACTCGTGAAACGGGCACTTGACCGCGTTGTCTTCTACGCAGCCACCATGCCCTCGGTTGGGAACCCATGTGGCAGCAGTACGCGTCGAGCACGCCGATTTCGCCGTTCTGACCACGGAACATGATGAGTTCCTGGCCGAAGACCTTCATCGACTTGATGTGTCCGGCCTCGATATCGCCGGACCAGCCAACTTGGAACCAACCGGTGGGATAACGCGGAATCGGGAAACGAAGGGTCATCGGTGCTCCGAAGTGCAGGCGTGCACGGATCGAGGTGTGCACGGTCACTCCGCGATGCGCACCAAGGTGGACTGAAACGCGTTCTAGTTGAGACGGATTCAACCTGGCGCACGATCGGTGCCAACCCGGCGAAGGAAGTGCGCGGCTTGAAATTGCAGGCGATCGGCGCGACATATCGGAGCACGCTCCTCTGCAGGTTTGCTCCGTGCTTAAGCGACTCATCACCTACGGTATCTTCCCGCTCACGTTCCTCTCTGCGCTGGCTTTTGCCACGTGGTCGATCGGCGCGGAGATCAACCCAGGGCTCGTGCTTGCGTCCGTCACGGCGGTTGTGATCGCGATTCTGCTGGTCGCCGAACGCGTGAACCCGGAGTTCACCGAATGGAATCGTCCCCGCGGCGACGTTGGGACCGACCTGCTGCATGGAGTGGTCTCCAACCTCGCGCTTCCGAAGGTCCTCGAGATCGGACTGCTCGCGTTGCTGCTGAACTTCGGCATCGAAGAAGGCACTGGGTTCGGCGTGTGGCCGAACGAATGGCCGCTCGGGCTGCAAGTCGCGCTTGCTTTGATCGTCGGCCAGTTCGGCGAGTATTGGGCGCACCGATCACTGCATGAAGTGCCCTTCTTGTGGCGCTTCCATGCGGTGCATCACAGCCCCGAGCGGCTCTACTTCTTGAACGCCGCTCGCTTTCATCCAGTGGACACCACGTTCCTCTTCGTCGTGGGCCTGCTGCCGTTCCTGGTGCTCGGCGCTGGCAAAGACGTGATGCTCCTAACGATGATCTGGATCACAGTGCACGGGCTCTTCCAGCATTGTAACGTGCACTTGCGCCTCGGACCGTTCAACTACGTCTTCAGTATGGCCGAACTTCACAGGTGGCATCACTCATTGAACTTGGAGGAGGCGAACCGGAACTACGGCAACAACAT
>JBLHWZ010000251.1:0-8493 GCA_047629415.1 Bradymonadia bacterium | reverse complement strand
CCCGATGTGTTCAACATCCTCCTCCAGGTTCTCGACGAGGGTCGGCTATCGGACTCACAAGGCCGGCGCATCGATTTCACCAACACGATCATCATCCTGACCTCCAACGTTGGAGCGCGGGAGATTCTCGATTTGACCGGCAAGGTTTCCTACGAGGAGCTGGACGAGCGGGTTCACAAGATCCTCCAGGATCACTTCAAGCCTGAGTTCTTGAACCGGCTCGATGATACATTGGTCTTCAACGCGCTGGATCGAGACTCTCTGGGGATCATCGCGGACATCCTGATCCGCAAACTTAGGAAATTGCTCGCGGAGCAAGACCTGGACATCGAGTTCAGCGCAGAAGCCCGCGACCACATCATCGAGGTTGGTTACCAGCCTGAGTACGGCGCTCGGCCTCTCAAGCGTGCGCTGCTCACCGAGGTTCAGGATCCGCTCGCCGTGTTGGTGCTCGAAGGCGAGTTTCCGGCTGGCACGACGATCATCGGCGAGCTGGCAGACGGCGGCGGCAGCCTGAAGTTTCGACGGAAGGAGTAGGGGACACCGAGCTCGAGTCCGGTCTTAGATCGCGCTCAGACCCCGGATCACCATGATGATCGTCGCGATAGCGATCAGCGCCGAAATCGCGATGCTCATCGGTGCCAGTCCGACCGGTTCGATGATGGTTGGGGCCGGAACGGCAGGTATCTCCGGAGGCGCCTCTTTGGCTTCCGGCGGAGGCGCGGGCTCAGCCTTCGGGGCTTCGGCCGGTTTGGGCCGGTCGACGAGCGGACCGGGGCTGAGGTGGCCCACTCGCAGCGCGCCTGGATCGTCGTCGTTGAACCACGGCGCCAACATGATGAGAGGGCCAAAGCCGGCGGTGGTCGGGGTCGGCAACGCCTCCACTTCCTCCAGCAGAGGAAGGATCTGGCGCATGGAGCCAATTCGGTTCTTCTGCAGCGGCTGCAGGCACTTGGCGATCAGAAGCGAGACACCTTCGGGCTGTGACTCAAGGCGTTCTGCCGCTACCCGCGTCAAAGGTGCGTGCACGCTGCCAGTGGGCCGTTGCGCCGTCGCTGCAAAGCTCGCCAGAAGACCGAACCCGTAGACATCAGCACGGGGCGTGTTGAACCGGCCACTGAGCTCGTTGACGGTTTCGGGGGCCGAAAAGGCTTCATCTACGCTGGTCTTGTACAGCGGAGGCGGGCCAGACTTCAGAGCCGCGTTTCCGAGACCGATAAGGGTGGCGCGCCCGTCGTCGCTGATAATTACATGCTCCGGCGTGAGGCATCGATGCACGATCCCTGCGCGGTGCAATACACTTAGAGCCTCGGCGACGTCGGAGAGGAGTCGGACCAAAAAACCGGGGGGAAGGCCGGATCGATGTTCCTCCGCGAGCCACGTGCTCAGAGTTTTGCCGAAGACGTGCTGGTAGACAATCAGAGTCTCGATTCCGCGCGGGCCTTCCACCGGAAACGGGCGTCCAGCGCGTGGGAGCCGTGGGCTATCTAGCGCGAGAGCCGCGAGTTCCACCGCGCCGATCTGGGAGAGGTCCACATCTTCGGCGGTCCTCAGCGATCGCAGCACGACCGTTTCCCCCGCTGCGTCTTGGGCGGTCGCTAGCTCGAAGCTGCGGCCAGTTGCCATGGCTGTAATAGCCCGGAGGGTTTGGCCGTCGGTGGATTGAATTTGCTCTGCGATCATAGGGCTGCGGTTAGGGCGAGTTCGTCCGTCCCACAAGTAGGTTAAACCGCTCGCGTTCACGGACGTCGGTTGGTACGTTGATCAGACCCTTACGAAGAGAAAATGTGTCCGCCCCGAGCATCTTAGTCGTCGATTCTGACGGAGAGCACGCAGCCGCCTGTCTCTCGTTCCTGGAAGATTCCGGGTTTTCTGTCACGGTTGCGCGTGACCTCCGTGGCGCCGAGGCGGGGCTGGAAGCCCAACCGGAGATCCTCCTTCTGGATGCGATCCTGAATGGGACGGGAACGGAGGCGCTCGCTCGTAGCGCCACGGAGCGCGGCGCCAACGTGTTCGGAATGAGCGATGTGTTCGTTGGGGACACGAATCGCGACATCGCGATCGGCTTGCATGGCTGCGTCGACTTCTGGGAAAAACCAGTCGCTCCTGACAGCGCCTTAGAGTGGTTCCGCAGGGTGTTGGGCGACCGCTTCCCGGCCCCAGGTACCGGCGCTGAAGGTGGCCTGACGGTTGGTGCGGAAGCCGCTCTTGGCGAAGGAGAACAGTGGGGCAATCGCCCAACCAACGTTACGCCCGTTGAGGGCGAACCCGTCGTTGAGGCTGCGAAAGCGGCGCCGCTCCAAGACCTCGAAGAGGAAGCCGAGGACCTCGGTGCCACACCCCTCCCCGCGGGCGAGAGTAGCTACAACGCAACGACCCGCGTCGCGACTGCGCAAGAACTCGCCAGCGGAATGAGGGCGGAAGACGCAACACCGCTGCCATCGGATTCGGGCGCGACCGGCACGCCGAGATCGGGTTCTGGGAGCGTGTCTGCTAGCGGTGAGAACGGGGAACCTTATCCAGGCGGGACTCGTGTCGACGACACTCCGTCGGCCTCGGTCATAGTGCCGCGTCAGGCACTCGCTTCCTCAAGCGATGACCATGTTGTCTTCGCCCGCTCCCCATCGCAATCGGTGCTTCCAGGATCGGGATCGGCGTCGGAACCTGAGGTCGATATCCCCTCACTATTCGACGCATCTGGGACCCCGAAAATGGGAAGTTTCGGGGATACAACCTTTGCGGCGGTACTTGCCGCAGAGCTTGGTAAAGGCGCGACCGGCGTCCTGATGGTCGAGCGCAGCGGTGTGAAAAAGGAGTTCTTCATTGCCGGCGGCGACGTCGTTGGGCTCCGCTCTGACGCCCCTGAGGACACGCTTGGCGCGATCATGTTGAGCGATGGACTGATCCGAGGTGATCAGGCCGCTGCCATTACGCGGAACCTTGGAGCCGACGCGCTCTCGGTGCCCGAGACGTACGTGGATACGAACGCCATCGAAGTTGAGGATATCCCGGCGCTTGAGGCTTTCCTGGTCCGGCGACGTGCTCACGAGGTCTTCGCTTGGACCGAAGGGGAGTGGTCGGTCAGCAATCAGCGATGCCCGTCGTCAGTGCGCGCCTCCGAGTCGGTCTCCGGCTCGCGGCTGCTCCGTGACGGCGTGATGCACGGCGCTGACACTGAGACGATTCGTCGGGCCCTGGGGCCCCAACTCCGTTGTCCGATCCTGTGGACCGGTGCGAGGCCTACAGAGTTGCTCGGCTGGCAGGCGGTCATCGTCGACAGAATCGACGGTGTGGCTCGAACCTCTAGCGTTATCCTGGGCGCACCAGGCCGTGACGAGGCGCTGCGCTTCATCGCGACATTGGCGATCGAGAGGCGCATCGGGTTCGTCCCGTAGCCAGTGACCGAGGGGCAATCGAGGGGCAATCGAGGGGCGCTTGCCGCATCTCCGCGCTCGAACTAGGGAAGGCGAGAACACCGACCTAGGAGAGACGTATGGTGCAGAAGGCTGAGAAGATCTGGTTCGACGGCAAGTTTGTGGATTGGGACGATGCGAACGTCCATATTCTGACTCACACTCTGCACTATGGATTGGCCGCTTTCGAAGGGATCCGTTGCTATCAGCGCACTGACGGACGCAGCCAGGTCTTCCGCCTGAAGGAGCACATTCGCCGGCTCTTCGAGAGCGCGCGTCTCGGGCTCTTGGTCGTGCCGTTCACCGAGGACGTGATAGCGGAGGCGTGCCGCGAAACGTTGCGAGTCAATGGGCAAACTAGCGCCTACCTTCGGCCGCTGGTCTACGTCGGCGATGGCGCGATGGGGCTCTATGCAATCGACAACCCGACGCGAGTCGCAATCGCGACTTGGCCGTGGGGAGCTTACCTCGGAGAAGAGGCTCTCGAGACGGGGATACGTGCGAAGATCTCGTCGATCACTCGGAACCACCCGAACTCGCTCTTCTCGAAGGGCAAGATCTCCGGGCACTACGTCAACTCGATCCTCGCCAAGCGCGAGGTCGTCATGGCCGGTTACGACGAAGCCATCATGCTCGACCACCAGGGCCTTATCTCGGAGGCGTCTGGAGAGAACATCTTCATCGTGCGCGATGGTGTCGTTAAGACGCCTGGGTTCTCGACGTCGATTCTGGGTGGAATCACTCGTGACTGTGTCATCAAGATCCTCGCGAGCAAGGGGATCGGAGTCGAGTACGCTAGTTTCGCTCGGGACGAACTCTACCTCGCTGACGAAGTGTTCTTCTGCGGAACAGCGGCGGAGATCACTCCAGTGCGTGAGATCGACGAGCGAATGATCGGAAACGGTCGCCGTGGCGAGATCACAACGCTCGTTCAGTCGACCTACTTCGACATCGTTCGAGGCAGCAATAACGACTTCGATGAGTGGCTCGACTTCATCTAGGCAGAGTGCGTAAGTGCCTGGATCCCCGCCATAAATGGTGTGGAACCGCGTCTTGACACGATTTCGGGGCCCAAATAGGGTGCGCCCCCGTGGCCAGGATGAGAGGCCGCTCAATCTCCAGCACTAGGCTCGTAAATGACCAAGTTCTCGCGACGTTGGTATCGTCTTGAGTTTCTCTTTTTAGGGATGATGATTTTCGCATGCTCGGACGGTGGCTCAGGCTGCGATACGGGTTGCGATACCGGCTGTGGAGGCTGCGGGGATGAAGGCGGAGATACCGGTCCCTCTTACGAGTTCGCCGGAAACGTCGACGAGCATGTGGTGCATCAGGGCGGACAGATTCACGTTACGCAGCGTGGGCTAGACACCGTCGCTTCGAACGTCGGCCCGCTCATTGCCGGTCTGCTCGGAGAGGGTGGCCTGACCTTCTGTGTCCCGCCGACCGACGTGTCTATCGGCGACCTCTGTGCCGACTCAATCTGCGAAGGCGCACCGGGCTGCCCGCTCTCGCTCGAACTCGACAACGTCGAGGTCATCCCTGAGCGCACCGACGACCCAGCTAGCGACCGGATTCGAGTCCAGCTCCGACTCTTCATGGACGAGAGTCTCGGACTTGACCTCGGCTGGCTCGGAAACTGCGACATCGGGCTCTATGGCGGCGAGGACGGCATTCCGGTTAGCGCAAACGTATACTTGGTTGTGGATCCGCCGGCCTGGGAACAGACACATGCCCAGCTCCCGCCGGATGAGCTTCAGTTCTCGATCGATGACGTGGAGATCAACATCACCGGTGGCGTGACTTGTTTCATCGCCGACCTGGTGGTCCCGCTTATCTCGGGAGTCTTTGAAGATCAGTTGATCGGACCGTTGAACGATGCGCTCGGGCCGGCGCTCTGCCAGACCTGTGCTGCGACCGAAGACTGTCCTGCAGGGTCATCCTGCGACGGCGACGGGATTTGCCAGTTTGATGGCGCGGACGCTTGTGTCCCGATCGACCTCGGCGTTGAGATGGAGGTCGCTATCGGCGACCTCTTGGCAGACTTCGCCCCCGGGTTGGAAGCCGACCTAGGCATCCTCGCCTACCTCGCGAACTACGCGGACAGCTTCGGACCGCCTGGGGCTGGCTTCGAGGTTGAAGGTCTCGACATGGGGCTGCAGCTTGGTTTCTTCGCTGAATCGAACCCGTGTGTTCCATACTTCCCGCCGCCGGATACCGCTCGGTACCCGAAGTCCTCGGCGATCGCCGCGAACGAGACGCCAGCAGGCGCGCCGTTCGGAGTGGGCATCGGTATCTCTCGCAGTTCGCTCAATCTCGCAGGATGGGCCGCGTATCGATCGGGTGCCCTCTGCCTTTCAATCGGATCGGACACCGTAGAGCAGCTCGCATCCAGCACTTTCGGTATTCTCCTACCTAGCTTGAGCGACCTGACTAGCGGAGAGAATCGACCGCTCTACCTGCAGCTTCGCCCGCAGCGCCCTCCGGTCATCGACCTTGGTGCTGGAACTGTTAGCGCGGAAGGCGAGATCGAAGATCCACTTCTGACGCTGCGGCTTCCCGAGCTCGCGATCGACTTCTATGTCTTCGCAGAGGACCGATACGTCCGCATCATGACATTGGATACGGATGTGGAAGTTCCTCTGGCTCTCGACGTGAACGACTCGAACCAGATCGTCATTCTCTTGGGCGACCTGACCAACGCGATCACTCGCATCGACGCCAGCAACGACGAACTGCTGGCTGAGGGAGACTCCGACGCGGTCGCAGTCCTCCTGCCGTCGCTGCTCGGCTCACTCCTTCCGACGCTTCTCGGCGATGGTCTCGCACCTATCGACATTCCTGAGCTTCTTGAGGGCGTGACGATCGCGATTCCGCCTGGCGGGTTCACGTCTGTTGACGACAATCAGATGCTCGCGATTTACGCCGACATCGCAATCGCCGGTGCTGGTAAGTCTGGCTCGCTTCAGCCGATGGTGGTTGGCGAAGACGTGATCCGAACAGGTCCTGCGGAGATCGCCGCGATGCTCGCGTCGGTCCGCGAAGGCGAGCAGCAACTTCGGCTTGAGCCATTGATTCCGACCGTTCAACTTGAGATGAACACCGTCGATCCAGCCGGTTTGGCCCGTGAGTTCGACTACTCCTACCGGATCAACAGCGGCGTTTGGTCGTTCTGGCAGAGCGGCAACGATTTGGAGATTCGAGACTCGCTCATGGCTCTCTCGGGGACGTACGACATAGATGTGCGCGTCCGGGAGTCCGGCGACTCTCGCACGGCCAGCTCGAACTTGGCGGTGACTAGCGTCACGACGGATTACGTCCCGCCTGTCATCTCGCTCAGCGACGACTTGGACTACGTTCTGAGCGCTTCTGATGTCCATACGAGCGTCGCGAGCGCGCGGTACCGATTGGACGATGGAGCCTGGAGCGCGATTGAGGACAGTGTGGAACTTGAACTCGGGGTCTACGCAGGTCGCGACGTCGTTGTGGAAGTCATCGCAGTCGACGAACTCGGAAACACAACCCAGAAATCGTTCGATGTCGCCGTACCCGGCGCCCTCGGTGACGAATCGGCTGGCGCTCCGCTCGCGACTCTCACAGCGAACCCGGGTCAGTCCGGCTGCGCTTCCGGTCGAACTGGCTCCGCTACGCTTGCCTTCGCCTTCGCGTTGCTCGGCTTGGTGCTGACCCGCCGTCGCCGCGTGCCTAGCGTCGCGGTGATGGGGATTCTGGCCCTCGCACTCGTCGCGTGTGGTGGAGACAAGACCACCACGGGAACACTCGACTGCGACCAAGGGTGTGAAGACGGATTCACGTGCACGCTCGGCGAATGCGTGGAGGAAGGCGGCTGCTCCGACGATGCGGCGTGTGACGGCAGCCTGATTTGCGTCGAAAACGAATGCGTTGAGGCTGCGTGTGAGTGCGAAGAAGGGCAGTCGTGTGACGACGCTGGAGAATGCGTCGACGTTGAGACGCCCTGCGAAAGCGACGATGAGTGCGGTGAGCTCCAGATTTGCCAAGAAGGAGAGTGCGTCGATGTCGGTTGTCTCGAAGACTCGGAGTGCGCGTGCGATGACGGCATTCCGGTCTGCGCAGACAACACTTGCGAGTGTGAGCCGTTCTGCGGCGGAGGCTGTGAGGATGGATTTGGCTGCTGTGAAGCATCCAACGAATGTGTCGAAATCGATGTGGAATGCGGCGAGGGTGCCTGCGATGTCGGTTACGGCCTAGCCGCAGCGGGTGACCCACAGTGGGACTCCAGCACATGTGAGGCGTCGATCGCGTGCGAGTGTGAAGAACTTCCGCCTCTCGAGGCTGGTTTCATCGGTGAATACCTCGACCTGGGAGTGTCGCCAGATAAGAGCATGGCCGCAATTGCTGCCTACAATGCGACCTACGGTGACCTGATGGTCGGTGTGGTTTCAGGAGACTCAATCGCGTGGAGCTACGTGGCCGGTGTGCCAGAAGGCTCTGACATCGAGGGTTCTTTGAACGGACCGCGCGGCGGCAACTCCGACGATGGTGATGACGTGGGCCAATATCCGTCGATCGCATTTGATGCGGACGGAAACGCCCACGTGGCTTTCTACGCTCGGACAGGGGATGGAGCCCGGTCTCTGAACTACGCGCGGGGCGCGAGTGACGGTAGCGCCTTCACTTGGACCTTCGCGGTCCTCGATGACACCAACCTCGCAGGACATTACACCGACATCGAGATCGCTCCGACAGGCGAGCCCGTTATCGCTTACGCTGTGCCCACCGTGCGGCTTGAAGACCCTTCTGGCTTCGAGAGCCAAATCCGCGTGGTTCGAGCCGATTCGGCCGCCGCCGAGAATTGGAGTGAGCCCGCCGTTCTCGTGCGGTCCGAGCTCGCCGTGCCTTGCGGAAACTCCTGTGTCGGCAGCCAAGAGTGTCGTTTGGACCTCAACGCTTGCCAGCGCTCAGAGCGCAGCGCCGCCTGCGAGCCCGAGTGTGCCGACGGTACCGCGTGCTTCGAGAACGAAGACGGCAGCAAGGTTTGCTCAGAGATTGCCCCACCAGTCCCAGGAATTCCGGTCCTCTACTACGGAGTCGGTATCTTCCT
>JBLHWZ010000250.1:0-8500 GCA_047629415.1 Bradymonadia bacterium | reverse complement strand
AACCGGGTACACAGCCGGGTACAGAGCCCGGTACAGAGCCGGGTACAGAGCCGGGTACAGAGCCGGGTACACAGCCCGGTACACAGCCCGGTACACAGCCCGGTACACAGCCGGGTACACAGCCCGGTACAGAGCCCGGTACACAGCCTGGTACAGAGCCCGGTACACAGCCGTCCAGGTACTTGCGTTGCAGAAGTGTTCGGGCACATGGGTAACACTTTGCTCCTCTCACGGAGGAACAGATGCCCTGGACGGAGACGCGAGTGATGGATGAACGAGGCAAGTTCGTAATGCGCGCTCGAGAGCCAGGCGTCTCAGTTGCACAGGCATCGCGGGAGAACGGGATCAGTCGGAAGACTGCGTACAAGTGGCTGGAGCGGTACGAAGATGATGGCTTCGCCGGGCTCGGTGACCGTTCTCGTGCGCCGAAGTCATGCCCGCATCGGATGAGTGAGCATGTGGAACAGATGCTGGTCGAGACCCGGCTCACGTACTCCACGTGGGGCGCTCGGAAGGTGCTCGCGTATCTCAAACGCAAGCATCCAGACTACCTCTGGCCGTCCGCTAGCGCGGTTCACGGAGCGCTCGTTCGCGCAGGGCTCGTCGAGGTCCGGAAGAAGAGTCAGCGAGCTCCGGTCAGCTCGGCTCCGCTGTCTCACGCGGACCGTTCGAACGCGGTTTGGTCAGTAGATTACAAAGGGCAGTTTACGCTCGGCGACGGGCGTTGGTGTTATCCGCTGACGATCACGGACAACTTCAGCAGGATGATTCTGTGTTGCACTGGATTACCTTCGATCAGCGGGGAAACATCGCGCAAGTGCATGGAGTTGGCCTTCGAAAGGTACGGGCTGCCAGACGCCATTCGAAGCGACAACGGTCCTCCGTTTGCGACACGTGGAATCTGCGGACTCAGCTCGCTGTCGGCGTGGTGGCGCTCGCTCGGCATCCGACACGAGCGAACCGACCCTGGGCGTCCGGACCAGAACGGCCGCCACGAGCGAATGCACCTCACGTTGAAGATCGATACGACGCGCCCAGCAGCCGCTCGCCTGTAGTTGCAGAACGAACGCTTTGAAACGTGGCGAGCACTCTTCAACGAGGAGCGGCCTCACGAGGCGCTCGGCCAAATCCCGCCGGTCGAAGTGTACAAGCCATCGAGTCGAACTCTGAACGACGTCGTGCCCGTCGACTACAGCGAATGCGACTTCACGCGGATGATCCAGAAGAAGGGCGAGGTGAACTTCGCCGGCTCGGAGATCCAAGTCGGAACTGCACTTGCGCATCACGTCGTCGGACTCGTCGAGATCGATCTCGACGTCTGGCTGGTCGTCTTTGCTGGTCTAGAGCTCGGCATCTTCGAGCCAGGTGATCGACGCATCTCACCGATCCAGCTCAAACCCAAAGCGACCAAACGGAGAACGTTATGAGTGACGCACAGACGACACAGCGAGAGGGGTTTCGCCCTAAGAAAGTGTCACCCATGTACCTGAACGAAAGTGTTACCCATGTTCCTGGTTGCACAGTACAGCACTCACCCTCCCTGAACTACCATCAACAATTACAAGTAGTTACACTCCGACTTCTTGTTCAACGTCTGAGACAGGCTGACCCTGTCGCAGGATACGGGGAGCCTGAACCCAGGCTCCGCCAGTGTTTCCGAGGAATCACGTAGCGACCTGACTTCCGAGGACCTTCGCCGAGCGCGTGCAGAACGTGCAAAAACAGATGAACATCCTCTCGCTCATGTCAGTGAAAACGCGTCCGTCACGAAGTCGATGGCGCGTCGAACACGTAAAGGCATGTGGCGACGCTCCGGGTAGACGAGCCAGCTCGCGCGGCTGTGATCCTCATAGCCCGCGAGTACACGCGTCAGCTTTCCGTCCTCGAGCGCAGGTTGCAGGTTCAGGGCAGGCGCATACGCGATCCCCAGCCCGGCCAGCGCCGCGGCGCGCAAGGCGTGCCCACTGTTTGCGCGCCACGGACCGGTGACTTTCACCTCGAAAAACGCACCATCCTCTGGGGCGGTGAACAACCACCGGTCACGGTTTGTGATCAGGCACGCGTGGCGACGCAACTCGTCCGGATGGGTGGGGACCCCGCGTTTTTCCAGATACGCCGGTGACGCTGCACAGACCATCATTCGCGACCTGAGCTTGCGCGAGATGATCGCGCTGCCGGCGAGCACACCGTATCGGATGGCGAAATCGAACCCTTGATCGATGAGGTCAACGAAGCGTGTGTTGAAGTCCATCTCGATCATGATCCGCGGATGCTGACTCGCGAACTCGGCGAGCACGGGCGCGATAAGTTGCTCTGCGAATACACCGGCAGCCGAGACGCGAATGCGACCGGCAAGCTCAGCCTGATCACCGGCCGCGGTCTGGTTGGCCTCATCTATTGCGGCGGCAAGGTCGGAGACCCTAGAGTGATAGGCCCTGCCGGCATCGGTGAGGCGAACGACGCGGGTGGTCCGCGCGAGCAGCTTTACGCCGAGTCGATCCTCCAGCCTGCGGACCTGGCGGCTGACGTGTGAGGCAGAGACCCCCAACCGGTTCCCGGCCTTGGTGAAGCCGCCGGTTTCGACGACCATGCGGAACTCCGGTATCCCTTCCCACGCGTTCATCGATTCACTTCCCATGTCTTTATTATTGCAGCTCGGCAACAGTGTGGAGACAGATGGCAATATAGTCAATCACCAGCAAAGGTAATAGGCTGGTCGCACTAAAGAGAAACGTCCTGACTGGACGTGACCAACTCGGCCATTGGAAGCAAATCGTCATGAAGAAGAACATCCTGATCGTCCTCACGTCCCACGACCAACTCGGCAACACCGGCGAGAAGACCGGCTTCTGGCTCGAGGAACTTGCCGCCCCCTACTACGTGCTCAAGGACGCTGGCCTACAGCTCACGCTCGCGTCGCCGAAGGGCGGAAAGCCCCCGCTCGATCCAAAGAGCGCCGACGAAGGATTTCAGACAGACGCGACACGCCGTTTCGATGACGACTCCCAGGCGCTGGCGCAGCTCGCAACCACCCAGAAGCTCTCGGAGGTCGATGCCGCCGATTTCGACGCTGTGTTCTACCCGGGCGGTCACGGGCCCCTGTGGGATCTCGTATCCGACGGTGACTCGATCCGCCTCATCGAGACCTTCTGGGCGAGTGACAAGCCAGTCGCCACTGTTTGTCACGCCCCGGCTGTCTTGCTGAACGCCAAGGATGCGAGCGGCAACTTCCTCGTTCAGGGCAGAGAGGTAACCGGATTCACGAACACCGAGGAGGACGCGGTAGAACTCACCGATGTGGTCCCGCTGCTCGTCGAAGATGCGCTCATCGAGCGCGGCGCGAAGTTCGCACGCAAAGAGGACTGGACTCCCTTCGCGCGGCAGGATGGTCGCCTGATCACCGGGCAGAACCCAGCCTCTTCCGAAGCGGTAGCCAAGCTGCTTCTCGCCCAACTGAACCGATGATGACGAAAACGTATATTGTATTGCTGGTGCTGACCATGGTCGGTTGCACCACTGCTCTTCAGACCGCAGAACCGGTCACGACCGAGAAGGGAACGGTCCTGATCGTGCTCTCGAGTGTCGACCGGTTGCAGCTGCGCGACGAGAACACATACACCACTGGGTTCTATTTCTCCGAGCTCATGACACCGCTCCAGATGCTCCTGGACGCGGGTTACACCGTGGAGTTCGCGAACCCAGCCGGCAACGTACCCGTCATGGATATTCGCAGCGACAACTCGTCGTACTTTGGCGACATCGACGGGGCCAGTGACGAAGAGCGGGCGGCTGCCCGGGCCGAATACGCCGAGTTGCGAGCACTGTGTTCTGAACTCGGGGTCTGCGGCGCCGCCGGCGAGGTGCGTGGCACCCAGCCCGCCCGCGAACTGGCCGAAGTTGTCGCCGGCATAGAGTCGGGCGAATCCGACTACGCCGGCGTCATGGTGCCGGGCGGGCATGCACCGATGCAGGACCTCATTGTCGACCCTGACTACGGCACGCTGCTGCGACACTATGCCGGCAGGAAGCCGATCGGCCTCATCTGTCACGCACCGGTGTCACTGATCGCCGCGCTGCCCGACCCACAGTCGTTCATCGCTGCCTTCGAGGCCGACGACATCGCTGCCATGGAAACCCAACGCGCTGATTGGCCGTTTGCCGGTGCAGAGATCGCCGTCTTCACCACCGCCGAAGAGCAGGTCGCCGAGGGCGGACAACTGGGCGGTGAGGTCCGCTTCTATCCCGATGCGATACTCGAAGCCGCCGGCGCGACGGTCACACGGGCACCGGAATGGCAGAGCAACTCTATCGTCAGCGGATTGCTCGTGACCGGTCAGAACCCGGGCACGCACACCGATTTCGGCAACGCGTTGCTTGAGCTTCTGGAATCAATGTAGACAGCTTCGCGGCGCGCTGACGCCACGCTCGTTGGGTGACGCATCACGTCCAGAGAAGATCAGAGACGACGCCGGATCGACCAGCTGCGCGCTTGTCACTACGTCTGGCGTAGGCCGGACATGGTGCCCGCCCGGCCGGGGTGCCTCCACTCGGCTGGGCCGCGGTACCGATCTGGGCCGCGAAGGGTGTTCGTGGTTGGTAACTGGACCGCGAGTCACAGCGTGCTGCGAACCGATTACAGAACTCATGCGCGCTGATTCACCATCAAAAACTGCCGGTGCTCGGCTGACACACAGACCTGTGATTGTGGCGAGGGCCGGTGTTGTGATGGCACCTCGTGCGTCGACGGCTAGGACGCCGAGGCAAAACGGCGACAACGATAGCGTAGCCCCAGTAACCATGCGGGTGCTCAACTTCTTGTTCAACGTCTAGACCTGAATTCTGGTCTGTTTTACGGTCAGAATCATGTTATCCTCTCGAAACGGAGGTCACCATGAAGCCCATTCAGACCAGCCAGAACATTGTCCCGATCGGCGAGTTCAAGACTCACGCGTCCCGGATTGTACGGGGCCTCGCCCGCAACGACCGCCCAGTGGTGATCACACAGAACGGCAAGGCTGCCGGGGTCTTGATCTCGCCTGACGAATTCGACCGCCTCACCGAACGGGAGCGCTTTGTGGCTGCGGTTGAGCGAGGTCTCTCGGAGTCTGAGAGTGGCGAACTCGTCGAAGACGATGACCTCGACGCGCTGCTGGGAGACGCCGAGTGACATCTGTCCGATGGACACGGGGAGCGATCGAGGACCTGAAGGAGATCCGCTCGTACATCGCGCTGGATGACGCGAAGGCAGCCGCGCGCTGGATTCAGCGACTCCGCGAGCGCGCTGGGCTCGCGTCGCACAATCCCGGCGCGGGCCGAGTCGTGCCGGAGTTCGGTCGCGACGATATTCGCGAGGTCTTCGTTCGCAGCTACCGACTCGTCTACAGAGCGCTTCCGGCCGAGATTCACGTTCTAACGGTGTTTGAGGGACGCCGCCTGTTGCACCCCTCGGACATCTCGGATGAGTGAAACGGCGACAAACGGCGACAAACACCCAGCAAGGCCAGCAACCACGCGGGTGCTACACTTCCCGTTCAACGTCTAGAATTTTCGGAGCCAAGCTGGGGAGAACACCGCGAATCGACCGGGGCCGACGAGTGCTGCACAGATTGCACCGACACCGAACAACATATGTGGTTCTAGCGCGTACTCGCCGTGCTCCCCGAGTGTGAACACGTCCCCAGCGGGCGCGACTTACACCGCCATGAGCATCGTGAATGTGATGGTAGCCGCGCTGGTCCGCATCGCGAGCCCGAAGACCATCAAGGGCGGCGCAACCACCTCACCGATGTACGCGCCGTACGCGACGAAACCCGGCACTCCCTGAGCCTCCAGCGCCCCCGGCATCCAGCCGATGCCACCGGTGATCTTGTCGATGCCGTGGAAGAGCATGAGCCCTCCAACTGTCAGACGAAGAAGCAGCGCACCGATGTCGGTTGCGGCCGAAGAGCGGGGGCTACTCGGCGCAGTTCGAGTCTTGCTCCACTACATGGAACTCGACTCGACGGTTGGCTGCACGTCCCTCGTCGGACTCGTTATCGGCGATGGGGTTTGCCTCGCCAATGCCGAGCGACTCGAGGCGGTCTCGGTCCACACCGGCTTCGGTCACGTAAGTCGCGACTGCGGCCGCGCGGCGTTGTGAGAGGTCCTGGTTGGAGTCCTCGTCGCCACGTGAGTCGGTGTGACCCTCGATGCGAACGAGTTGAATATAGCTCGCTGACTGCAGGACGATCGACACCTGATCGAGCAGCTCGAAGCTCCGCGCCTCGATGACATCGGAGCCGCTCTCGAAGTGCACGCGCTCCGTGATGACGATCTCGTCGCAGGTCAGTACGATCAGTCCGCCGCCGTCCTCGGGGCAGCCGTCTCCGTCCTCGAAACCGTCGAAGTCCTCGGCTTCATTCGGGCAGGTGTCGGACCCGTCGAGCAGCCCGTCTCGGTCGTTGTCCGGGTCGGGGCAACCGTCGTCGTCCTCGAACTCGTCCACGTCCTCCGAATCGAGAGGGCAGACGTCATCTATGTCGAGGACCCCGTCTTGGTCGTTGTCGATATCCGGGCAGCCGTCCATGTCTTCGAATCCGTCGACGTCCTCCGGCTCCATGGGGCAGACGTCGTCCAGGTCGAGGATTCGATCTTGGTCGTTGTCCTCGTCGGGGCAGCCGTCCTCGTCTTCGAACTGGTCCGAGTCTTCGGGGACCAACGGGCATTCGTCCCGGGCGTCGGGGACTCCGTCCTCGTCCTCGTCGTTGTCGACATCCGGGCAGCCGTCGTCGTCTTCGAACCCATCGACATCCTCCGGCTGGGCCGGGCAGGAGTCGTCGGCATCCACGATGCCGTCGTCGTCGCGATCGTCGTCGCGCGGCGAGAAAGAGAGGCCTGCGAAAATGCGCCAGTCGGGGATACCGTAGCCTTGCACGACGCCCATTCCGAGTCCTAGGTCGAACGTGACAAGGTTGCCTGGCTGAAGACGTCCGGCGAGACGTGCCTCTGTAGGCGTCTCCTCCGGTCCGCGGTTGTCGGCCGTCACTGGAATTGCGCCGGCAAGCTCAGGGATGAGGTGGAATGTGCCGGTCTCGCCGAGCGGAATATCGCCTGCGATCGCCCAGGTGAAGTGGTCGCGGACCTCCAAGTTGCGAATGCCGGAGTCTTCGCGGATGACGTAACCGAGGTTAAGTCCGATACGCGGCCGGCCGAGCCGGATATCCATCGCCAGCTTGGGCTCGGCGTTGAACGAATCGCCCTGGAACGAATCGGTGTCTCCAGTGGGCAACGAGAGGTCCGCGAGCAGCGACAGATCAATCCCGACACGCTGCCCGGTCGATACGAGTAGGAACTGCGGTACGACTCGCAGGTTGCCGACACCGGCGCCGCTGGGGGCGTCGACCGGCAAGCCGGAGTCGCCTTCCTGATAGAGGGTGACCGGCAGGTCGATGCCGATCTGGAAGCGGTCGAGGATACCGATGCTCGCATGAATGTCCGCGCCGAGCTGCGAGTGGATCAGGCTGCCCAACCGCTCTCCCTCGCTTCCCTCGAGCACCAGCGGATCGTCGGCGTAGTTGAGAAACACCCCGACCTCCCAAACTGCGTGAGGCAGAACCGTGCCGCCGGCAGTGCTCAAGTAACCCGTTGTGCGGGCGACAGCCGGACTGAGCTGTTGGGCGTCGAAGCCCTGGGCTTGCGCACCGGTCGGCGCGGCGAACGCGAGGCCAAGTATCAGGACGACCGATAGAGCCCACGTCCGGCGTCGGAACGCGAAAACGACCCCCAGGAGGAGGACCATGCCCAAGGGGCCACGCGGACTACTATCCGGCGTCGACGAACAGGCGCCAAAGGACTGACCGCCGAAGTAGCTGTAGGCGATGTCATCTTCTCGGTCGTTCGGATCGCGCTCTCCCTCGTCGAGCCGGCCGTTGAGGTTTTCGTCCTCTTCGCCGTCGGGGACTGTTCCACCGTCGGTGTCCGGATCGTTCGGGTCGGTCGTGGTCGTCGGGTCTTCGTCCGGGACGAAGGCGTCGCCGGTGTCCGGGCCGACGTCGTCATTGGTCAAACCGATTTCAGTGCCGTCGAGTAACCCATCGTCGTCACTATCCGGCTCGAGGGGGTCCGTGTCCGTCTCGAAGAGTTCGGTGCCATCGGGCACGCCGTCGTCATCGGTGTCCACGTCGTTGGGGTCGGTCTCCCCGTCGTCAACCACACCGTCTCTGTCGAGGTCCTCGCCCGCTTCACACTCGTCGCCCACGGCCTCCGGACCATCACATAGGCCATCGCTGTCACTGTCCGGGTTGAGGGGGTCGGTGGGGTCATCGTCGCCCACCTCGGTGCCATCGTTCACGCCGTCGCCGTCCGTGTCCGGGTTGAGGGGATCGGTACCGTAGGTCGCGAGCTCCTCCTCATCCGTCAGCCCGTCGCCGTCCGTGTCTTCGGTCGGCAGAATGTCGTCTGCTGGGTCGAGCGGGTCAGTGCCGTCGAGGAGCACCTCTGTGCCGTCGTCGATGCCGCCACC
>JBLHWZ010000249.1:0-8510 GCA_047629415.1 Bradymonadia bacterium | reverse complement strand
ACTCTGGGTGCTATTCTCGCTCCGGTCATCGACGTCGTCGAGCGCAACGTGGAGGAGCGACTCGACCTCGATGAAGTCGACTTAATCCCCACGACGCAGGGGTCTGCGGGCATCACAATTGAAGACGAAGTATCCGAGCGATTCACATGGGGGCTCGACGCGATAGTGGGGTCGGAGAGTACCGGAAACCGGCAGGTCATCCGCGGAGAGTATCGGCTCTTTGACTGGCTCCTCGTCGAAGTGCAGGAGGAGACCTCCCGAGATGAGACGATCACCGTTGATACCGGATTCCGATTCCGTTTGAGGCTCAACTGAACCGACTGCTGCACATCGTCCTGCTAATTTGCCTCGGCAGCGTGAGTTCGCTCGTCGAAGCGCAGGAGGAGATTCCGGCCGAGGCGTCTGGCTCGTCGTCTGGTGTGCGAGAAGTGCGGTTCGAGTGCGCGCTTCCCCGGTGCACCAAGGACGATTGGGTGGCGCGGGTACTCGCTGTCGGCGGCGTGGAAGTGGGCGATCCAGTCGATCCACAGGCATTCGACTCCGCGACTGCTCGCTTGATGGATACCGGATTCTTCGAGGAGGTGCGCTGGTCGTTCGAGCAGGAAGGTGCTGGGTCGGTTCTGGTCTTCGAAGCGACTCCGGCGACGCTCATCCGCAAGCTGCGTGTTCGCGCTGGGGCCGCTCTTGGTACGGAACTGCGGCGACGGGTGTTCTTGCGTTCCGGCGAGGTCTGGACCGGAGATGCCGCTCTGGTTACTCGCCAAGCGCGAGAGATCGTCGAGTACTTCGAAGACCGAGGCTACTTCGGCACCACCGTCGCGATCGATGTTGAGCGGGTCTCCGACTTCGTTCTGGACGTCATCGTCGATGTCGAACGTGGGCGACGGAAGACTGTCGATCGCATCTACGTCCGCGGCCACGTGGCGATGGACTACGACACGGTCGCGGGAGTTCTACTCGCTGAGTTGAACCTGATGCGCACGTTCACCGCACAGCGCTTTCAGAAAGCCCAGGATGCGCTCGTCCGTCGGTATCGAGAACTCGGGTTCATCCAGGCACGCGTCACATTCGACGACTATCGTATCAACGCAGCCGAGGACACCGTCGACCTCTTTCTGGAGATTCGGGAGGGCCCCGCCTGGGAGATCAGCTTTGCAGGAAACACTGTCTTCACCGAACGCGAATTGATCGAGGCGCTGACGTTCTATCAGACCGGCTTCGTCGACGACGCCGAGATCGAGAACGCGGTGAACGAACTGCGGGCGCTCTACGAGACAGTCGGTCGATTCTTCGCAGATGTTAGCGTGAGTGCGACGGGTGGCGATGACACACGGCGGCTCTATTTCACCATCATTGAACGCGAGCCGGCCGAGATCCGAGGGGTCGAGTTCGTTGGTGCCGCCGCAGTCGACCCAAGCGTACTGCGCGGGGTGATGGAGACGTCTGAATACGACATCCTGTCTACCGGAGGATACCTGCAGCGCTCCCGACTTGACCGGGATCTCGGCAATCTTGTCTCCACGTATCGCGGGCAGGGCTACCTCGAAGCGACAGTGCCGCGCGTTGTACTTGTCGGGGAGAACGAGGGGCGCGAACTTTACCTGACTGTGCATATCGAAGAGGGGCCGCAGACGACTGTCGCGGGAATTGAAGTTGACGGAGTGCCCGAACGCGCCGCCCGTCAACTTGTGGCTGAGCTCCTCGGCGAAGACGGCGTCGGTTCGCCGTTTGACCCCGCCAGACTCCGCGCAGAGCAGGCCATCTTGCTGGCCGATCTACACGCCCGGGGTTTTGCGTTTGGGAGTGTCGAGACCAGCTGCCGTGAGGGTGAGGAGCAAGTTCCCTGTGGTGTGGGCAACCTGGATATCGAGACGCTCTCGTTAAACCGGGATCGTGCGACGACCTGCGACCGGGTCCAACGCCGAGGCCGAATAGTCGAAGAGTGTCTCCTGGTTGCACCGAACCCCCGCTCCGCACCGGCTCCTCTTGGAGAGGACCGACAGATCGTGATCGAACACTCGGTGCAGGAAGGGCGGTCTGTGCTCTTTGGGTCGATCCTTGTCGGCGGGAACTTCGCGACCCGCCGACGGGTCATCGCGAGGGAGATGCCGCTCGCTACCGGAGAACCGTACCTGCTCACCCAGATTCTCGAGGGGCAGGCGCGGTTGCGTCAGCTCGGGCTCTTCGACTCGGTCCGGGTGTTCACCATCGGCGCGACCGCCGACCCTGAATCAGGTAGTCGAAGCCACGTGGTGGTGCAGGTGGAGGAGTCCTCGACACGATTCCTCGAACACCGAATTGCCCTTGAGCTGAGGGCGGCGCCGCAGTCCTTCCTCTTCATCTTGTCGAACACACCCACCTTCCGGGAGATCAACCTTTTGGGCCGCGCGAAAGAACTGCAGCTCTTCGGCAGCTTCGACATGGACCTGCTCTATACGTCCCGGCTCGCGAACAAAGAGTTCCGGGCGACGGCAGGGATTCGCTATCTCGCGCGAAGGTTCTACATGAGCCGACGAATGCGAGACCCGTGGGAGGCTCAAGTGCAGCTCTCCTACTCGTACGATCTCCTCGCCGTGGCTCCGGCTCCCCTCTCTCGACAGCTCAGCCTTGATGCCCGGGTGCGAGAGGAGAACGACCGGATCTCGGGGCTCTTCTTCGAACTCGGAATTCAGCTGAGTCAGACGGAGACACTCGATCAGAGCGATTCACTCGTAGTGAACACCGAGTTTGAGCCGGCTCTCATTCTCTCCCTCAATCCCCGAGTTACCCTCGACCGACGGCGTGAGAATCCACTGAACCCGACCAGCGGATACTTCCTGGAGGTTGAACTCGAGCTCGCGGACGACTTCGTCGGCGTGCTCGATTCGGAGCGGTTCACAAAGGTCACCACACGCGGAAGCGGATTTATCCCTGTGGGAGACAACTTCGTACTCGGTTTGAACGGCCGGTTCGGAGCAGCATTTGGCGGGATCCTATCTGGATTTCAGTCGGACGCACAGCTCGTGTTGCCTCTCTCAGAACGCTACAAGCTCGGAGGCGTAACCACCGTCCGGGGCTTCGCCGACGGTGGAATCTCCTCCCTCGATACCGACGAGTTCGGCGGCGACTTCGTCATCAACGGCAACGTCGAGCTGCGCTATCCGTTCCTTCCGCAGCTCGGACTGCACGGTGCAGTCTTCTTAGACGTGGGGCAGCTGATGACCGACTTCAGTGACCTCCGGTTCGACGAATTTCGCGTCACCACCGGTCTCGGGCTTCGATGGTTGGTGGCTGATCTGATTCCCATCGTTGTCGATTACGGAGCGTTGGTCGACAGGCGACCCGGAGAGGGGTTCGGCCGGCTTCACCTCAACGTGGGCTACACGTTCTAGCGAGCGCGAAGACTACTTCCGGAGTTCGACGACCAAGCTTCCGAATTGGCCCGAGCGGTCAACTTCCGGAGCCCAAGAGAGGACCCAGGGGGCTCCTTCTCCCTCGCACCATTTGACCACCTCTGGTTTGAGAATGGCGACGTCTTTTGATTGCCGGCCTTTCCCGTGCACGATTCGGGCGAAGCGCTGGTTTGAGCGAGCACACTCGCGAACAAACGCATCAACTTCCCCTTTGGCGTCGCGCAACCGAAACCGGCGAATGTTCAGCACGCGCATGTGGCCGGAGGCCCGCGAGCGGCGCAGCAATTCGCGATGCTCGGTCGTCATTTCAAGGTACTTAAGTTCGTCGGCCGAGAGAGCGGCGAGCTGGGCCTCGGTGCGCCAAGCGGCTCCCGCCCACTCCTTCTGGGAGAGCGCGTCCCGCGCTGCATCCATGCGTTCCACTCCGGTCGCCATCGCCTCCAAGAAGAGCAGGTCCGCTGCGGTGCTGTCGTCCGCCTCGCTCGGTGGTTCGACCTCTGGAATCTCGGAGACCAGCTCCACGTCGTCGGCGACATAGCCACGGCCTGTGTACTTCTCCACGCCTGAGAAGGCTTCGGCCAATGTGTCGAACGCCTCCGTCATCAACTGTTCCTCGGTGAGGCGACGTTTCGGTGGCTTGGGCGGAGGTGCCGGCGTCGAGGGCACTTCCGAGGGTCGCGCGTTCTCTCGGCGGTCAGCGCGGAGGTCGCGGCGCGCGCTCTTGACTTGATTCTTGAGGGTCCCGAACCCCGTCTCCGGTTCCGGAGGCGTTGGTGTCCCCTTCCTTTTCTTCTTCTTCTTACGGGCCATTGAGCTCGAAGGTCTCGCCGTCATCTGGAACGGAAATTTCCACATCGACCATGGCGCGTAGGGCCCCTACTGCATCCATCGCGATCGCGGCTGGGTATTGATGCGTCACCACTAAGTGCTTCAGATTACTCGCACGAATCAGTTCAGCCAGCGTGGTCGGGTTCATGTGGCCGGCGATTGGCATCAAATCCGGCATCGAACACTCCACCACGGCAACATCCGCGTCGCGACAGAGGGCGGTGAGCCCCTCGCAAGGGCCCGAATCACCGGGAATCGCGAGTGTCATTCCGGACGGTGCGGTGAACCGATACCCGATCGAGGACTCGGCGTGGTCGACCGCGTGCACGGCAAGGTGAAGCCCGCAGAGATCCTGGGAGTCGCCTACTTCCAACGTGTGGAAGGCGACGTTGGATTCCGGGGCATCGAGCCAATCTCCGTATGCACCGCGGAGGCGCTCGAGCATCGCGAACGCAGGTGCCGACGCGTAGATATCGAGGGGCCTGTCGCGCTGATATCCAGGAACGTGGAGCGCGAAGAGCAGAGGAACCAGATCGGCGAAATGGTCGAGATGGGCGTGCGTGAAGAGGAGCGCGTCCATCTCGAAGGGGGAAACCCCATGCGAACAAAGCTTCTGCAGAGCCCCCGACCCGATGTCGACAACGATACACTGATCGTTGTGGCGTAAGAGCATGGAAGTCGGCCCCCGGTCAGCTTGAGGGAACGCGGTGCCGGTTCCGACCGTGGTGAGCGACAGCACGGCTACTCGGGCGTGCCTTCGACGACCTGAGGAGTCAGCGCCTCGGGCTCTGGAACGTCGTGGTGTGCGTACGGGATGTCGACGCGAATCGCTCCCGTCGAACCAAATCGTTTGCCGGGCAGGCTGAGGCGCAGGCTGGTCACGTCGGCGACGGGTGGCTCGAAGAGCCAGAATCCTGTGTGACTTCCACCGGCGGGTACTGACACGCGCGAGGTGTCGGCGCCCTCGACGGAGATTGTCGGAGCGAAGGCTGCGCTGGCAATTGGAGCGAGTCCGCCGCTCAGCGTCGGCGGTGCTTCGGAGTTCGACACGCGCGGTGGCGCGTAGACGATTGGGGCGTCGCTCGTGTTGTCCAAGCGGAACGAGATTTTGAGGACTGCGTGGTCCGAGAACCCGGCGTTGCCGTCCGTCGTATTGGTCAGAGGGACCCACTCAAGCGCGGCAGAAATCGCCGTGAACGTGAAGTCGGGACCGACGTGCGGCGACCCGAGGGCGGTCGCGGGCAGTGGGGCCACTTCCGTCGCTGTATAGGGAATTCTGAAATACGCGGGCATCGGGTTGTCAGCGCCAAACACGCTAGGCGGGACGCTTAGGACCAACTCGGTCACGCCCTCTGGCGGCGCTTCGTAAACCAGAACGTCCGTCATCGTCGCACCTGGCGCGATCGCTTCGGTTGCGGTGACAGGATCCTCCAAGAGTTCGAGGTCACTCAAGAACGCCACCGCTTGAACGGCGACCCCGGATGTCATGGGCGCACTAACGACGGGTGCGGCAAAGAGTAACGCAGATTGAGCCTGCGTTGTCGCCGACGCTCCCCAGTTGAGGTCGTAGCGCACCGCGGCTTCGCTCGCGTTCGACACAGTCATGTTGACCACGAAGTACGGGCGCTCGGTCGTCACTCCACCCGCTAGGCCCTCAAGCTCAAGGTAGCGTAGTTCCGAAGACGTGACGTTAACCGTCACCCCGTTCTGGACGATCGGCGTACCCTGAACGCTCTCGGGAGCGGTTCGGCAGGCAGTCATTACAAGGCAGGCCGCTCCCAAAATGAGGGGCAGCAGGAGCTTGCGAGAATTCTTCCGATCGGGCATCGGCGGAGGCGGAGACAGCGGGTGTGAATCGGGGCGCGAAGCTAGCACGCGGTTTGCTAGTGAGTCAAACGGACGTCGCTTCTTCTGCTGGGGCGAGTTCGCGGGCGGCGGTGGCAAACTTCTCTTTTAGCTCCGATACTTGCGCGCGCACCGCGACGAGTTCTTCCCCCAACTCGCCGTTGTCGGTGTTGTGTCGCTGCCTTGACGCCACCACGCGATCGAGTGCGTCGGCCACTTGCCGGTACAAACGGTCGCCAGAGTCTTCGACGAACTGAGTCAAACGCGAGGCGAACTCGTTCACGATCCGATCGAACTCTTCTTCGACCTTCTTCGCCGCGTTCGAAACTGCAGACAGCCCTTGCTCGGTGGCACGCTCGCGGATCACCGACTCAACCTTGCCCTTCAGCGCGAACGCCAAGACGGGCGCCGCCAGCGTCAGCAAGCCTCCCACTACGAGGTTGGAGAACGCGACAGTCACTCCGATCGCGCCTAGCGCGAATACGCCGATGTCGTAGCCAAACGTGTCGACGTCCAAGTCCAAATCACGCGACCGAGCGCCGAGCTCATTCAGGACCTCAGACATCGCCTCGTTCGCGTTGCGGTTTGTGATCGTGATGATCTCTTCCGCAAGCAGCTCAAGTTTCATGGCGACGTGCGTTCCCTCGGCCTCAAGCCAGTCCTTGAACGTGTCATGGATGAAGTCGGGCAAGAATCGCTTCACATCGTCGGCAGACGAGCGCTCGATCTCTCGGGGCAGTGCGGCCGAGAAGTCCCTGGTGAACGTTGCTACGTTGTCGCGGGTAGCGGCCAAGATCTCGGCAGTTCGCTTCTCGATCAGCTCCACGTTTTCGGAGATCATGGAGCGGCTTTTGTCCAACCGGCCGCGAACCGACTCGATCCTGCGCGCCAGCTCATCCGACTCTAGCGTTAACGCGGTCTCCTCGATCGCGAGGCTCTGGTCGACGACCGAAGCGAGGCGGAGGCCGGTCCGGATGCCGCCTTCGAGGACGATCTCCGCACGTTGCTCGTGCAGATACTTCGAGACGGCGTCTCGGAAGAGATCGAAGCCTGGGTCCTGCCCCTTCATCGCCTTGCGCGCGCTAACCGGGAACACCGGCATGTCTTCGCCCATGATGCGATCGAGCTTGCTGCGGACATGCTCGACGATCTCCTCTACCTCGTCCGGCGAGAGCGCATCGGTCTTTCCGAGCAAGAAGAACACGCGGTCGTGCTGGTTCTTGATGAGCCGGCTCTGGATGAACTGTATCTCAGATCGTTTGAGCGCTTGGGTCGAGTCCAGCACGTAAACGATCACGTCAGCGCGCGGCACGTAGCCATAGGTGATCTCCACCCGCTGCTTCGAGATGTCGTTGACGCCAGGCGTATCGACGAGAATCAGACCGTCGAAAAGGAAAGGAGACTCCACCTCGATCTCGACGTAGCGGAGGTTGTCGGCGCCATCTTCGGTGACATGCTCGCCGAACTCCGCCTTAGGAACCTCGATAACCCCATCCTGCGTGATCAGGCGCACGTCGCCATCTCCCTTCATGATGTGGGTGATCACGCTCGTCGTCGGCGTGATCCCGGTCGGTAGCGTATCCAACTGGAGCAGCGCGTTGATCGCGGTGGACTTGCCGTGGTTGAACTCCCCGAGCACGACCATGGTCATCTTGCCTTCGAGCACGGCAGGCAGACGCTCTTCGCGGATCTCCTTCGCGATCGTAGTCATTCCGGCGTTCGCGGCCAAGTCGGCGAGTTCGCGGAGCGTGTCCGCAACTTGTTCGGTTAGTTTCTCAGAGTTCATTTCAAACATCGCTCCCGCACCGAACCGATGCTTCCCGAAGGAAGCCGGAGGTGCGTTGGGTGGTAGTCGAAGAGCACGGACGGTTTGGCCACACTACGGTGCGGACTCGAACGGTATTCCAGTCGGTGGGGGGCGTACCTAGGACGCTCATGTTGCGTTCGTTAATCGAACCAATATTGCTTTCTCTGCCGGTTTCCTGCGGGCTCCGTGGTGTATCCACGGTTTTCAACAGGGCGGCGAGCCTAAGGCGATTGGCTGCGACGGGGTTCGAACGATGGTCAGGAGCTTCGGGGTATCGCACTGCCAACTTTCGGCGTTCGCGTACCTGTGGGCGAGCCTGCCCGTGTCTTCGACGACCGAGCGCAGCCTGACACAACCCTTCCGCACAAACAACGAAATCGACCGTGGACATCGGATCCTGCAAAGCGAGAGCCAATCTCAGAGTACCGCGATCAGCTCGTCTACCTCACGGTCGACGTCGATCAGCGGGACTCCACCAGGCTCTCCAATGTGGTGCTTGTAGTAGTCGCTGGCCGCGAAGAGCCGCAGCGCCTTGACGCGCTTGGGCAGATACGGTCGCGCCTGCATATACTCTGACACGCGGCCGATCCCCTCTTTGATGTCATCGATTTGGGCGAGGTAATCATCGAGATCGACCT
>JBLHWZ010000248.1:0-8521 GCA_047629415.1 Bradymonadia bacterium | reverse complement strand
CAACTGTGTCGCTGATGGGCGTCCTTGCACCACCACCGCAGAGTGCGACGGCGGCTACTGTCAGGGCGGCATCTGTGTCGACTGCCTGACACCCGGCGACTGCGGTCCCGACGAAATCTGCCAGTCAGGCGCTTGCCTGCCATGCGACTGCGCCCCGGGCGAGCAGTGTACCTCGACTGGTGAATGCGAAGAGATTCCCGACCCCAGCAGCTGCGGTAGCGATTCGGACTGTATTGGGATCGCTCGTGACCTCGGCTTCTCGGGCGAAGGCGCTGCCTGCGATGACACCATCGGTTGCTACACAATCGGAATGTGTAACGGGACCGGCGGCGATGACCTGGGTCTCGGCGACCTCGGC
The DNA here is from genome assembly GCA_047629415.1 of Bradymonadia bacterium. GTDB lineage: Bacteria > Myxococcota_A > Bradymonadia > REDH01 > REDH01 > CBDUJZ01. Next base: position 8,163 of record JBLHWZ010000248.1, on the reverse strand, counting down.
TTCGGCGGCAGTACGGACCCGTTTAACGCTGTCTGTCCGGCGGGGCTAACCTGTAGCCCCCAGCTCGACATCCTGAACCCGAGTCTCTTCTTCTTCGCCTGTGCGGGATGCACCGTCGGAGACGACTCGACGTGCCGACTAGGAGAGAGCTGCACCACGCCGCTCCTTCCGATACTTTCCGACCAGCCGTTCTGTTCTGCGGGCGGTGGCGGCTTCCCGTTCCCGTTCCCGTAGCGGACCTGCCGGCGTAGCCTGCAGACACTTGGGCGGCGCTGAGCCGCCCTCCGTGCTTTTGTAGATTGAAGTTTTTCGACGTGGCGCTTCGCGCCGATCTGCGGACTGAGGCCGACCTCGCGAATCTCGTGTACTTCGGACTCGAGGGTGCTCTCGTTGTGTGCGGCGAAGGAAGGCCATCGGACGACTCGGTCCGCGTCATAGAACGCTTTGACGAGACGATTGCAGCCCAGGGACGTCTCAGCCTCGACCATCAAATAGAAGTCCAAGCTGCGATCGGTCTGAGGGCGTCCTGCGCCCCTCGTCGGGCACATCCCGAGGTTACCGAGGCGATGAACGAGAGGGCGGTTGCAGGCTCGCTCCGAGCGGTCGGTCCAATCGAGTGGCCAGACTCAACTTCGACCTGCCTGTGGCAATTCGAGGCGGCGAGATCGAACGATCTCCCGGTCCTGGTAGCGGTTCCGCCGCGGACCGGGGAGATCCCCGTGCACCGATTGCGAGAGTTCGCACAAGAAACCGGGCTCGAAGCGTCTGACATCGTCCTGTTCGGATGCGACTTCACGAATGTGCGCGCAGCTGTTCAGTCGGGCTTCTGGCTCGTCGCAGACCTGAGCCTCGGCGGAATCGGCTGGGAGGCTGGTGCGGACCTCGCTGAACGCTTTGGCGAACGCGTCGCGGCTAGGATGATGCTCTCGGTCTCTGGCCACTCCGGCTTTGACGTTCTTGCCGCAGCTCGATTTGCCGAACGAGTTCGTGGCGGAAAACTGAAGCCTCACGTTGTTGAAGGCATCCTCTCCGCAAACGCCCAATCGCGGTTCGCGCCGCGTTGACAGACACAGATGACGTGTTCAAACTCCGCGTCCCACAAACACGAAGAATATGGCTGACAAACATACCCACGTCGCAATTATTGGCTCCGGAGCCGCCGGGCTCACCGCCGCAGTCTACGCTGCGCGTGCCAATCTGAAACCCATCGTGATCGCGGGCAATCAGCCAGGCGGTCAGCTGACGATCACCACGGACGTCGAGAATTTCCCTGGGTTCGAGGATGGAATCATGGGTCCCGAACTCATGGACGTCATGCGAAAGCAGGCAGAGCGTTTTGGGACGGACGTCATCGATGCGGTCGTCGAGTCCGTGGACCTTGAGTCGAACCCCAAGCGGCTCACGCTGGACACTGGTGACGTGGTCACTGCCGATTCCGTGATTGTGTCGACGGGCGCTCGTGCTCGGCTGCTTGGCCTTGAGAACGAGAGCAAGCTCATGGGTTACGGCGTATCCGCCTGTGCAACCTGCGACGGATTCTTCTTCCGCGACAAACCCATTGTCGTCGTCGGCGGCGGTGACTCCGCAATGGAGGAGGCTAACTTCCTCACGAAGTTTGCATCATCGGTCACGCTGATGCACCGCCGCGGTGAGTTCCGTGCGTCGAAGATCATGCAGGATCGTGCGCTGAACAACCCGAAGGTCAAGGTCGAGTGGTTTAAACAAGTCGTCGATGTCATCGGCACCGAGGCAGACGGCGTCTCCGCAGTGGTCATTGAGGATATGAAGACTGGCGAGCGCTCCAATTATCCGACTGAAGGCCTCTTCCTAGCAATTGGACACATCCCGAACACCGACCCGTTCAAGGGAGCGTTGGAGATGGACGAGGAAGGATATTTGCTCACAACCCCTGGTTCGACGAAGACCAAGATCCCCGGCGTCTTCGCGGTTGGCGACGTGCAAGACCGAATATATCGTCAGGCTATCACTGCCGCCGGAAGCGGTTGCATGGGTGCGCTCGATGCCGAGAAGTGGCTGACCGAAGAGGGAATCGAGGGCTGACCGCCAGCGATGTCCGCGAAAGAGGCCACCTTCGCAGGTGGCCTTTTCGCGTTCAGGCGAAGATTCCGGCGGCCGATAGGAACATCACTTTCGCGTTCGCCGCGCGGAGGCGCTCGGCCAGAGTCTGTGAGGCGCCCCACAACACCTTAACGGCGAGTCCGTCATCGGCGTCCAACACCGCTCGCAGCTCCTCGACGTAAAGGACGTAGAGCGTGCTCCGCTTGTCCGCGTAGACGTCCGCCGAACGAACGGACTGATGACCGAAGAGTGCCATCTCCCCGAAGTAGGAGCCTTCCAGCAGGATCGCGAGGGCCTCTTCTCCAACCCCGGGGATCGCCTTCGACACGCGAACACTTCCTTCCCGGACGAAGAAGATGCGGTCCCCCGGAGAGCCTTCAGAGATGATGAGGTCGTTCATTCTGTAGCGCTCAACGCTGATGAGCGTCGCAAGCTTTCCGAGGTCAGCCGGACCACACTGCGAGAAGAGATCGATCTCTCCCAGCTGCTCGGGGTCAATTACTGTCCAAGTCATCTCACTCCTTGATCAAACGTTGTTCAGCATTGAACCCGCCGGGCCGATTTCGTACAAGTGAGTAATCACTCACTAAGAGAAGGAAGCTCAAATGCTCAGCAATGATCGATGGTTCACTGACTCCCACGAGATTTTTCGCAAAGAGTTCCGCAAGTTCGTCGAAACCGAGCTGGCGCCCCATGCAAACGAGTGGGAAGCGGCGGAGATTTTCCCGAAGGAGATTTTTAAGCGCTTCGGCGACCTGGGCTTCTTCGGCGCGCGGTATCCAGAAGAGCAGGGCGGTCTCGGTGGCGACGTTTGGTACACGGTCGTCATGTGTGAGGAGTTCCCGCGCTGCCTAACTGCTGGCGTGCCAATGGCCATGATGGTCCAGTCGGACATGGCGACCCCGATCATCGGAGAGATCGGGACGAAAGAGCAGATTGAGGAGTTCCTGATCCCCGCGATCAAGGGCGAGAAGATCGCAGCGCTCGGCGTGAGTGAGGCGGGCGCCGGTAGCGATGTTGCCGGCATTCGCACCACTGCCAAAAAAGACGGGGATGACTACATCATCAACGGCTCCAAAATGTGGATCACGAACGGCAGCCGAGCTGATTTCATAACGTTGGCGGCTCGAACGAGTGACTCGAAGCACGGCGGAATCAGCCTCTTCACCTTTCCCACTGATACGCCAGGCTTCGAGGTCTCGGGCACGATCAAAAAGATGGGGAACAAGTGCTCGGATACGGCGATTCTCTTCTTCGACGATTGCCGAATCCCGAAGCGCTACCTCCTCGGCGAAGAGGGGCACGGTTTCTACCACATCATGACGAACTTTCAGGGCGAGCGCCTTGTAGGCGCTCTGATGGGCGTCAGCGGCGCGCAGTTCGCGCTGGACGAGACCATCAAGTACGTCAAACAACGCCAGGCGTTCGGACGCTCGCTCTCGGGATTTCAGGTGACGCGGCACAAGCTCGTAGATCTTCAGACTGAGATCGAAGCCGCTCGATGGCTCACGTACCGAGCTACCGAACTCTTCGCGGAGAAAGGTTCAGAGGCGACCAAAGAGATCTCGATGGCGAAGCTCTACGCGGCAGAGGTTGCGAAGAGGACAGCAGACGCTTGCGTGCAGATGCATGGTGGGATGGGTTACTCCGATGAGTCGTTCATTTCTCGGTACTTCCGGGACGTGCGGCTTTTGCCCATCGGGGGAGGAACCTCCGAGATAATGAAGGAGATCATCGGCAAGATGATGGGGCTCTGAGACCTCGCGCAAACGGTGTGGTGACGGATGGCCCCTTGCATCTTTTCGTGGGGTGCGGAACCTGCTGTCCGTCGCGCGCTTAAGCGCGCAACTCCCAACACCGGACTCAGCACATGTCGCGCGACCAGGACCTCGACTCTCGACCCATCGAATCAACCGATCAGCTAGTCGAGTGGTTCTCTAGTGCCTCCAAGGGTGATGCCATTCTCGGCGTCGGCACGGAGCACGAGAAGCTCGGCTTCGATGCCGAAACGATGGCCCCGCTTGCCTATGAAGGAGAGCGGGGGATCGGCCGTATGCTGAACGAGTTGGCCGACCGGTTCGGATGGGAACCCCAACTTGATGACGGCAACGTCATGGCGTTGCTGCGTGACGGTGCAGCGGTGTCCCTGGAGCCCGGCGGGCAGTTCGAGCTTTCGGGTCGGGTGACACGGACGGTCTTCGAGACCCGGGACGAGCTTGCGAACCACTTGACCGAAGTCGGTGAGATCGCGGCGGACATCGGACAGCATTGGACCCACTTGGCAATCAATCCGTGGGACTCGCTGGACGAGATGCCCTGGATGCCCAAGTCCAGGTATGTCCCGATGCGCCGCCATCTGGCGAAGGCGGGCAAGCTCGGGCACTGGATGATGAAGTCCACGGCGACGGTGCAGGCCAATTTTGATTATCGCGACGAGCGGGATGCCATGCGAAAGCTCGCGCTCTGCTCCCGCGTGAGCCCACTGGTGACCGCACTCTTTTCGACGACTCCTATTAGGGCTGGCAAGCAGGCGGGCTTTCTTAGCGAGCGCATGCACATCTGGGATAACACTGACAACGCTCGATGTGGGACGCCGCCTCCGTACCTAGATCCTAACGCTGGATTCGCTGACATTGTGGAGTGGGCGCTCGATGTCCCGATCATCTTCCTCGTGCGAGACGGTAGGTACCTGGACTTCGCAGGAACGCCATTTCGAGATGTCCTGGAAGGCAAACTCGATGGAGTCGAAGCCACCATTGGCGACTGGGAATTGCACCTCTCCGCAGTGTTCCCGGACGTTCGCTTGAAGAAGTACATCGAGGTCCGAACCGCAGATGCCGGCTTGCCTGACCACATGCTTGCTCTGCCCGCAGTCTGGAAAGGCATCCTCTATGATGAGGCGACTCTCGCCGCCACCGAGGAGCTGGTTGCCTGCTCTGCTGAAGAACTCCTGGCAGCTGGCCATTCGGCTGCTCGGAAAGGACTCGAAGGCACGTTTGCCGGGAAGCCGCTCCGCGAAGTGGCGCAGGAACTCATGCGGCTCGCGGGGGATGGACTCGACGCGCAGGCAATAGACGAGCCGTCGGAGCGGGTGTTCCTAGGCTCACTGCTCGACCCGAATGGTGCGGTACAAGCACCGGTCGATGCGTTCTTGGACGTCTGGAAGCGCACTGGCGGAGACCGGGAATCGATTCTCGAGGCGTTTAAGCTCGGTCTACCCAGCTGATCATCGCAGCTGATTTGGCGTCGACGACGTTGCGCTAAGGCGAGTCATGTGGCCGGAATTCCGCGAGAAACGCTTGATCGGCTCAGTGCCCGATGATAAGGCGGCGCTCCACTTCATACGTGGCCCGACCAGACGACTCGCGTGTCCCTCCGAGGGATGGTCAAAGCTGGGATGACGGCTGCGTTGTTAACAACGCGAAAATAGGTAACAAATGTCTAACGTAAGCATGCGCGACCTGCTCGAAGCAGGCGTTCACTTCGGTCACCAGACCGGCCGATGGAACCCCAAAATGCGCCCGTACATCTACGGCGCGCGAAACAAGGTTCACATCGTCGATCTCTCGAAGACCATTCGTCTTCTTGAGCGTGCAACCGACTTCATCTCCGGCTCCGTCAGCCAGGGCCGCAAGATCCTCTTCGTCGCGACGAAGAAGCAGGCTCAGGATGTCGTCCGCGAGGAAGCCATCCGCGCGAAGCAGTTCTACATCACCAATCGTTGGTTGGGTGGAACGCTCACCAACTTCCGAACTATCAAGACCAGCGTCGATCGTCTCAAAGAGCTCGATCGCATGGCACTCGACGGTTCCTTCGACCAGTTCACCAAGAAGGAAGCACTCATGCTCGCCCGCGAGCGGGACAAGCTTGAGAAGAACCTCGGCGGTGTGAAGGATATGGGCGGCCTGCCGAGCGCGCTGTTCATCATTGATCCGCGCCGCGAGAGCATCGCAGTGGCCGAAGCAAACCGACTCGGAATCCCGGTCGTCGCGCTTACCGATACCAACTGTAACCCGGACGGTATCGACTTCGTCATTCCAGGCAATGACGATGCGATTCGCGCCATCCGTCTATTCGCAGCGACGGTCGCCGACTCGTGCATCGAAGGCGGGCGCCGCGCAGGTACCAACCGTCGTCCCGACGAGCTCACCACTGCTTCGTTCGACGAGGAAGCAGGTGTGAAGGTCGCAGCGGCTCCGGCGCAGGCTGAAGTCATCCGTAAGCCCGGCACTGCCGAGTAAACCCAAGCTCTCCCTCATCGTGGGGAGACCAAGTTAGGACTAGAATGAGCATTACTGCGAAGGCTGTAAAAGAACTCCGGGAGCGTACCGGAGCTGGGATGATGGACTGTAAGAAGGCACTCGTCGAAGTCGACGGAGACTTCGAGAAGGCTGTCGACTTCCTACAGGTTAAAGGAATCGCGAAGGCGGCCAAGAAGGCGAGCCGAGTCGCCGCTGAGGGCCTCGTCGCTGCTTGGGTTTCGGACGACAATCGCGTGGCTTCTCTCGTTGAGGTGAACTGCGAGACTGACTTCGTTGCGCTCAATGACGAGTTCATCGCGTTCACAAACGATCTTGCGGCTCACGTCGGAGCCAGCGACTACGCTGACCTCGACGCGCTCCTCGCGAGCGCCATGAACGGCACCACGGTCGCTGACACATGCAAAGCGAAGATCGCGAGCATCGGGGAGAACATCTCCGTGCGTCGCTTCCGTCGCGTCGTACTCAGTGAGCCGGGCAACGTGTCCGGCTACATCCACACAGGTGGCCGCGTTGGTGTTCTAGTGACGCTCAACTCAACAGCTGCGGCGGACGTTGGTGACGCTGCGCGAGACATCGCCATGCATGTCGCGGCGATGAACCCCGCCTTCGGCCGTGTCGATGAGGTCAGCGATGAGATCGTTGAGCGTGAGCGCCGCGTGCTCACCGAGCAGGCAGCTGAGTCCGGTAAGCCGCCAGAGATCATTGCCAAGATGATCGAGGGACGACTCAAAAAGTGGAAGAAGGAGATCTGTCTCCTCGACCAACCGTTCGTTAAGGACGGAGACATTTCTGTCGCTCAGTTCGTCACGAAGACTGGCAAAGATGCCGGTGTCGGACTTGAATTCTCTAACTTCGTCCGCTTTGAGCGGGGTGAAGGCATCGAGAAGGTCGAGACCAATCTTGCTGACGAAGTAGCTGCGCTGCGGAAGTAGCAACTCGCACTTTCACAAGGCCTGCGGAATATTCCGCGGGCCTTGTGCGTTTTTGCACCCGAGCAATGCGAGCACGCCGCAGCCAAGAGTGTTATGGTCTCACCACTTAGACGCACACCGCGATTGAAATGATTGACGATATTACCGCCGATCTCGATGAGAGATTCGAGAAGGCCTTCGGAAACCTAAAGAACCAGTTCACCCGGATTCGCACTGGAAGAGCTAGCGTCGCGCTCCTCGATGGGGTCACCGTCGAGTACTATGGCGTCCCCACGCCTATCTCGCAGGTCGCGACCGTGAAGGCCCCCGAGGCCCGCTTGATCACCGTGGTTCCTTGGGAGAAATCCCTCCTCGGCATGATCGAGAAGGCTATTCACAAGGCCGATCTCGGTGTGTCTCCGTCCAGCGACGGCAACATTATTCGCCTTCCAATTCCTCCCCTCAGTGGAGAGCGAAGGCAGGAGCTCGCGAAGAGCGCGAAGAAGATCGCTGAGGATTCACGCATCGCAGTTCGGGCGGCTCGCCGTGATTCGAACGACATGCTGAAAGCCCTCCAGAAGGACGGCGACATCAGCGAGGACGATCTGCATAAGCACCTACAGCTCGTTCAAGATCGTACCGACACAGCGATTGGTAAGGTCGATGGAATGCTCGCCGATAAAGAGGGCGAGATCCTTGAAGTCTAGGCCAGTCGGCGCAGCGCTACTCACGCTGCTGCTCACGGCCGGCTGCGGCGGTACACAGCAGGCGCAGACTCCAGAGCCCATTCCGGACACTGTAGTCCAAGAAGTCGAGACCTTCGCTGTTGAGGTGACAGACGATGGGCGTCTGGTCCTGATCGACGCTGCATTTGATGCCCCGTACTTCGCATTGGTCCCGGGCCAGTGGCC
>JBLHWZ010000247.1:0-8540 GCA_047629415.1 Bradymonadia bacterium | reverse complement strand
TCGGCAAGCAACCTCGTTTGGGTGGTGGTACCCGCCCCGTCGAGGCCTTCGATTGCAACGAACATCGTCTACTCCTGGTGCTGCATTCTGCGGAGCGCTGCGCGTGCTGTTGTTCTCACGGCGGCGTCATCATGTGCGCTGGCGAGGGTCTGGAGGTAGCCGGTAGCGGCTGGGCCTCCAATTTGCGCGAGCGCTGGCATGATCGCCACCAACATCTCTGAATCCGCGACCGGAATCGCAGCGATCATCGGCTCGGCGGCGTCTCGGCACCCTAATTGTGCCGCAACCCCAGCGAAGGCTAGGAACGCGCCTTGCGTACTTGAAGTGGGCAAGTACTCCGCCAAGGCAGGGCAGGCCGAGACGATGCCTCGGCGCGCAGCCTCATGAGCGGCGAGCAGCACAATCTCTTGGCGGGGGCTTCCGAGCGCCTCGAGCACGAGAGCGTGATCGGCGCCTCCCAACATGACACCGGTCTGGAACGCGACAGCGAAACGAGCGGCGGCTTCTGCGAGGCACTCAGAGGGTCCTGATCCGCATCCGACGAGGATGTCGAGATCGAATTGGCTGAGCGAGGTCCCGAACTCCCCTTCCGCGCGCGCCACGATTTGAATGGCTCCGTCCTGTGCCTCGAGTCGAGCTTCGACTGAATTCTGGGAATCTCCGACGTCCCATCCGTCGAGTGCGTCTAGGGCGGCGCTCAAGACCTCCTGCGCCTCGTCGCTCGCATACTCCGAGGAGGCAACAACACGGATAATCCTCGCGGCACCGTTTGTGGGTGTGCCGAGGTCGGTGGGGCGGTCGCATGCGCCCAAGAAAGCGCAAAAGATGAGGGCGAATCTAAGCAGCATCATCAGTGGTAAGATGACCGTGTGCTAACCGATCACGTGGACTCGGGCTAGGCTGGACGAATTGACGGGCACGCGCTTGACGCGCCGAAACCTCGCTGGTAGTGGACCGGTCCCTTGATTTGTAGGCCCCGAACCCGCCCTATATGAGCACAGAAGCAACGACAGCAGCAGCGCCAGCCGCAGCAAAGCCAGCCGCAGCAGCCGCAGCAGTGATAGCAAGGCCAGTTGGACCAACAACGCCTGCAACGACGGATGCGCCAGCGGTAATCAAGCCAGGCGCCAATATCGGGCCTGAGGCAGAGCTTGGACCACTTGAGGTCAAAGTCGACGGTAGCGTTGAGCGTGCCATTGGACGCCTCAAACGAACGATGGCCCGCGAGGGTGTCCTCAAGGAAGTGAAGAACCGACGCTTCCACGAGAAGCCGAGCGTTAAGAACAAGCGAAAGCGCCTTGAAGCCGAGCGTCGTCGTCGCCGAGCAGCGCGCGCGCAGCGTCAGGAACGCCGCTAGATTCGTCGGCATATGAATCACGTCAAAGGCGCCTTTCCGGCGCCTTTTGTCGTTTTTGGCAGACAATGCCACGTGGTCTTACGACGAACAGTTCTGGACATGGCAGTTGAAGAGCCCTAGGAGTCCGCTCGCCGGTGCGCTCTATCCTGAGAAGCCGCCGGCCCGAAGCAAAACTCAGGACAGCGCGGTTCGAAGCGCGCCGAGTTTTCGCTCAACTCAACATTTCCGACGCCCAGCTTTCCTGGGACGTCTGCCTACTCTTGTGTGTTCATGAGCTTCAAAGACCTCAACCTTATCCCCTCGCTCCTCGACGCGATCGCTGACGCTGGGTACGAAACCCCAACTCCGATCCAGGCCCAGGCGATCCCGCCGCTCCTCGAAGGTCGTGATGTCCTCGGATGTGCTCAGACGGGTACCGGAAAGACAGCCGCGTTCTCGCTGCCAGTCCTTCAGCACCTCGCTGAAAACCCAACGCAGGGCAAAGCAAAGATCCGAGCTTTGGTCCTCACCCCGACGCGCGAGCTTGCGGCTCAAATCGGTGAGAGCTTCGCCAAGTACGGTGATTACCTCCGCCTCAAGCACATCGTTATCTTCGGTGGTGTTAACCAGAACCCTCAGGTGCGGGCTCTCAGGGCTGGAATCGACATTCTCGTCGCGACCCCCGGACGCCTCCTCGACCTCATGGGACAGGGCGAAGTCTCGCTCGGCGATGTTGAGTTCTTCATTCTGGACGAAGCTGACCGCATGCTCGACATGGGCTTCATCCACGACATCAAGCGGGTCCTCAAGGTACTGCCGAAGAAGCGGCAGAACCTGCTCTTCTCAGCGACGATGCCGAGGACGATCGCGGACCTCGCTGGCACCTTCCTGACGGACCCGGTGACTGTGGAAGTCACACCGCAATCGACGACCGTCGAGCGCATCGAGCAGCGCGTCATGTTTGTCGAGCGCGCGGAAAAGAGGCGTCTCTTGGCGGACCTCATCCTCAATCTCGACGTCGAGCGGGCCATCGTCTTCACGCGGACAAAGCACGGGGCGAACCGCCTCGTGAAGCAGCTCGACCGTCATGATATCAAGTCAGCGGCGATTCACGGCAACAAGTCCCAGGCCGCACGGACTCGAGCGTTGAACGGATTCCGCGAAGGCGACATCCCGATCCTCGTCGCGACCGATATCGCGTCGCGCGGAATCGATGTCGACGACGTTACACACGTGTTCAACTTCGATCTCCCGAACGAGCCTGAGAGCTACGTACACCGGATCGGTCGTACGGGTCGCGCAGGACGAGAAGGCATCGCCATTTCCTTCTGTGACGAGACAGAGGGCGCCTACCTCCGCGCGATCGAGAAGATCACCGGTGACGTGATTCCGGTGGATGCGGAGCACAAGTATCACTTCCCTGCGGCAATCCCTCCGGCGAAGATGACCGGTAAGGGCCCATCGCGCCGCGGCCCAGATAGCGGCGGTGGAAACCGTGGCGGTGGAAACCGTGGTGGCGGAAACCGTGGCGGTGGCGGCGGCGGCGGCGGAAACGGAAACGGAAGCGGCGGCGGTCAGCGTCGTCGTCGTCGCTAAGAGACCGTCTGGCGGAGCCGCGATTAGGGTTCGCAAGACGCTGATCTCTCTAGTTCCCTGATCGTTCCGGTCGGGGAAGCTACTCGTTCGCGGCCAATCGGCCTCCATCCAATGCGGCGATGACGCCAACGGCGGAGACTCCGTGGACGCGGGTTTTTCCCTCGTCCGGGGTCTCTATTACGATGATGTGGCCCTGTGCGTCTGCGATCAGGGTGCCGAGTTGCTCCCAGAACGCGGGGACTCGATGGAGGACTCGGCCTTCCGTGGTCTCGATGACGAGCAGCTCGCTGTCTCCGGCGACCACGATCAGGCCATCGGCGAGATTGCGGCGTGCCATCTGGATCTCGCCAGTACGGGTGGCCTCAGGCTGAGATTGCCACGCCACACCGTCTGGCCCGATCCGCGCCACTGAGCGTCCACAGGTGGCAACTATCCCTTCGCGGTCAAGCCGTACTTTGGGGTCGCTCTGTGCGAATGCAAAGCGTGTTGGAGCACTCCAGTCCACGCCGGCGACGACGTCCAAAGCGGCGGCCCGAATTTGCTGACCGTCGTCGAGGAGCAGCGCGACACCGCGGTCGGGTTTCCAGCCGACCGCGCGAACGTCCGCTGCGAACCGGTTGCGTCTAATCCACCGACCTGTTGATGCGTCTAGTGTCCCAAGCAATGTGGCATGCTTGAGCGGATCATCGGCGACGACCGCGACGACGTCGGCGATGATCCTGACCGAGACCCGCTCAAGGCGAATATTGGTGGACCAGAGCAGTTGGCCGTCCTCGCGAGAGCGTCCCTGGACCCTGCCGGCGCGAGCGACGACGAGGATGTCATCGGTTGCGGCCAATCCGGCCAAGGGCGGCCCTTCGGTTAGCGTCGACCAACCGACTCCGCGACCGTTGGTTGCGAGGAGCCTGCCGTTTTCGAGGGCCGCGAAGGCCGCGCCTCGTTCCACTGCGACGGCTCGAACTCGGCCCTCCGATGAGGGCCATCGCTCTTCGCGGGACATCTCCAGTGAGTCGGCGTTCAGCCAGGTCACGCCTGTGTCTGCAAAGAGAACGAGCTCGTTGGAGTCTTCGCGCAGGCGCACTCCGGAGGTAACCGGCACCTCGGCCCGTGTCTGCCCGGTCCGCACATCGATGATTTCGACGGCGGTGTCGTGGCAGATGAGGAGCCCTCCGCCAGGCCGATGGGCCACGGTCCGAGGGAGAAGGCCTTCTCGCAGCAGTGTCCAACTCCGCTCGTAACGCATTCGTCGAATCGCCGAGGAGGGGAATGCCCAGCCCGCAGCGTTCTTTGGGACGATTCGAGGTCTTGGCGTCGCCCGGACGACCGCCTGTGGGCCACTAGCGGAGAGCGAACTCGGCAGCTGAAAGCGAAGGCCGGCCGCGGTCTCGGCGAGTTCCTTGAGCCCCACATGAGCATGGAGTGCGGGGTTCGCGCTCCTGAGCGCATCGACCAGAGCCGCGGCGTGCTCGCTGACGAGTCGTAGGAATTCGTCGGTACCGATTTTTAACGGCTTCGCAGAGGGGTGTTCCAGGAGGGCTCGTCCGTCTCGAAAACTCGCGCGGAGAACGCCTTCCTTGCTGCGCACCAACTCAATCTGCGCTACCTCGGCTTGCCGTCTCGCCTCTGGTCCGAGAGCCTCAACGAGCGACTCCAATGTAACGAGGGGAGCCCCATCCAGTGAAACGCCTCTTCCGTCGGAGCCGGATATTGTGAGATTGCCCCGTGCCATGAGGACGAAGCGTCCAAGCGGGCTGAATGCGTCATGCTCGCCCAGTCCGGTCGAGTCTGGGTCAACGGTTGTGGCGATGGTTTGGCCTGACTCTGAACGCGTCTCGATCGTGACTAGGCCTACTTGCGGCTTCGGGAGTTCGGCCCTGTATGGAGGCGGGATGATCGCGTCAGCGAGGCCGGCGAGCTCTTCCGCAATTCCGGAACTCGCGCGCTGAGCGGCGCCTTTGGCACGGAGGATCGCCTCGCGGACCGCCTCGGCGAATGGTTCCGATCGGAGCTCGACACGGTGAGCCCGGAAGTCCGGAACCCGCCCAAAATCGACAATGGAGAGTACGATCGTGTTTGTATCCCATGGCTCGAAGACGAGCTCGATTGGAGCTTCGATCATTTCGAGTGTCGCTCGCCGTCCTCTCGCCAGAGATTCGCAGACGGCGACCAGTCCTCGGCAGAAGGGAAGGACGGGCTCGTCAGGGAGGTCTCCTGTGAGGTTTTGGCGGTCGATCAGGAGATCGATTGGGGCGCGCAGGACGTCGCGATCGTAATCGCCGACCCACCTCGCGGTGTCTTTTTGGGCTAGTCGGGCGGCTTCTTCGACGAATCGAGTGCCGATTACGAGGGCGAACTCGCTCTTTTTGTTTACGCTCACCATGGCACGATAGCACGGTCTGAAACACGACTCTAACGCGACCAGAAACACGACTCTAAGGCGACCACAGGTTGCTGCAATCTCTGACGAGTGCTAAGCACACGCGCAGGCGCGGACCGCGCGCCGCCAGTTTTCACCAATTACCCTCGCGGGCGTATGAGCTTAGCTCCGCAGCGAGAAACCCGGAGACACGATGACCTTTTTTGAAGCCGCTGTAGCGGTACTCCGCGACGCTGGTCGCCCCTTGCACTTTAAGAAGATCGCCGCCGCCGCGACGCGGGCCGATCTTCTCTCGCACACCGGCCGGGAGCCGGAAGAGACGATGCGTGCCCGTCTGAGCCAAGAGGCTAAGAAACCAGCAGGAGAGGCGATCATCGAGGAGGTCCGACCGGGCGTGTTCGGAGTTCGCGCTGGTGCCGATCTAGACGACGCCGCGGAGACGATCGCGCTCCGTGCGCCAGTCGACGCGGGCGCTCCCGAGCCAGTCGAAGACGATGCCGACCCGGAAGTGAACTCACTGGACCCCATCGGAGCGCCGAAGGTCGTGCGCAGCACCGAAGAGGACGACCGTCGGCGACGGCGCCGTGGCCGTGGCCGGAACGATCGCAACGACCGGCCAGAGAAGAGCGAGCGCAACGACCGGCCGGAGCGGAGCGAGCGCAACGACCGTGGACGTGGCCGTGATGAGGGGCGTCGCCCGCGCAACGAAGATGCGCCGGTTGAAGCGCCTCTCGGTGACGCGCCTCCGCTCGATAACCATGACCTCAGCGACATCGCACGTGCGGTTACTGAGGTCCTCGCGACCACAGGCCGCGGCAAGGGAGTCGCAGCATCGACCATCGCGAAGGAACTCGGCAGGCGCGAAGTCGGTCGCCTTGGCCAGCTCGGAACGGCCGCTTTGCGTGACGTGCTGGTTCAGACGAACACCGGGCGAGCGAGCGACGGCCGGCCGCCAGTCTTCGAGGAGACCAAGCCAAACTTCTGGACCCTGGCGACTGCCTCAGGCAGCTCGCTCGCTCAGTCCTATGAGGCGCTCGAGAAGTGGCAAGCGAGTCACCGCAATGCCCTTGCATCGACCATCGTCGGTCGGCTCCAGAAGATGGACTCGAACGCGCTCGGCACCGTCGTCACGCTCTTGCTCGATCGACTCGGATACCAGGGTCTCGTGCGCGGTGAAGACGGAACCACGATCGGCGCGACTGCTCCGCGTGGACTGACTCGTACGACCGTCGCAGTGCGAACATTCGACTCGAATGCAGCCGTGGACGGCGACCAGGTCGCTGCGCTCCGTGGCTCGCTCCACCAGTTCTCCGCTGCAGAGGGCGTCATCATCGCCTTTGGTGATGTGACCGATGCTGCCAGAGCGCAGGTAGCGGTCGCGAACGTCGCACCAGTGACGATCCTCGACGCCGCAGATGTTGCTGGCCACATGATCGCTTCAGGTGTTGGGGTCGCGCGATTCTCGGTCGACGTCAGCTGCTTGGACGAGGCTGTGTTTCGCGAGTTTCGAAAGGCGTGAGACCCGCCCGCCACGTCGAATGGGGACGCGTCGCGTATCGTGATGCGTTCGAGCGGCAGAAGGCGCATTGGGCGGCGGTGAAGGACGGCACGGCGGAAGATACGATTTTCACGCTAGAGCATGAGCCAGTCATCACCTTGGGTCGGCGCGCCACGCTTGAGCAACTCCATTCTTCGAGGGAGAGCCTGGCCGCGCGTGGAGTAGATGTCGTAGAGACGGACCGAGGTGGGGAACTCACCTATCACGGGCCGGGGCAGCTAGTCGTGTACCCGATTCTCCACATTAAGGAGCGGGGCATTCACGTTGGTGACCTCGTCCGGGGGCTCGCGGGCGCAGTCTCGGCGGTCATCGAGCGCGAGTTCGGTGTGGTGTCTCAGTATGACGGCGACCGCCCCGGGTTGTGGGTCGATGGGGCCAAGATTGCGGCGGTCGGGATGCGGATCTCCCGTGGAGTTTCCATGCACGGCACCGCGCTCAACGTGACGACAAACCTGGACGCTTTCTCGCTCTTCGTCCCCTGTGGCTTGCCCGAAGCGTCGACGACGAGTCTTTCAGCGCTCGGGCATGAGCCTCCGCCGGTCGCCACGCTGGGGCGGATGGTCGCGGAAGAGTTCGCTACGAAACTACTCGGTGTCGAGCTGAGCTGAGCGGCAAGCGCTAGATCCCGAGGAAGAGTCGTTTTCCGAAGTCGGGCACGAGCTCGCCCATCGCGAAGATGCGTTGAGCCGCTTTCGAGATGTCATAGTCTAGGCGATGGTACGTTAACTCTCGCGTCTCGGTATCGAGCACGGTGAAGCAGGTTCGCGCGTCATTGTCGCGGGGCTGTCCGACTGAGCCGACCGTGACGATGTAGCGGCGCTCCTCGTCAAACTTGATGCTCTCGCCTGTGACTTCTTCAACGCGATTCAGGGACCCCGGAGGCGCCAACGCAAAGGCCTTCGTGAGGTGGCTGTGGCCGATGAAGGTCACGGGTGCGAGGTCGTCAAAATAGAGCAGCAGGGCCGCCGCTTGGGCCGGGTTGAAGACGTAGTCGAATGCTTCCACGTTCACGGGGCTGCCGTGGGAGAAACACCACGGGTCTTCGTTCACGAGGTAGGGCAGGCCTTTTAGCCACGTGAGGTTCTCCTCGGAGAGGAGGGACGAGTGGTGATCGAGGGCGTTGCGAGCCGCCTCGTAGTAATACGCGTAGTCCATTCGTCCGCAGACGGCCGCGTCGTGGTTGCCCAGGATGCAATGCTTCACGAGCGGCCGGACAATGTCGCAGCACTCCTGCGGAGCCCCGCCATAGCCGACGACATCACCGAGACAGATGTATTCGTCGATATCGAGGTCCTCGTAGGCATTGAGGACTACTTCTAGCGCGTCGATGTTGCTGTGGACGTCGCTGAAGATGGCAATTCGCATGTTCGCTCGGGCAGGTTGTCAGTTCGGCGGGATTATGGCCGCGTAGATGGTGAATCACAACTGTAAGAACACTAGGGTCCCTTCGCTGGTGAATCGGGTCAATCCATCCTAGACATGCGCACCGTCACCTCCTGACACGAAGAGACACGCTATGCCTTCATCGTCTGAATCGTTGAGCACCGCCGTCGGACTCGATCGTACGAAGAATCGCCTTCGATTCGTCACCGCCGCTAGCCTCTTTGATGGGCACGATGCGTCCATCAATATCATGCGACGAATCCTCCAGTCCGAGGGGGTGGAAGTCATTC
>JBLHWZ010000246.1:0-8563 GCA_047629415.1 Bradymonadia bacterium | reverse complement strand
GCCCTCAAGTGCCATGTCCCGCTCTCCCCTCGCGCGCCTCCTCGAGCACGCCTCGCACCACCGCCGACGTGTGGCGCTCGCTAGCGCCTGCTCGATCACCAACAAGGTCTTCGACTTGGCGCCCCCAATCCTCATTGGAGCCGCGATCGATGTGGTCGTCGCCCAGGAGGAGTCCTTCCTCGCCGGCCTCGGCGTTACAGACGTCATGAGCCAGCTATGGATTCTCGCGCTGGCGACCGTGGTGGTCTGGGCACTTGAGTCGGTGTTCGAATACGCTTTCGCGGTGCTTTGGCGAAATCTGGCTCAGACGGTCGAGCACGAGCTGCGAATGGAAGCATGGGGGCACATCCAATCGCTCGAGATGGCGTACTTCGAAGACGAGAGCACCGGCGGCCTCTTGGCGCTGTTGAACGACGACGTGAATCAGTTGGAGCGATTCCTCGACGTCGGCGCGAACCAACTCCTCCAAGTCGGAACTACCGTCGTTGTCGTAGGCGCGATGTTCTTTGCTGCCGAGTGGCGTCTGGCACTGATCGCGTTCCTCCCCGTGCCTTTCGTGCTGTGGGGCTCGTTCCGATTCCAGAGCCGTATCGCCCCTCGTTACATGGTCGTTCGTGAGAAGGTATCTGACCTGTCCGCGCTTCTGGCCAACAGCCTGGGTGGAATCGCTACGACGAAGAGCTTCACTGCAGAAGAACGAGAGACCGCAAGGTTGAACGCCGCGTCGGAAGCCTATCGTGAGGCCAACCGTGAGGCGATCAAGCTCAGCTCAGCGTTCGTACCGCTCATTCGCATGGTAATCGTGGTTGGGTTCACCGCCACGCTTGTCTACGGCGGACACTTGGCCACTACGGGCGCTCTGAACGTAGGCGTGTACAGCATCCTTGTCTTTCTAACCCAGCGGCTGCTTTGGCCGCTGACTCGACTTGGAGAGACGTTGGATCTCCTCCAACGCGCCATGGCGTCGACCGAGCGGATTCTGACGCTTCTCGCGGTCAAGCCGACCATCGAGGGCGGGACGGTAGCGCTCGGCCAACCGATCGAAGGCGCGCTGGAGTTTCGCGATGTGACGTTCCAGTACCCAAGCGCGCCGACTCCGACGCTGTCATCGCTGAGTATCGCCATAGGCGCAGGTGAGACGGTCGCGATCGTTGGGTCGACCGGCTCCGGTAAGAGTACGCTCGTGAAACTCCTCCTGCGCTTCTATGAGTACGGGGAGGGCGCTATCACATTCGACGGGCAGGACATCCGAACAGTCGATCTGGCGTCGCTGCGTCGCTCCATTGGGGTCGTGAGCCAGGATGTTTTTCTCTTTCACGGCACCGTGAAGGACAACGTAGCCTTCGGGCGCCCCGACGCCACGGACGAGGAAGTTTGGGATGCGCTGCGGGCGGCGGAAGCCGAGGGCTTCGTTCGCGGCCTCGCTCACGGGCTGGAGACCGTCGTGGGAGAGCGTGGCCAGAAGCTTTCAGGCGGCCAACGGCAGCGTCTGTCGATTGCTAGAGCGGTGCTGAAGGACCCCCCCATTCTGATTCTCGATGAGGCGACGTCTGCAGTCGACAATGAGACCGAGGCGGCGATTCAGCGTTCAATGACGACGCTTTCGCAAGACCGAACGGCCCTCGTTATCGCTCACCGGTTGTCGACGGTTCGTGACGCGGACCGGATCTACGTGTTGGACGCTGGCCGAGTGTCAGCAGTGGGCACGCACGATGAACTCGTCAGCGCGGGTGGTGTCTACGCTCGTATGTGGTCGGTGCAGACGGGCGAACCCGCCTGATTAGGGGCTGGGCGTTGGTGCACCAGTCTGCGGGACCGGGCCGGAGCAGACATTGTTGAATGAACTCAGCGAGCCATGTGCGCAGTGCGCGGCGCGGCCCGTCAAACCGAGGCCATCTGAGGCGGTGATCAGGTGGTACATTCGGCACTGAACCGAGTCGCCGCTGGTATCTCCGATTTGTCCATTCGTGGGCATTGGCTCACCCGGGCCTTCCCCGCGGCATCGGGTCGCGCACACATCTTCGTCGGAGAAGGTCGCCTCAAACGCGACTCGGTCAATCGCAGCGCCTCCGGGACCTTCAAATACTGCGGCGAAGTCTACGTCTTCGCAGAGGCTGTTGGCCATATTGCAATAGACGCCGCACCAGTCTCCGCAAACATTTGCACCGGTTGGGCCAGAGTGAGGGCAATGCGCCTCGCGGTCACTGAGCGCATTGTCCAGATGGTAGATACGGCAGCCGAGCGTGTCGTTGCCGGGATGGGGGATTCGGAATGTGCCGGGCGCCCAATCCATTTCTTGGCAGAAGGAGAAGCAGTCGCCTGCGAGACCCCCAAAAGCGTCACCGAGGGTTGGGGCGCAGATCTCGTTCCAGTCGGAGCAATATGCTGCGCAGTCCGGGAAACAATCTGCCTCGGCGCATGACACGGCCGAGAACGTCCCGCCGTTTGCTAGGCACGCGTTTTGGTCCAAGGCGAGGCAGTCTGTCTCTGTGCAGCAGGCGGTCTCGCCTCCGGCAGGCCCCTCCTCGACAGCACCGCTTGGTTCGGTGTCGAAGAATGGAACACATCCCACGAGGACGCAGGAGAGGAGAACTGCGATTGGTCGAAGATTTGGCATGCGAGGGTATCTACAAGGTTCAGAGTCGCAAGCAAGCAACGGGCGCCTTCCACGCTCAGATGGCAGCGCAGGGGTTGCAATTTTCGCGGGGGATTGTAAACGGGGCGCGCGTAGGGCTCGTACCCACTCGGGGAGTCCTAATCGCCGTCGCAACTGCGGCGTCAGATGTTCTCTCCCTCGAGGTGACCGATGAAACGAACCGAGATTGAACGCCGAGAGCGTGAGCTCAAACGAGCTCGAAAGAAGGAACTGCTCGGCGATAAGGCCGGGCCAGATAAGTCCGTAGCGGACTTTATCAACGAACTGCATGGGCTCTTCCTGTTCAACGAGACCCGTATCCTCAACACCACGACCGACGAGGAAATCCTCGAGCTGCTCGAGGAAGCGCAGGACTCCTACCCGGAAAAGCTGAACGCGATCCTGAAGAAGGCGGTTCGCAAGACGAAGGTCGTCGAGCGCGACGTTGCAGTAACGGAGCTTGAATCGCTGATCGCCTAGCGATCAAAAACGAAGAAAGGCGCGCCGAGCTCGGCGCGCCTTTCTTCGTTTTTGCCATTAGGGGCCGGCGACCGCCGGCCCTGCGGGGCGGTTTAATCGAGGCACTCGCGGTCCGCGAAGAACATGCCAGCTTCCAGCGCGTACGGCTCGCAGCTCGAGACGTCTTCCGATGTCTCTACCGAAATCCAGAAATCGCGGCTGTCGTCAAACCCGCAGACTCCATCCCAGGCGAGTTCGATGTAGTGCGAGCCGATCTCGGCGTCCCAGGTCGACTCGTCGGTGCAGAACGTGTTCGACCAGTCCCCACAGAGTCCCTGGTGGATGCAGAAGCTCCAGTCATCTCCCAAACCGTCGGTGGGCGGAGTCAGCTCAACCCCAAACTGGTACCCGCACTGATCGTCGCCCGGGAAGCAGAACCCAGTTGCCTCGTCCGCGGTGATACGGAACCAGTCCAGGTCCTGCTCAGCGGCGGGATCGCCGTGGTAGATTGACGCGGAAACAGCGACGGGCTCGCCGCCTTCCTCGGCGTCCGGCAGGACTCGGGCCGCTTCGCACGAGTCATTCGCTTCGTAGGAGTCGTCGGCGAGTTGCTCGTCCACGAGGCCGTCACAGTCGTCGTCTTCGCCGTTGCACATTTCGCCAGCCATCGGCCCCACGAGTGAGTCGCCGCCACACTCTCCGAGAGTTCCGGCCTCGCATGCTTGGACGCCGAACTCGCAGATGCCCTCGTCGGTGCCACACTGGACGTCTCCGACACATTCGCAGTCTTCGTTGACCGTCCCGTTGCAGTTCTCGTCCACAAGCTCCGCGTCGCAGACCTCGAACTCGTCGGGGTTCACCTCGTCAAACTCATCGTTGCAGTCGGTGTTGTTCTCTACGTAGACTCCGCCCGTGATCGACTCGCCTTCGGGCAGAGCACAGGCCTCGACAGCGAACGCTAGGTCAGGATCGCCGAACCCGTCGCCGTCGAAGTCGTCGAAGTAGGTTGCTGTGACTCCTTCGTCCACGAGACCGTCGCAGTCGTTGTCGACTTCATCGCATGTTTCGTCTGCGGGTGCTGGCGCCGTGCAGGCCCCGAACGCGCCCGCTTCACAGGTCTGGGTTCCCTCACCGCAGAGGTTCGCGCAATCAATGACGAGCGCGAGATCATCGCCGCCCTCATCGATCAGTCCGTCGAGGTCATCGTCTTCGCCATTACACACCTCAGGAATGACCGCCTGGCATCCACCTGCGATGCACATCTGGCTCTCCAGGCATGGGCTGAGGCAAGAGCCGCAGTGCTCGTCGGATGTCTCAAGGTTGACGCACTCGCCGTTGCAGTACGCGAGGCCTTCAGCGCAGACGCATCCGCCTGCATCGCAGGTGGAGCCTCCAAGACACTCATTGTTACAGCCGCCGCAATGCCTACCGTCATTCGAGATGTCGACGCAATCGCCTCCGCAGACCTGTTCATCGTCACCGGAGCACTCGTCGCCGCCGGAGCACTCGCCGCCGTCACAGGTCTGACCGGCAAGACACGCGTTGTTGCAGCCGCCGCAATGCGCACCGTCTGTGGTCGTATCGACGCAGATCTCACCACACAGCGTGTCAGAGGTGTCACACTCGATTGCGGCGTTCGCGCACGCGCCCTCCGAACAGGTTTCGTCAGCGGAACAGACGACGCCACAAGAACCGCAGTTCGCCGAGGATGTCTGGGTGTCGACGCATATCTCGTCACAGGAGGATTCTCCTGTTTCGCAGGAAGAAGAGGAGGGTGCCGGTGAGTCGCTGCCGCAAGCAGCGAAGGCGAAGGCGAAGGACGTGGCGCCCAGACGGGCGAGCAAGCGAACGTTCATTTTCGAAGGGGTTAGGAGTACGTGCGCGATGCGCGGATGGTTCCGGCATACCAAGTTCGAGGACGCACATGAACCGCTTCGACCCAGTTCCCTTGATTCTTCGGGGACTTTACGAGTTTGTAGGACGAAGGTGACGATTCAAAGCAGCCCCTGATGCCTGATGCTCCAACGGATGATATTCCTCTTACCGCTCATCATCGCCTCGTGTGTCTCGCAGGCTGATGCACCAGAGCTTTGGCAGGCCGAGGTCGAACTAACGAGTGAGCCGGCCGGGGCTCAGGTCATCTGGTTCAACGGCGGCAACTCCGAGACTGGGGCTGGCCCAGTGACTCTGGGAACCACGCCGCTTACCTGGGAGGCTTCGCGGGGCTTGGTCGGCGCTGTCGATTCGATCGAACTCGTCTTCTTCAAGCCGGGGCACGGGCGCACCACGCTGGAGGTAGCGATCGATGAACTTCGGGCTGACGCACCGATAGCCGCGGTGATTCCGGCCTTTGGTGCGCTGGAGATTACCAGCTCGCCCATGGCGACGTTCGAACTTTCGGATGACGCCGGAGTCGGTGTGAGCGGGGGCGACTATGCGCCGGCGTTCGTCGGCGAGCTGACACCGGGAACCTACACACTAACGTCCGAGCGGCTTGGCTACGAATCCTATGAGGCGACCGTCACCGTCACTCCCGGAGCGCGCACGAATCATCTCGTTGAGTTGCAACCCATCGACGGCCCTCCAGACGGGGAGCCAAGGATGTCCGTCCTGCCAGGTGCCGTCGAAGGCATGGACACGGTGGCGTTCTACGAGGCTCTGCGCGGACAGTCTCGGAATGTCGCGAATTGCATCGACCGTGCCATGGTCGGGGATCCGCTCGCGGCCGGTCTCGTTACCGTGCATATGGCGCTGAATCTGCCGTTTGGCACTGTGCACTCCGCTGAGATTGTTGAATCGGAGATCGAAGGCGCCGAAGCAATCGACTGCATTCAAAGACGCCTGCGTCGCGTGACGTACCAGGCGGTCGGCGGCGAAGGCGACATGGGAAGCGCAGACGTTATCCTTCGATACCATCGGATCGCGCAGTGAACTACGACGGACAGAGCTACCTCACTTGGCCCGAGATCGAGGCTTTCTGCACCTCAATTGCCGACCGCTGCCCAGAGTTTGTTCAACTCTCGGAGATAGGCCGCTCCCGACACGATCGGCCCATCGTGATGCTAACGATTGGGGCGGTAGGCGGGGCCGAGAACCGGCCCGCGATGTGGCTCGATGGCGGAACACACGCCAGCGAATTCACGGGCGTGATGGCGGCGCTGCATTGCCTGGAAACCTGGGTTTCACTCATAGAGGCCGACGATGAGGCCACTTTGAGCCTCTTCAGCCAGGTCACGGCTTTCGTAGCGCCGTGTCTGTCACCGGATGGGTACGATTTCATGCGCTCCGGCGGACACTTCATTCGTTCCTCGCTGAGGCCGCCCGCGGAAGGGGCAGTCATTAGCGGGTGGGAGCCTTCTGATCAGGACGGCGATGGAGTGATTCGGTATCTGCGGTGGAGACATCCGGCGGGACCGTTTGTGCCGGACAGTGGGGCCGAGACTTTGATGCGTCCGCGGACGCTCGATGACGACCCATCGGATGCCTATTTCGTGACGAGCGAGGGGACCTTCGTCGAGTGGGACGGTATGCGATGGACACAGGCACCTCGTCGCTACGGGATTGACCTCAACCGCAACTTCCCCGCCGGCTGGTCGCCTTTCTCAATGTTCGGGATGGACAGCGGTGCGTACGGGGCATCCGAGCCGGAGTCCCGAGCGGCGGTTGAGGCCGTACGTCAGCGGCCCACGATCGCGGCGGCTCTGACGAATCACACCTATACCGGCTGTATCCTCACTCAGCCGTATTCGCAGAACTCGACCCTGACCGGGCCGGAGATCTCGTTGATGCACGACTTGGCGAAGGACCTCGTCGCGGGCACACACTATCGGGTATTCAAGGTTCACCCTGAGTTCGTCTACGACCCCAAGGTGGAGGTTGTCGGTGTCTGGTCGGACACGCTCGCAACCGTCTTCGGAATCCCTGGTTATACCGTGGAGTTCTGGGATCCCTTTGGCTACGCCGGAGTACCAAACGAGTCTCCCGCTGAGTTCTTTAAGAATCCTGATATTGAGAAAATCCGAACACTTGTGAGCTTTTTCGAGAGGTCACATCCTGAACTTGTCCAGCCTTGGACAGAGTTCGAACACCCCCAACTCGGTCGCGTCGAGGTCGGTGGGTTGGACTATCTAAGGACCGTTCGCAACCCACCGGAGGCCTTGCTCAAGCGAGAGCTCGAAGTAGGGCGAATCGCTAGTGATCGCATGCTGCGAGCGCTCCCAAATTGCCAAGTAGAACTTCAGTTGATTCGGGAAGGCAGCCTCCGACGACTTAGGCTCTCATTTGAGAACCTGGGGTATCTCGGCACCGAATCCCTTCGCGCTTTCCAAGAGTGCCCAAGAGTCAGCGCCACGCTCGAACTCGGCGAAGGACTGACGCTGGTGAGCGGGACCGCCTCCCAGGAACTGCCACACCTCGATGGCTGGGGGACCGCCCGGGCGACTAACGCGCGCAACCCCGTCTATCCTTCGCTGGCGGCGCGAGGGCATCGCCAGGTCGCGGAGTGGTGGGTGCGGGGTGAAGGACACATCAACATCCAATGGACAGCCGGGCGAGCGGGCAGCGGTTCGCTCGAACGGGACCTCTAACGTGGCTGTTTGAGTCCACACGTGAGCCGCGCTACGCTCCGTGACGGAGGCAACGCCATGCAGATCGTTCGACTATTACTTCTAGTGTTACTTGGGGCCACCGGGTGCACGAACAGCGACTCGGAACCCCAGGCTGCGCC
The DNA here is from genome assembly GCA_047629415.1 of Bradymonadia bacterium. Classification (GTDB taxonomy): domain Bacteria; phylum Myxococcota_A; class Bradymonadia; order REDH01; family REDH01; genus CBDUJZ01. Next base: position 743 of record JBLHWZ010000246.1, on the reverse strand, counting down.
CACTATCGATCCGATCGGGTCGCTGGCCAGTGCGGAATCGCTAGCAGAACAAGGAGGGGAGGAAGCTTCGGCGACGCCTTCGCGATCAGGACTCATGCCCGAGCCGACCGCCGATGAGCCTCGTTGGGTGAGGTGTAGCGAAGAACTGGTTTCCTCGGTTCGTAGCTTCCCGCTTCAAGTGGGAGGCGAACAAACCACCTTGGGAGAACGGCTCGACAACGGCGCGGTGGCTGAGGCCATTGAGCGTCTCGACAACTCCTTCATCCAGGGGACGTGGATGTGCATCGAGGGCGGGGACACCCGGGAGTTGGAGTTCCGCGCATCCTTCGAGGGTGCCGAATTCGGGCCGCGTTGGGTCCTTCAGGACGCGCAGACGCTTCGGCCGATCAACCTCTTAGCGGAAGCTGTGCACGGCACGTGGGATGCGGAACCAGGTGATGAAGACGCTGTCCGGCTCGCTGTGCTGCAGTGCCGCGTGGGCTCAACTTGGCTTACCAGTGGTGCGTACACTCATCTCTTCTCGGCGGAAGACAGCGAGTCGGTCGCCCCACAGTGGACGGTACTTCCCGACGTGCGCGTGGGGCGGGTAGCGACCTATCGAGCCATATTGAGCTGGCGTTCGAGTGCCGTGCGCCACGCCGCGGACTGGCGAGTAGTCCCTAGCAATTCCACATGTGAGCCGCTGACACCCGCAGCGCGTCGGATCACGCAGATCACCGAGGCGATTCCTCGCCATCGGGAGC
>JBLHWZ010000245.1:0-8588 GCA_047629415.1 Bradymonadia bacterium | reverse complement strand
CCTCTCGGCCTTTCATCTTGAGTCGCAACTCGCAACGCTCGAGTCCTTTGTCCAGCAGAGCTTGCCATCGAATCAGGCCGAACTCGTCATGCGCGAGGCCGCTCGAATCGGTGCACGATCGGGCTTGCCGCTCGTGTTCGGTATGCTGGTCTCGACGTTCTACGCAAGCCGCGGTGTGATGGCGATCCTCAGGGGCGTCGCTTTGGCTTGGCGGCGACCCCGCGTTCGGATGTGGCAGGCCGAGCTCGCCGCAGGTGTTTTTGGCGCTGGCATGCTGATCTTCGCTCTGGTCCTCTTCTCGGCGCTGATGGCCGCAAACCTCGTGCTCGCCTGGTTCCGCGATCAGGGCGTACTGACCGGCGGATGGGAGGTGTTAACCCTCTTCCGTTGGCCGATCTTGCTGTTCTCGTATCACGCGCTCGTGCGCGTCACGTATCGGGTGGGAGCCGGACCGAAGTGGACGGGGAGATGGTTCTCACCGGGTTCGGTGCTCGCGACGCTGGGTTGGGCGACCCTCAGCCAGGTCTTCGAGGCTTACGTCGATGGCGTCATGAACCTCGGCGCGACGTACGGATCGTTGGGCAGTACGGTTGGGCTTTTACTCTACTTTCACGCTGTTTCGTCGTTGATCTTCATCGGCGCCGAGGTCGACGCGCACCTGCAATGCGGAGACGTCGACGCGCATCGGAAACCGCTGGTGATCGAGGAATTGGTGGTCACGTGAGTGTTGGCCCTGCGGTCAGAACAAGATTCCAACCACGAAACGCTGTATGCTCGCGGTACCTCTTTCCCTGTGTTCATATGGTTCCGTCTCGCTGGATTCGTCGGTTCTCCCTACTCGCGGTCTTTGCGATCCCACTTTCAGGCTGCGCCGCCGCGACCTTGGATGATACAGACACCGAAGATGTCAGTGCCGAGGACACGCGAGTCGCAGATGTTCAGGAGCAGGACGCGGCACCCGACGCCGTTCCTGACATTTTTGAGCCCGACGCAGAACCGGATGTGGTCGAAGACACCGCGCCTGACGCCGAACCCGATGCTGAGTCTGACGTCCCCGAAGAGGACACCGCCCCGGACATTGAAGAGGACCCTGGTCCCACCACGGTCTGCGGAAATGACGAGCTAGAGGAGGGCGAGGGTTGTGATGATGGGAACACGCTCGCTGGAGACGGGTGTGGCCCCTCGTGCAAGCGAGAGATCGACTACATCTGCGCGCCGTGTGGCGACGACGACGCCGCATGCGGCGGTGAGACTGACCTCTGTATCGAGGGCTCCTGCGCAGCGGATTGTCGCGACTGGCCGTGCCCTGTGGAGCATACCTGTCAGGAGATCATCAATCGGCCAGTTCGCCAGCACCAATGCGTGCCAGACGCCGGCTGTGGCACAGGCGTTGAGGTGTGTGACAACGGTGCTGATGACGACGGTGATACGCGCGTCGATTGCGACGACAATGACTGCGCAGACGAACCGATCTGTAACGTGGTTGGCGGTCCAGGCAGTTGCGACGCGCCGGAAGTCGCATCCCTCGGACGCCACAACTTTGTGCCGACTGAGGATATCCGAAGCCCCTCCTGTCTTACGATCGCCGACAACGAGGCGGTCTTCATCTTCCGTCCCATCGAGGTCACGACCTATTGCTTCGACACGCGGCTCAGCCAAGTGGAAGACACGGTCGTCTCGGTGCGAACCGATTGCTTCGATGCCGAGACCGAGGAGTTCTGCGTCGATGATGTGACCGATCCTGAACTCGACTTCCGCGCCTATGGCGAGTGGGAAGCGAGCAGCATGGCGCCGGTCTTTGTCATCGTCGATGTGTATGACGCGGAAGAGGGCGAGGAGATCCGTTTGGAGATCAGCCGCGGCGCCTGCCCGCTTGACGAGGAGCCAGAGCCGGAACCCGAGCCCTAAGGCTCACTCGCTGTAGCCGGCCAGCGTCGTTTCGGCCCAGGCCTTCGCGCTGAATCGCTGCACGACGTCGCTCGCCCCAGCCATCGCCGCCGCGATACGCTCGTCACGTTCGACGTCGAATCCATCGATCGCAGCGGCGAACGCGCCTGCATCTTCGGCGCGGGTGCCCGAGCTGCCCGGAGTGAACTCCAGGATTTCGGGTACGCCGCCAACCAGTGTCGCGAGCACGGGGCGACCGAGCGCTGCTGCCTCCAGCATCGTCATTGGCAAACCCTCCGTTCGTGAGGGCAACACAGCGGCGTGCGCCTCGGCGATCCAGGATGAGATGTCGTCTTGGAACCCGACGAATTCGACGCGATCTTCGAGTCCGAGCTGGACGATCTGGCGCTCTAGGTGCGGACGCTGGGGCCCATCTCCGACAACCGTGAGAGTTGCGCCGCCTGAGGACCACGCGAGCGCTTGCATCAGAATATCGACGCCTTTCTCTCTGCTGAGTCGTCCGACGTAGACCAAGTGTGTGAGCCCTTCCGGCGGGGCCTCAGGAGTGTGCGCGTCGCCCAACGAGATGAAGTTGTGCAGCGTATGCACGCGCTTGTTGGGAACACCGCGCCCAATGAGGTGTTTCCTGGTCGCTTCGGAAACAGCGAACACGCGAGTGAAGCGTCGGTACGCGAGCAACGAGAGGTGTACGTAGAGGTTTACGAGCTTCCCGCCGCCACCCTGTCCGTGGTGGGTCGCGAAGAGTCGAACCTTGGGCGGCGCGGCCAACGACGCGTAGATCACCGCCTTGTATCCATGGGCGTGGATCACATCGAAACGTTCTCGCTCGATCAGCGATCTGAGCGAGCGAACGAGGCATGGATCGAGCCTTCGCGCAGCGGAGAGAGCGAAGCGGCTCACCCCCGCTTCGTCGACGCGACGCTGGAATGTCTCGGCTCTCTCGGGCGCCCGGGTCTCAGTGATGATCCCAATTTGCACACTCGCTCCAAGCTGGGCGAGCGCGGCGGAACCAGCAGCGACGACTGTTTCTGCACCGCCGACTCCGCCGGGCACGATGAGCTGTAGAACTCTCATTGGCGCCCATGTGGGAGGAGCGAGCCCGATGTGCGCGTGGTGCCCCTGGGAGCGTGCCTGAGACCCGATGTGTACTTATAAATCAATAACTTGCGATGCAAAGTCTTTGGACGAATCGCCTGAATGACGTTACTATGACGGCGCTTGTGAATGGCCCCGGCAAGGGCTCCGTCGGCGACGGTCAACTCACATTGACGAGCTGGAAATAAACCTATGCACCTTCCGATTCAGACCGCGCAACGGATCTGCGCGCTCGCCGCGTTCACTTTCTTCGTGGTGGGCTATAGCGCAAGCGAGGCCTACGCGCAGGATCCACCTGACCTGCAACCGGGCGACCAGCTAGTTATCGTGATTCCGGAGGCGTCCGAGACTGACGCGCTCAGCGTGACGATCGACGAGTTTGGCGAGGTAGCGCTTGGGGCTTACGGCCGCGTGGAACTCGCCGGCCTGAGTGAAGAGAATGCGCTGCGCGCCTTGCAACGCCACTTGCGAGACTATCTCCGCAGCACGGCGAACGTACGTCTCACGGTTCAGTTGCGCGGTATTCTCGTGTTCGTCACCGGTATGGTCGAGAACCCAGGCAGGTACTCGGTCCCGAGGGGATCAGACGTCTGGGCCGCGATCCAGGCGGCCGGCGGTCACCTGGAGGGGGCCGACCTCTCAGACGTTGAGGTCCAGTTCGGCGGCGAGCCCGCCGAACATCTGGACGTCGCGTCTCGCCTTGTGCGGCGAAACACCGAGCCGCTGCCTGAGCTGCGGTCCGGGCAGCTGATTTTTGTCGCGGCCGAGGCCTCGGCTGGTGTCGGATCCGGGGCCAATCGAGTGCTCGATGACGCCTCACTCGCCGACAAGATCTTTGTCCTCGGCGCGGTCAATGGCCCCGGACTCTTCGACCGCACAGATGGGATGACCCCGTTGGCGGCCTTGGGACTGGCGAACGGACCTGTGGATGCCGCCGAACTCTCCAACGCGCGTTTGATGACACCGAGTGGGACTTTCCGCGTCGACCTCGCTGCGATGCTGCTCGGCGAGGACACAGAGCTCGTGGAGATCCCCGCGGAAGGCGGCGCGATTCTCTACATCCCGTTCGAGGCCGAGGGCAGCGCCAATCCGTTCACCGATGGTATCAATGTAATCGGTGACTTCAACGCGCCACGGCATCTCGAAGTGCGTGGCCCGCTCCCACTCTTCGAAGTGATCGCGTTGGCCGGGGGACCGGGAGCCGAGGCCAATCTGCGCCGCGCCTACCACGTTCGTCAGGAGGATCGGTCGACCATCGCGCTACACTACAATCTGCGTCGGTTCCTCCGGCACGGCGGCGGCTTAGCCCGCGCGCAGGTGCACCCAGGTGACACCCTCTACTTGCGTCCGGACCCGGACAACGCATGGGAGTCTTTCGTCGGCGGGCTGTCGGATGTTGCTGTCATCGGAACGGCCGTGCTGCTCTTCACCACGCTTAACGATCAGCTCTCGGGAGGGGGCAGTTAATGGCTCGCAAGCAACGCCCGTCGCAGATGCAGGTCGAAATCGTCGACCCCTCCGAGGTTTCACAGATCATCGAGCTGGAGCCTTCGGCTAAGTCAATCGCTAGCAGTGGTCCTCAGCCGATGAATCCGCGGCAACCGGCCGCCGCGCCGCGCCGCCAGGTGAGCGTCCGGCACAATGAGCCTCAGTCTCAGCCGGGCCGGGTTAGCCCTCCCCAGCCGGCTCGTCAACGCGCCGAGCAGCGTTCGCAGGCAGCGCCGCGGGTCGCATCGGGTAGCCAGCGGCAACAGGAACTCTCGCAATCCTCTTCCGCCATGCGCCCGCCGACGCGGCCATCGGGATCGTCCGAGCTTGTGGGCCGCACGCCAACCGCGCCGGTCAGAGCAGTCGCAACAGGGGCCCCCGTCATCAACGAGCGTCTCGTCGCTCGAAAGTTGGCGGTGAGCGTGCACGCAGCGATCCGTGAGTCGAAATGTCGTCGGATCCTGATCACGTCTCCCACGGCGCGAAGCGGAAAGACCCATTTCACGCGATTGCTTGGGCCGGAGCTTGGCGTTATCGCGGCCGACGAATACCGATTCTTCCGGCATGAGGACCTGGATCGCATTCCGCACCCTGCTCATGACAATCGGCAGATTACCCTCGTCGATGGTCCTGCGATGTTCGATGGGGACGGATTGCTCGTCCTCCCGCAAGCGTGGATGCAGTGCTTTGACGGCTGCATCATCGTCGTCATGGGACGCCACACGGAATCGGAGTTTCTGCAGGAATCAGCAAAATGGATGAGTGACTCGCGTATTCACGTGATCGGATTGATCTGGAACGACTATCTAAATCCGCCTCCGGCGATGCGGTTCAAGCTCTGGCGCCGTTACTTCAAGGAGCGACGAGGCAACCTTTTCAGTGACTTGATCAAGGTCATTACCAGCGGCGGCCGGTCTTTGAGGAAGCCGCTATGAGCAATCAGCAGGCGGATCGTCAGCGTAACCCGCTCCTCGAGATCACGAGCCGAATCGACCCGCGCCTCTTCATCGATGCGGTGTTGAGTCGTTGGTACGTCATTGTTCTCTCGGTTCTTGTCACCACCACGCTCGCGCTCGCGCTCTCGTTGAGCGCTCCCGCGAGCTACTCGGCTCGCGCAATCATCAAGATTCAGAGCAACGTTAGCCTGAACGCGATTCTCGACAACGGGCCGCGGGCTGACTGGGAGTATAACTCCCAGATTCCGGTTGTGCTGGAAGTCCTGAACTCCCGGCCCGTGGCTCGCGCGATCCTCACCGAACTCGAGGACATCTCGGCCGGTGATTCGCCTGAGCACGTGGACCTGATGGTCGCGCTCTTTCATCAAAATCTGATGGTCTTCCCGACCGCAGCGGGCATCATCGAGATCGAGTTCAAGTCGCGCGATCAAGATGTCGTTGTCCGTGTCATGCGAATGCTGATGACCGAGCTCCGCGGCGCGATGGTCGCACCGCAGGTGGAGTCGCTGGATGCCTCGGTGGAGTTCCTCGGAATCCAACTGGAGCGAATCCGAAGCGAGCTCGACGCCGCGGAAGCGGAGATGCGTGCGTACACTTCTCAGTCGACCAATCAGCGGCCTGAGGTCTACGCCGCAACGCTGGAACACTACGCCGAGATGCTCAGCGAATACTCATCTGCGCAGTCGGAGCGTGTCGCCGCACAAGAGCGGCTCAGGATCGGCCACGAACGGCTCGCTGGCTTCGATCCAACCTGGTCAAGCCTTGAAGAGCGCGTGTCTCGAGCGCAGTCGAACCTCAATCGCCTCTCCACCACGTACACCGACAACCACCAGGAAGTCCGGTCGGCTCAGTCCTCTTTGGACGCCGCGCAAGAGGCGATGACCCTCTACGAGTCGAACCCTACGTCTTTCGATATTGCGGATATTGAACGAATTCTGCGTAGCCAGGGCTCGCTCGGGAACGAGATGATGCGGGAGGAGCTGAACGCGTACCGAACTGCCCTCACCGAGGCTCAGGCGATGCACTCCACGGTTGAGCTGATCTCGTCACAAATCGAGGACACACTTGAGTCCCTCGCGACGTTCTCCGAATCCGCCACGGTCATCGCGAATATGCAGCAAGACATGGAAGCGAAGTCCTCCGTCTACACTCGGCTGCTCGCGCAGTACGAGGAGGCGGTCGTGAACCGCTCGCTCACCGTGCACGAGGAAGAGCGCCACATTTGGATCATCGAGCAGCCGAACGAAGAAGACCCACCGGAGCGTTCCCAGGCGAGCCTGAAGAAGGCTGGTGTTGGAGGCATCCTCCTCGGCATGATCATGGCCGGGTTCCTGATCGTGTTGGCTGAGTTCTTCGGGAAGACGGTCCGTGTGCCGATGGAAGCGGAAGACAAAGCGGGCGGCGTGGCCGTCATCGGTACGATGCCCCCCCTCGAGACCACCTAACCCACCGGCTATTCGTTGATCTGGACCCGCAAACCGGGAATGACCCTCCTTGAGCAGCTGGGCGCTGCGATCTGGGGGGTAGCGCTCTTCAGCCTACCGTCGTTCACCGTACCGCCGTTCAGTGAATGTCGGACTGCGCCGTATGACTCACATTTCTCGGTTGGACTGCCGGTCTTGGACAGCGGTCTCGCACTCGCTAGCTCGCTCTTCCCCGCCGTCGATGGGTTCCTCTTCCCCAGATCGAGGAGTTTATGCGACTGCTGATGGGGTTCATCGTGGTCCTCTTCATCCGTCCGGGAGACTTCTTCCCGGCGCTGGCGAGCGTCCCGATCGCGAAGGCTTTTGCGATGGCTGCACTTGGGTTGCTCGTAGGCGGAAAGATCCTCAAACGCGACCTGTCTTGGGCCCGTTCGCACTTCAACCCTTGGATGATCGGGCTGAGCGTAGCGGTGTTCATCTCGGTCATCGACAGCGTTGATCGAGGCACCAGCCTCGCGTTCTTCAACAACGTCTACTTCAAGATCGTCGTGTTGTGGCTGTTGATGATGGAGACGATCAACACACGTAATCGAACCGTGATGTTCCAAGCGGTGATCGGCGTCATGACCGGGTTGATCGCGTCCTATTCGATCTACGCGAAGTTCAACGCCATCAACCTGATCGAGGGCAGTCGCTCGTCGTTCGTCGGTCTCTTCGCTGATCCGAACGACCTGGCGATGGCGCTGCTAATGGCCGTGCCATTCCTGGCTGAGGCGACCTTCTCCCCGAAGATGAAGGCGTCGCGGCCGATCTGGGCGATTCTACTTCTTCTGAACCTCGGTGGCTTAGTCGTGACCCAGTCGCGTGGCGGTCTTCTTGGGCTGGGCGTCGCTGGATTCATCTTCTTACAGCTCCGCGTAAAGAACATCGTCTTAGTGGGCGGGCTCTGTTTCGTCGGACTGCTTGGCTTGACTACGGTCTCCGGCATCGGCGAGCGCCAGACCACAGTTGCGCACGATGGCGGGATGGATGCGTCCGCCCGCGGTCGAATCGACGCCTGGATCGCCGGAGGGCGTATGATGCTCTTCAACCCGCTCACGGGGGTAGGGCTCTTTCAGGTTCACGAGATGTTTGGCGCGTATGCCGTCAATCCAGTCGAGTGGCGGAGCAAGACCTCGCACAACGCCTTTGTGCAGTGCGGCGCCGAGACGGGAATCTTGGGCTTAACGCCCTTCTTAGCTCTAGTTGTAATGGCGTTCTGGAGTACCTTCCGGATCGTCCGGGAGATCCCTCCAGGGGTGACACCTATCCAGCGAGCTTTTCTGCGCTCCCAGCTCGGCACGTTAGGTGCGGTCATGATGGCATCGGTATTTTTGTCCGTCGCCTGGAGCTGGTTTTTCTACATCGTGATCGCGCAAGCGGCGACTTCCCATCGCGTTTGGCTGGCGATGCCCGAGATCCTTGAGCGGAAGCGCCTTCAAGTCGAAGAGAAAGAGGCTCATCGCCTCGCAACATTGGCGTTATGACCGACTCCCCAAATGAAACTCGAGGGCGAGAACTCATAGGCTTCGCCACTATACTTGGCCTGCTCGGTCTTGTCCTCGGCGTGTTCTACAACCGAGGCGCGCTGCCCTCCGAGGATGCCGCCATGCTGATGCGCTATAGCGAGCATCTGGCAGCAGGACACGGCATCGTGTGGAATCCCGGCGAGGCACCC
>JBLHWZ010000244.1:0-8594 GCA_047629415.1 Bradymonadia bacterium | reverse complement strand
TCGGCACAACCGCCGCAGGCGTTAACGCCACCCGCATCGTCACAGGAAACTGTGTCGATGCCGGCGCAGACAAAGATGCCGGCACCACACTCGCCGCAGGCGTCTCCAGGAGAGGCGTCTAAGGTCGCGGTTCCTCCACAGTCGTTGGTCTCGACGTCCGGCAGCCCTTCATCGGGCAAGTCGGTATCCAGTTCTGTGTCCGGTTCCGTGTCCGGTTCCGTGTCAGGGCCGGTATCCAATGCCGTATCTGGAGTCGCTCCAACGTCGGCGCCGGCGTCGATCCCGATCGAACCGTCTGGTTCAACAACCAGCACCTCCGGTGAGCAGAGCCCGGCCACGCAGATACCGTTGTTGCATTCCGCGTCGGTCGTGCAGGTATCAGCAGGGCTGACCGGGTCGTCGCACGCCGAGAGTGCGACGAGCGCTAGGGAGAAAAAGGCGAGAAGATAGTGTCTCATATCGGCTGGTGTCACAGGTGGAGCTATCGTGTATCGGCTACTCTGCTCTCACGCCATAGGCGCAACACAACGTCCAGTAGGTTTGAACGCAATCAGGCTTTGGGACATCGAGCGGCTGGGCGTACGTAGAAGTCTTCTCACTAATGCGACGAGCTCCACTTCGGTTGTGCGCGACTTCACCATCGACGCCGAAATTCCCGCGACCGTGCGCGGATCAGCCGCGTGACCCGAGAACACTAGGACTGAAGCGCCGGGCTGCCTCGCATGGAGCGAGCTGACCAAATCTAGCCCGTTCTCGTCGGGCAACGTCACATCGAGGATCATCAGATCGGTCACCTCGCGTTCGAAGATCTCGCGCGCAGCGGCAAAGCTGGAGACCGTTCGTGTATCGAAGTTGGGTCCAATCACCGCGGACCCGAGCCGACCCAGGTCCGCGTCGTCTTCTACATGAAGGACGACTGGGGGCTCTGGCACAGATCGCCCGGTCGACAGCGCAGAAGCGAGCTCGCGTGGCTTTCGGAGCCAAGACGCCAGACCGCCAACGACACGCTCGATGTTCGGGTCCTCGGCCTTGTTCGGAGACACGACAACGATGGGTGATTCACGGAAGCGAGCGTGCTCGTGCAGTCGGCGGACAAGCGCGAGTGGATCTCCACCGCCCATCCTTGCGTCAATCGTGAGCGCGTCGAAGCGTTGTTCGTCAACCAGGAGCGTTGCTGCATCCAGATCTCGGGCCACTGAGGCGACGATGCCGTCCCGGGCAAGCACAGCGGGGATCTTCGCCGCTACGTCGTCCGACTCCTCGACCACCAGTACGTGCCCGGATTCCAGCGTGGTGGGCGTCGCTGTTCCGAGCTTAAACCAGAACATTGTGACCGCACCAAGCTCGGTCTCGATCCCTATCTCTCCGCCATGCAGTTCAACGATTACCGTACAAATGTGAAACCCGAGACCGGTGCCGTCAAAGCGGCGGGAGTCCGCAGACTCGGCCTTTGCGAAACGCTTGAAGACACGATCCCTGAACGCTGTGGAAATTCTCGGCCCAGAATCCGTAACCGAGACTTTCACGCCGGAGTTGTCCACGTCGACGTACAACAAGACTTTTGAGCCAGCTCGCGAGAACTTGGCGGCGTTCGAGATCAGGTTCGTGAGTACCTGGTGAACCCGATCTGCGGCGATGTCGACGAGCGCCCCGGTCGCCATGCGGCCGGCAACCAGGTCGACCTCGTGGAGGCCCGCAAAACCAGGTCGACCTCGTGGAGGCCCGCAAAACCAGATCGACCTCGTGGAGGCCCGCAAAACCAGCGTTCGGTTCCAGCGCGCCTTTCACGACGGAACCGATTTCTTGAACGCGACGGTCGAAACGCGTCGATCCAGACTCGATCTTCTAAATTTCGAGGATGTCATTGATGAGTCGAACCAGTCTATCGCTGTTGTCGCGAGCTATTCGAACGAGCTCCGCGGACTTCTCAGGGAGAGGTTCGACCACTCCACTGGCGACCAAGCCCAGGGCACCGCGGATAGAGGTGAGCGGGGTCCTGAGCTCATGACTGACGGTTGGGATGAACTCGTCCTTGAGCCGGTCGAGACGCTTCTGCTCCCGAATGTCCCGCGCGATCACTGAGAGCCAGCGTGGTTGCCCGTTCTCGTCGTCGTGAGCCATCAGCGTGAACAGGACCGGCACCAACTCGCCATCGTTCGCGACGAACTCGACTTCGCCGTTACAGGTTCCTTGCTCGATCGCGACGGGAAGCGCTTCCGAGACGAGCGTCGCAGCGGCTTGCGGCGCCACCGTACTCCAGGGCCTGGGATCATTAGAGTCGCCAACCAAAGCGGTGCCGCTGGCGTCGACCCAAGCGAGGGTGCCGCTGGCGTCGACCCAAGCGAGGGTGCCGTTGGTTTCGGCGAGTCCAACAAAGTCGGGAGTGTTCTCGACAATCGCTGCTAGTCGCTTCCTCTGCTGCCTAGCTCTTTTGCGGGAGCTGATATCGCGAACAACAAGAATCCTCGCCGGCACGCCGGCGATCTCGGCGAGCATGATCGAGACTTCCGCGGGAAACTCGCTGCCGTCCAGCCTGCGAGCCTGCCGTTCGTCTGGCAATGAGGTCGCGAGTGTTCCGGCAAAACGAGGCAGAAGCTCGGCGATAGAGCGCCCGACGAGCCCCCCAGCGGAGCGTGTAAGATCCGTTCGCGCGCGAGATTCGTGGTCTCGACCTTGTCGTTCGCATCCAGCGCGATGACTCCATTAGCGACTGCATCAAGGATTCCGCGGAGCCGAGCCTCGCTGTTTTTAAGCGACCGCGCTGCCTCGCGCTGCTCCGTGAGATCTCTTCCGACGATGTGCGACTGACGAACCTCAATCTCTGCGATCGCCGTCCAAACAATCGTGCGACATCGCCCGTTCCGAGCGCGCAATCGCAGCTCCAGGGCCTCGATCTCGGCGCCATGATCGAGTTGCTGTGAGGCCTTGGTCACCGCGGAGCGATCGTCGTCTTGGACGAAATCTATGAACCTGCGGGAGAGGAACTACTCGTCGGTCCAGCCAAGGTGCCGAGTCCACGCGGGGTTCACCGGCAGAAACACGCCGGCGAAGTCGAGAATGCCGAAGAGGTCGACAGCGAGTTGGAAATAGCCGGCCCGATCGATGAGCAATCGCTCTCGAACCCTCGTGTCGTCAGCGAAGATCTCAGCGGTTGCGCGTGATCGTTTCTGACCCGAGTTCGAGTCCACCGGTGGTTTTGGCGAGTCGGGCAAGGAGCGAGGGGGTTAGACGGCTGCCGCTACGAGGTCGCTCACTTGCTGAGCGAGCGTCATGGGATCGAATGGCTTCGCGATAACGCCGACGGCACCCAGCGACCGGAAATGCTCGACCTCGTGCCGTTGCGCCTTCGCAGTACAGAAGATCACCGGAATCAACGCAGTGGCTTTGTTGGCCCTCAGCGCTTCGAGCGTTGCAGGCCCATCCATTCGCGGCATCATTACGTCGAGGAGAATCACATCCGGAGAACTCACCTGGGCTACCTTGAGCGCCTCCTCGCCAGACGGAGCGACGAAGATCTTCCAGCCCGCAACGCGTGAGAGAGCCAGCTCACCAATCCAGCGAATATCGGGGTCGTCGTCGACCAGGAGGACGGATTCAATCATTTCAATGATGCGACGGGAGTTGGAGAGCACGGACCCAAAGTTGTTAGCAAATTTTCGAACAATTCGCAGTGTTCTGCGCCAACGCGAGGGCGTGCCAGCGGAGGTCGAGCGATCGGGGTCTACGAGGGGCGAGACACCGAGACAGGCGGGTCAATATATGAAACATTGACACATGTCTCACACTGAGACAGTAGAGTTCGACAACTCCCTCTGGGGCAAGAAAATGCTGGCCGATCTGGTTTCGACGAAGGGGGCACGCTGATCGCTGGTTGCTAGTCACTGATTGCCAGTCACAGGTTGCTAGTCGCTGTTTGCTAGTCACTGGTTGCTAATCGCTGTTTGCTAGTCACTGGTTGCTAATCGCCGGTTGCTGGCCCCGTTCTCAATACGAGCTCATGAACAAATTTTCCCTCATTCTATCCGCCGCCGCAGGAATGCTCCTGCTCTCCCCAACCGTCAACGCGCTTGAGCAAGAGTTCGTCGCCGAAGTGAGCGACGCGGAGGCTGAGCGGCCCGACGGTTGGACCCACACAGTCAATCTCGGCGCCTCCATTCAAGTGGCCGGCAGCAACAAGGTCCCCGGCCAGCCGGACGGACCGTCGGTCACGCTCTCGCTCAACTTCGCATACGGCGGTCATCTGTGGCGCGGTCACAACGAGCTTCGCCTCACGGGCACGCTCAGCGAAGCGATCTCACGTACGCCGTTGGTCGATGACTTTGTTAAGTCCACCGACACGCTCGCTGCAGAAGCGATCTACTACTACCACCTGCCGAGTGCGCCCTGGATTGGACCGTTCCTTCGGACCAGTGCTCGGACTTCGCTCTTCGCTGGAGTCGACGTACGCTCTGACGACGTCGATTACCTCCGCGACGGCGAGGTGATCACTGCCGATCGCCTTCGTCTGACCGACTCGTTCTCACCAACCTATCTGAAGCAGTCGGTCGGTGTCTTCGCCCGTCCGGTCGAAGACCAATCGTTGACGATTGACTTCCGCCTCGGTGTTGGCTCTCGCGAGACCTTCGCGGACGGCAGCTACGTCCTCGGAGACGACGACGCGACGCCGGAGATCGAGCTCACCGCATTGAACACGTTCACGCAGGCTGGTGGTGAATTCGCTACCGAACTCTACGGAGCAAGCGGCGACATCACCTACGGCGCATCGTACGAGATGATGGTGCCGTTCTACGATTCCATCGACGAGGACCTCGATCCGATCCCGGCCACCAACTACGAGATCGGTGCAAACTTCGGAGCGCGCCTCTCTGATTGGGCCTCCGTTAGCTACGAATTGGGGCTCCTTCGCATTCCTCAGATCGTCGAAGAGTGGCAGATCACCAATCAGCTCCTCCTCAACTTCAACTACGGGTTCGTACGCGGCGTCGGCGCCGAGTAGCCCTTTTTTCACACTCCATTACTCCAGGAACAATTATGGACGCACTCATCGAATGGGGCACCACCACCGGCGCGCAGGTAGGCCTCAACCTTCTCTTCGCGCTCGGAATCTTCTTCATCGGCCGCGTCATCGCCAAGGTCCTCACCAAGGCGGCCCAGCGCATGATCCTTCGCTCGAACAATGACGAAACGCTGTCGAAGTTCATCGGCAGCCTCGTCTACTCACTGCTGCTGACCGTCGTCGTGCTCGCGGCGCTCTCCCGCATGGGAATCCAGACCGCGTCGTTCGTCGCGATCTTGGGCGCCGCCGGTCTTGCCGTCGGTTTGGCCCTCCAGGGTTCGCTGTCGAACTTCGCCGCTGGCGTGTTGATGCTCATCTTCCGCCCGTTCAGCGTCGGCGAGTACATCGTCGCAGGCGGGACCGAGGGCGTCATTCAAGAGATCGGCATCTTCACGACCACGCTCTTCACTCCTGACAACAAGGTAGTGATCATCGGGAACTCGGCGGTCACGGGCGGGAACATTGAGAACTACTCACGCGAGGAAAATCGCCGCGTGGACCTCACGATTGGCATCTCTTACGGCGACGACATCCGTCGTACTCGAGAGGTCATCCTCGACGAACTCTCCAAGACCGACTGTGTGTTGGCAGACCCAGCTCCGTTCGTCGGTGTCGCTGAGCTCGGAGACAACTCGGTGAACCTCGTGGTGCGCCCCTGGTGCAGGAGCGAAAACTACTGGGACGCGTACTTCAACTCGATGGAGAACATCAAACTGCGCCTTGACGCAGAGGGCATCTCCTTCCCGTTCCCGCAGCGAGACGTTCATCTTTACAAGGTAGACGCCGCTTGATCGTTCGAATCGAGGGTCGCGCCGTTGCCGCGGCCCTCAGACTCGTTCGAGCTCTCGAATAACTGGCATTTGCCCCTGTTCTCAAGCCATAAGGGTATACGTGATTAATCCATGAGGCGCGCGCATCTTCGTTCGCTGGCTGGGTTAAGTCCTCTCAGACACTCTCCGGTCGGTATGAACTCTCGTCTAGTACAAACCCTGTCCTTGGCCCTCATTGTGGCGGTTGCATCGCCGGTCGCAGCTCAACAGTTCGACCTGCAGGAAATGCGTCCCGGACCCAGCCAGCAGAGCAACTATTTCGGCGTAAACTCCGCTGAAATTCTCGGAGCTGGGGAATGGGAAGTGGGGATGATGCTTCACTTCGCCGACGACCTCTTGGTGGTGCGGGAGCGCGGAGACAACGAGCGACTGGCTGAGATCGTCGACAGCCAGCTCGTGACGAACTTGATGGGGGCGTTCGGTATTGCCGACATGCTTGAGATCGGGATCGATATTCCGATCATTCTTCGGCAAGTCGGTGACACGATCGAGGACATCCCTGGGGCTGACGGTGAGCAGGGTGGCGCTGGAATCGGATCGATTCGAATCGTGCCCGTTCTCAACCTCTACAACGGTAATCAAGACGAGCGCGGCGGAGCACGTATCTCGCTCAGCGGCGACCTCATGTTGCCCACAGGGCGCAACGAAGACTGGCAGGGTGAGTCGTTCCGGGGCGAGCCAGAGATCGCGGTCGACTATCAGCTAGCAAATGGAATTCAGTTCACTGGTACCCTCGGCTACCTGATCCGGAAGCAGACCGTCCTCGACAACCTGCAAGTCGAAGACACGCTCACATACGGCGTTGGTGCCGACTTCCCGCTCCTCAACGACGACGCGCTGCACATTGTTGCCGAGTTGGACGGCGGGGCCGTTCTGATGGGGGATGAGAGAGGCGATGTCGAAGAACGGCCACTGGAGGGCCGCGCGGGCGCCAAGTACTTCTTCATGGACGGTCTGATGGCTGAGGGTGGCTTCGGACTTGGCCTCGTGAACGGCGTCGGCACGCCCGACTGGCGCATCTTCGCTGGCCTCAGCTACGCCGGCGCCAGCAACTCAGACCGCGACGGTGACGGCCTCCCCAACGCACGGGACGGCTGCCCCAACAGCGCGGAAGACCTGGACGGCTATCGAGATGACGACGGCTGCCCCGAGGCCGACAACGACGACGACGGCATCCTGGACACCCAAGACGATTGCCCGCTCGATCGTGAAGACCGAGACAACTGGGAGGACGAAGATGGCTGCCCAGACTACGATAACGATCTTGATGGCATCCTCGACGCCTCCGACCAGTGCCCCGACGTTGCCGAAGACTCGGACATGTTCGAGGACCTCGACGGCTGTATCGACCCCGACAATGACGAAGACGGCATTCTCGACATCGACGACCAATGCCCCAACACTCCGGAGGACTTCGACGGCTGGGACGACGTGGACGGGTGCGCCGATCCAGACAACGAC
Organism: Bradymonadia bacterium; assembly: GCA_047629415.1. Classification (GTDB taxonomy): domain Bacteria; phylum Myxococcota_A; class Bradymonadia; order REDH01; family REDH01; genus CBDUJZ01. Next base: position 1,247 of record JBLHWZ010000244.1, on the reverse strand, counting down.
CGAGACGGCCGCACCGACGACGAAGACGAGTGCATGAACGATCCCGAGGATTTCGACGGATTTGAGGATGACGATGGCTGCCCCGAAGAAGGCTCCGGCTTGGTGAACCTCACATGCGACACGATCGAGGTCGGCGACCGAGTGCACTTCGACACGAACTCGGACGCGATCCAGAGTCGCTCACACGAGCTTCTCGATCAGGTCGCGGGTGTTATGGTCTCCGCGACCTACATCCATCTCGTTCTAATTGAAGGCCACACCGACGACCGTGGCGCTGACGACTACAACCTCGGTCTCTCCCAGCGTCGAGCGACCTCTGTCCGCCTCTACCTCATTGAGCGCGGAGTGGAAGAGGCCCGCCTTGAGAGCCTGGGCTTCGGTGAGGCAAGCCCTATCGCCGAGAACAGCACCGTGGACGGCCGCGCCGAGAACCGACGCGTCGAGTTCCGAATTCTTGAGCAAGACATCCAGTGTACTGACTGATTACGTCGCAGTCATAGGCTGCGGCGGCCAACCCCCAAACTGTATGCCAATTTCTGCCGAAGAGCTGGCCGCTCGGGTCAAACGCCTGCGTCTCGCGTACACCCAAAACTTACCTGACCAGATTCAGAAAATCTCCACGCGAGTGACTGCGCTGGCCGCAAATTGGAACGAAGAGGTAGGTGACGAAGCCGCACATTTTTCGCACAACCTCGCGGGAACCGGCCAGACCTTTGGCTTCCCGGTCGTAGGTAAGGCTGCTCGGAAACTGGAACACCAACTGATGACTTGCAAGCAGCAACAGGCGCCATCGCCATCGCTAATGGACGCCCTAAATGAACTTTTGAGTGCGGCCGAGGACGCAGGCGTGCCGGCAGAGGTACGATGAGAGCGCTGATCGTCGACGACGACCCGCAGATGCGCGGACTGTTGGAGACAGTTGCTGAGTCGCACGGCCTCGTAGTCACCGCTTGTGGCTCGGCTGAAGATGCATGGGAAAAGTTCCAGACCGGCCAGTACGAACTCGTCGTTCTCGACTGGATGTTGCCGGGAATGGACGGGATCGAGTTGTGTCGAAGGATGCGTGCTGATCCCCGGGGACAGCACGTCGCAATTCTCATCGTGACCGCCCGGCGGGGCCCCACGGATCTCCAAGCGGTGCTCGATGCAGGCGCTAGCGATTACATCGCAAAACCCGCCGATCCAGAGGTGATCGGAGTGGGGGTCGCGCTCGCGATACCCCGCGCCCCCAAACAAAAAGCGCGCGC
>JBLHWZ010000243.1:0-8620 GCA_047629415.1 Bradymonadia bacterium | reverse complement strand
ACGGCCCAATGGTACCGCTACAAGAAGAATCACCGCCAAGGAGCCCATCATCGACTCCCCAATCGCGAGACGAAGTCGATCCAGAGCGACCGCGGTCCCGGAAAGCGGCAACATCCTAAGCGCGTGTGCATCTTCGGCGCGGAACAGAATCTCAACAATTCTAAACGTCACCACCGAAGCGACGAGCACGGAGCCTAGGAACGCCGTTTCTAGCGCCCATCCTCCCCAATGGGTGACGTTCCCGACCTCGGTTGGGGTGATAGTCGCGGGACCAGCGAGCGCGCCTATTCCGACAGCAGCAGCAGCGGCAGCGACGATCCAAGCGATTGGTAACCCCGGCCGCTTACGCCGGAGCTCGGCGAGAATCTCTGAGGTCAGCTTCGCATCGCTCACTCGAACGTCGGGAGGCGAGGCGCCTCGACTGGGGCGAGTTCAAAGCGGTTCCGGGCCGGATCAGGCGCTCCGCCAAGCGGGTTCACGTACACGGGCGCCGGTGAGCCGCGCCGACCCATGATGGCGTCAAACTCTCGGTCGATCATGGCGAGCCGTTGATCCGCTATAGGCGCGAGCGGGCTCAGCGGGTGCAGGTCTAGGAACTCAGCGTAGAGAGTTGACGCGCCATCGTAGTCACCACGGGCGTATCGAGTCTCGGCCTGCTCGAAGAGGTCGGTCTCTTCGCGCACCCCGGGGTCGCACGCGGCAAAACAAAGCGTGAGCCCGAGGAAAACTATGAGTGGTAACCTAGCGAACAACTGATATACGCGGCCAGCCCTGGCCCCTTCATAGGGCAGAAGAGAGTGACATGGTGCAGCAACCCGAAAGTTTCAAGTCCGGATTCGTAGCGTTGGTCGGCCGACCCAATGTCGGTAAGTCGACATTGATGAACGCGGTCCTAGGCGTGCGCCTGTCTATCGCGACTCCGAAGCCGCAGACGACCAGGAATCGAATCCTCGGGGTGCACAACGTCGAGGACCGAGCGCAGATCGTCTTCGTCGACACTCCTGGCATTCACGTCGCGCGAACTCGGCTGAATAAGGCGATGGTTGCGGCCGCCTACGAGGCGACGCTTCAGACCAACCTCGTCGTCTTTATGGTCGATGCAGCGAGCGTCATCAGCGGGGGAAGTAAGCCCGTGATTTGGGGTGACGACTCTCGAATCCTCCAGCGCCTGCCGGAGGGGGTCTTCCAGATTCTTGTGATCAATAAGATCGACAAGCTGAAGAACCCGAACCAGCTTTTGCCAGCGCTCGAGAAACTCTCGGCGATGAATAAGTTCGACCAGATCATACCTCTCTCCGCCCTGAAGAAGTCCAATATTGACCGATTATTAGAGGTGCTGATTGAGAACCTGCCTGAAGGGCAGCCGCTGTATCCAGAGGACGCACTCACCGATCGCGCAGAACGATTTGTGGCGGCGGAGATCATCCGAGAACAGGTGCTCCGCCAGACGGAAGAGGAAATCCCTTACAGCGTCGCCGTTGAAGTAGAGGAGTTCCTTGATGGCACCGACGGGATCCTCCACGTGAAGGCGACGATTCATGTCGAACGCGAGTCTCAGAAGGGCATCGTGATCGGCAAGGGCGCCGCTCGCCTGAAGGAAATCGGCACCGAGTCCCGGAAGCGATTAAGCGAGTTCTTCGGTCGTCGAGTGGACTTACGCACACTGGTTCGAGTGGAGTCCGAGTGGACCCAATCCGATAAGGGCCTCTTGAGATTCGGCTACGGTCGCGAGGAAATCTGATGATCGTCACCCCCCAACATGACGAAGGTGGTGTTCCGCTCGTCGCCATTGTCGGCAGGCCGAACGTTGGCAAGTCGCGGCTCTTCAATCGTCTGACCGGTACACGGTTCGCGATCGTTGAGGACATGCCAGGAGTCACGCGAGACCGGCAATACGGCGAAGCCGTCTGGTTCAAGCGTAGATTCCAAGTCGTAGACACCGGCGGTTTTGAGCCAGAGAGCATCGATGAGCTACTCGTTCAGATGCGTGAGCAAGCTCACCTGGCGATCGACGAGGCGGATATCATCATCTTTATGGTCGATGGACAGTCTGGCCTGTTGCCCGCCGATCGAGAGATCGCCGCGATGCTACGGCGGACGAAGAAGCCAATCTTCACCGTCGTAAATAAGGTGGATGGCGATCGCCACGACATGAATGTGCCCGAGTTCTACGAACTCGGCGTAAGCGGCGAAATTCACGGAATCTCGGCCGAGCATGGCCGAGGCATCTCGGATTTCATGGACGACCTGCTTGAACTGGTGCCGATAGAGAAAGCAGAAGCCGAACCCGACGACGAACTGATTCGCGTTGCAGTGATCGGGAAGCCGAACGCAGGCAAGTCATCGCTGGTAAACCGGTTGCTCGGTGAAGAGCGCCTCCTCACGAGTGAAGTCCCAGGGACGACTCGGGACGCGATCAATACTTACGTCGAAGCGGGCGGGAAGAAGTACCTCTTCATCGACACCGCCGGCGTCAGGCGAAAGCGCTCCATCTCGCAACGCGTCGAGAAATACAGCGTCGTGCACTCGTTCAAGGCAGTCGACCGTGCAGATGTCGTTGTCTACATGCTGGACGCTACACAGGGGGTGACGACCCAAGACCAGCGGCTAGCTGGGTTGGCCCTGGATAAGGGCAGGGCGATGGTCCTGTTGCTCAACAAGTGGGACTTGGTCGACAAGGACCACAAGACCGCTGACGCACACATCGCGGCACTCAGGGACCAGCTCAAGTTTCAGCCAGACGCGCCGGTTGTGACCCTCTCCGCTCTTACCGGGCAGCGAGCTCACAAGGTCCTCCCGATGGTGGACAAGGTGCACGCCGAGTACATTCGGCGAGTGCCGACGGGCGAACTCAATCGAGTTATTGCAGAGGCCGTCGCCCGCAACCCACCGGCGGTTCGCTCGAACTCACGCTTGAAGATTTTCTACGCGTCTCAGGTCGCCACCCGACCGCCGACCTTCATGTTCGTCGTCAACGACACGGCGCTGATCCATTTCAGTTATCAGCGCTACCTCGTCAATTCGCTCCGAGCGAAATATGGCTTCGCGGGAGTACCCATCAAGGTGTTCTTTAGAGGTCGTAAGAACAATGAAGAGAACGAGCGCTAAACTCGGTTTTCATGCGATTTAACAAGGCCCGAACATGCTATCCGCTCGCTACGAGCGAAGTGCGGGTTCCCCGACGTACCGACCAAACTCTTCTTTCCGCGGACGCGGAAAGAAGGAGGATAACGACAGATGAGTGACCTCAAACCGTTCTTCAAAGCGTTCCGAGCGGGCGACGTAGAGGCTGTACACAAGCTTCTCAACGAGCGAGTCGACCTCTCCGGCGCCACCTTCAAGGACGCCGCCACGGGGAACTTCGACTTCCGCGAACTCGACTTCTCGAACACGGAGTTTCAGGACTGCGTGCTTACCGGCGTGAACTGGGCCGACGCTGATCTCAGTGGGGCGTACTTCCACGGGAGCACCCTGATCGAGTGTGACCTCAGCGGCGCGAATCTTGAGGGGGCTGCCTTCGAGGGATGTGTGCTGAAACAAGTTATATTCGCGGGAGCAACGCTCGCCGAAACCGAAGTCAGTGGTACAGAAATGGACCAATGCACTCTGGCAGAGTCGACTTTGGACGGCGCCGAATGGGAGTCTGTGACACTCAACGGAGGCCGCATCGAGAACATAAGCGGAGCGGCGGAACTTACCGGCGTGACACTTCGCGAAGTCACAGTCGTGAACTTCGACACCAGCGCGATGACTCTGGCACGCTGCTCAACAAGCGCCACGCCAGCCCCTGAAGGCTTTCGGTCACTGACTGGCCGCCGAACGCGCCTCTAAGGCAGCCGTGGCCTTGACAGTCGGTGGCGCTGCGGGGAGGTAGGTGGGACTCCTTCCCGCAGCCCAGATTCGCGATGTCCCTCGCACTCCGCCGATTTCTAGCTCTCTCCCTCGTTGCGTTTGCGTTGGTCGCCAACGGGCCGGCTTACGCACAACCAGAGGAGGCTGCCGCCGAGGTCGTAGCTGATGAGGCAGTCGGAGACTCCGCGGAGCCTGACGTCGCTCCGAACGACGAGGGTGCGGCTGCAGGGGCCGAGCCGGCCGCCGAGGAAGGCGGGTTTGTAGGAGCGATCGATGGGTTCTTCTCGACGGTCGTGGCGGTGATGGCGAAGGTTATGTTCTTCGATATCAAGGGCGTACCCTTCATCGTAGGGTGGCTCTTCATCGGAGCCATGTTCTTCACCCTTCGAATGAAGTTCATCAACTTCCGAGCGTTCACCCATGCACTTCAGGTTGTGCGCGGGAAGTACGACAACCCCGACGATGAAGGCGAGGTCTCCCACTTCCAGGCCTTGTCATCGGCCCTGTCGGCAACGGTCGGTCTTGGCAACATCGCCGGCGTGGCGCTGGCGGTGAAGATGGGTGGCCCGGGCGCAGCATTTTGGATGATCGTCGCGGCCCTCTTTGGAATGACTGCGAATTTTGTCGAGTGTACCTTAGGGCAGAAGTACCGGACCATCGACTCGCGGGGCGAGGTCCTCGGTGGGCCGATGCGCTATCTTGAGGTGGGGCTGAAAGAGAAGGGCATGGGAGGCCTTGGCAAGGTACTCGCAGTGATGTTCGCGATCTTCTGCATTGGCGGAAGCTTCGGAGGCGGCAACATGTTCCAGGCCAACCAAGCCGTCGCCGCGCTGACCCACACAGGTGAGCGTTGGTTCAACGTGCACCTCGAGCCGGCGCTGATCGGCCTCGTTCTTGTCGTTGCAGTTGGCATCGTTATTCTCGGCGGTATTCGGCGAATCGCGGCCACCGCGGAGAAGATCGTCCCCCTGATGTGCGGCATGTATCTGATCGCCGCCGCCTTTGTGGTTGCGGTCAACCTTGAGGCCCTCCCGGATGCATTGAGCGCGATCATAAACGGCGCGTTCAATTCAGACGCAGTCGAGGGCGGCGTCATCGGCGTTCTCGTCATTGGTATGCAGCGCGCCGCGTTCTCAAACGAGGCTGGCATCGGCTCCGCCTCGATCGCACACTCGGCCGCACGAACAGATGAGCCAGTTCGAGAGGGAATCGTCGCGCTCTTAGAGCCGTTTATCGACACCGTCATCGTCTGCCTCGGTACCGCACTCGTCATCGTTGTATCCGGTGTTCTCGATACGCCGGAAGCCGCCACCGCCGACGGCGCGGTGCTCACATCGCTGGCATTTGAGAGCGCGATTAGCTGGTTCCCACTGCTACTCACTGGAGCCATACTGCTCTTCGCGTTCTCGACGATGATCTCGTGGAGCTACTACGGCGAGCGCTGCTGGACGAACCTCTTCGGACCGAAGAGTTCGATGGTCTACCGTGTCATCTTCCTCATCTTCATCTTCATCGGATCGGTCACCAACCTCGGGGCTGTACTCGACTTCTCCGACCTGATGATCTTGAGCATGGCGTTCCCCAACATTCTGGGGCTCTACATCCTCAGCGGCGACGTCAGGAAGGACCTCGACGCGTACATGTCGAAACTCAAGGACGGCGGCTTCAAGACCTACAAGTAGCGCGTTATGAGGCGCGCGGGTCCGAGTTCTTGTAGCTCGTCACAAGGCGCGCAGGTCCCAGATGTAGCTCAGCCGGATCCGAACGACCGAATAGCCCGGGAATCCCTCCCAGACGTTTGCCACGACGTGCCAGGCGACATCGGCGCCTACGGCGAAGTTGCGGCTAGGTCGGTAGTCGAAGCCTAATGCTCCGCGAACACCGAAGTGGGCGTTGCCTGGGCCTAAGAGATCGTCGTCAACGTAGAGGCCCGGCATCACGGAGATGAAGGGCACTACGGCGAGCACGTCGAGGTTGAACGAGGGGCCGACGAACGCTGAGAAGACGTTGCCAGATGGACCATCCTCGGCCGTTGGGAGTTGGAAGTGTCTGCTGTAGCCAAGCTGGCCGCCGACGCTCCACAGTTCGTGGAACCCCCAAAACGCGGCGACACTGCCACCGACGCCTCGGTTGCCGCTGCGGAAGTTGGGAGTCGCGGCGAACTCCGGCCCGGCCGTGAGAAAGATCTCGTCCTCTCCGGCCTGAGCCTGAGCCTCGTTTTCGACGGTAGCGAGACCGAGAATCACGGTAAAAATCGCGAACTTACTGGAGCGGCTGCTTGACACCGAAATTGGTCACGTTCTATAGGACTGCGGCTTCGTTCGGGACCTCCCCGAACGACAATTTTTAACGGATCCGAGGCGACGTGGCCATCAAGATCAAGAAGAAGAAGCCCGAGACTGCAGAAGTCGAGGCCGATCTCATCGACGAACCCGACCAAGTTCTTGCGGCAACGCAGGATACTTTCGGTTGGCTGACCGCGAACCGCAACGCTGTTATCGGCGGGGTGGTTGCTCTGGTCGTTGGACTAGCAGGCTTCTCCATGCTCACGGAGAAGAGTGCGGCCTCGGCAGCAGACAGCGCGATTCCAACCCTTAATGCGATCGGCACAGCCGGGGCATCTGTGGGTGAGGACGGTATCTACGCTAACGCAAATGCTCGAGCGACCGCGCTCGCAGCGGCTGCCGACGAAGCACCCGACTCTGCACTGACCGCAGTGCTTGCCGGCGCCGCGCAGCTACAGCTTGGAGATGCCGCGGCATCGTCCGCGTCGTTCGCCGCAGCGCTAGAGGCGTTCGAGGGACGGCCTGAGGGCTCGATCCTCGCTTTTGCAGCAGCTTCAGCAGCCGCAGAAGCAGGAGACCTCGATCGCGCGCTCACGCTGCTCGATAACGTCGGCGGAGATAATCCTGAACTCGCGCCGATCGCGTCGCTACAAGCTGCGCAGCTGATCGACGCCTATGGCGAGCCAGCCGATGCACTCGCGGCCTACCGCCAGACCATACGGGACCACGATGGCGTCCCAGGTTCGGGTGATGTGACGAATCGCATCATCCAGCTCGAGATCGAGCTTGGCGTTGATCCGGAAGTCGCAGAAGCTGAGCCGGCTGAGGGCGACGAAGGTTGAACCTTCCACCGCTAGCACCGCCGCTCATCGCCGCGGCCATACTCTTCGCGGGGTGTCGTCCGCCGACGTCTATCCCACCGGATATCCTCGCGCTTACTGCGACGAACACCTTGCTCGACGTGCGATGGCGCACCGCGCTTGGGACTGAGCGCCTCTTCGCGGCTGATCCAGTCGAAAGAGCGGGCGTGGCCATCTCTGCAGATGGCCGAACAGTCATCGCAGCGGTTGCTGACGGTGACTTGGTCGGGCTCGACTCGTCCACTGGTGATGCGCGCTGGCGGATTGATGTTGGCAGCGAGCCATTCGCGTCCGCTCCGACAGTTCACCGGTCACATGTTATCGTTGGGGTTCCCGACGGCTCGCTACGGGCCTACCACGCCGACTCAGGTGGGTTGGTTTGGCAGGCCGACCTAGGCCAGGTTTTCAATTCTGCGCCTAGCGTGGACGATGAACTGGTGGTCGTGTCTACCGCATCTGGTCGGGTGTTCGCACTCAACCGCGACAGCGGCCAGGTCGTCTGGGAGCATGGGAGAGCCTTACGGAGCGAACTAACCATAGCAGGTGGGCCTCGGCCGACCATGCGCGGTGAGCAGGTATTCGTCGGCTATCCGGACGGCGCTTTGGGCGCACTCGACCGCCGAGGAAATGAACTCTGGTTGGCCGACCTCGGAAACGGTGAAGACCGGTTGCGGGACGTAGATACAACGCCCCTTGTTGCCGGAGACGCCGTATACGCGGCTTCGTTCTCTGGCGGTCTCTATCGAGTCAACCGGTTGACCGGGGCGATCGAGTGGCGGCTAGATGTGACGGGCGCAACCACGCCGATCGCCGTTGGCGACTACCTGATCACGACAACTGCGTCGGGCTCTGTCCTCTGGATCGATCCTGCAACAGGAGATGTGCGGTCAGAATTGAAGTTAGATGACGATGCGGCTGGCCCAGCGGTTCGCGCGGGCGACTATTTGCTCGTTGGCGAACCAAACGACGGGCTCTATGTCCTCGCAGCGAGCCGGCCGTGGATTCACGCACGATTCCAGCCAGACAGCGGGTTCTCAAGCAACGCGGTGGCATCTGGAGACACCGTGTTCGCACTTAGTGACGCCGGTTTCGCCTACGCATTCCGGCTGGTCGCAGTCGGACGCTAGACAGAGCCGAGAATCAGGCCGGGGCGCGTTGACGTAGGGTCGCCAAACTCAGTACACTGTAGGCGTACACTCAACTGACTGGACCCCATGCGCTCGATATCCAACGTTCTCTACCCGTTTGCTGCTGCTGCGGTCCTCCTTGCAGCCGGCTGCGGCGCAGAAACAGATCCCTCAGACACTGCTCCCGACTTCGGCACCGCGCCGGATGCTGAGTCTGACGGAGTGACCGTCGATGCGGAAAATGACGCGGGCGACCCAGGCGGCGACGCTGAGGCGGATGCCGTCGAAGGCTGCGTCGACCGTGACCGAGACGGGTTCGGCGAGGGATGTTCAGCAGGCCCAGACTGCAACGATGAGAACCCTGAGGTTAGCCCAGGACGTGCGGAGGTCTGCGGCGACGGGTTCGACAACAACTGCGATCTCAACGCCGACGAGGGCTGCCCGTGTACCGACGGTGCATCGCGCACCTGCTACGATGGCCCGGACGAGGCTGAAG
>JBLHWZ010000242.1:0-8656 GCA_047629415.1 Bradymonadia bacterium | reverse complement strand
GGTGGAGCCGACGCTAGGAGACGGAGTGACGGCCTTGCATATAGAGTCCACATTCGTCGGACTCGGCGCCTATCACCAGGCCGTTTCGCCAGAGCCCGTTGAGCTCACTGGATCAGCAATATTCGACCTCACGATCGCTGAAGATCCAGCGACTCCGCAAGTTGGTCTGGAATTTATGGGCAGGGTAGGTGAGGTCCCCTTTGACGGTACCGTCACCGCAAACAACGAACGCTCCACCTGGAGCCTGCGGACCGAGGGCGGGGTCAGCGAGCCAACCCTCTGCTCCAGCATGTGGGAGGCGGCGCCGCGGGGGTTCATCCCGCATCTAGAGCACTCAAATGTGCTCTTTATCGGCTCGGCGGCCCCTCGCGTTCGGGCGACGTACGAGGTCGGAAACTCCGACAGCTTCGACATGAGACAGGACGGCTTCATGGGCGACTGTACGATCGAGTCCATCGATGAGCCCTACGATCCACGAGTGTTGCTTGAGGAGGACTACGTCTTCACCGTCGTCGAGCACTCGACCGTTCCGATCGACGTGGGCCCGGGTGCACATGATTACCAAACGATGGACGCCCTGCCCGCCTTTGTGCCCGCACTCATGTATCTCTCCGAGGAGATCGCGTTCCTCAGCAATCCAGGTTTCAGCATGATGCTGATGCGCCGCGCTGTCCGCATGAACCTGCGCGAGAACCGCTATGTCTACGGGGGTTCGACGGTCACCCAACAGCTTGCGAAGAACCTCTTTTTTGACCGTAAAAAGACCCTCGCTCGTAAGTTTGAAGAAGCCATCGTTGTTTGGGCGATGGAGCAGTGGGTACCGAAGGAGAGGATCCTCGAACTCTATCTAAACTGTGTGGAGTTCGCGCCCGATGTCTATGGCATCAGCGCGGCAGCGCGGCACTACTTCGACAAATCCCCAAGCGAACTTACACCTCTCGAAACCGCCTTTCTCGCGGCCCTCAAACCAGCGCCGGCGCGCGGAGAACGGCACCGACGCCGCGGCCACTCACCTGACACAGGCTGGTGGCACGAGCGACTCCTGGTGCTGCTGACTCGCCTCGTCGAGTACGGGCCATACATCGACCAAGCCGAGGTCGACTACTATGCTCCGTACGTCGTCGGGTTTCCTACTAGCCCGAACTTCGGAGAGGTCGAGGTCGCGATGGTGCCGCGCCCCAAATGGGTCGCCACAGAGTCGTTCACCGAGTCGCGAGCGCGCCTGGACTAGGGCGCCGTCCTTCATTGGATTGCCCAGTTTGCTCATGCATTCCGCGAAGGTCTTCGTCACTCGTCCTTCCAGGAACCCGCTCCAACTGCGGGCTCACTCCCGGACACGAGCGAAATGTCCGTCGCAAACATCGGGCAATCCAATTTCGGGCGCCGCCTAAGATCCGCTGCGGCCCCGTAACCAAAGACGACAAACGCCGGCCATATGACCGGCATCTGTCGCGCTCACTTGGAGCCTAGTCGTACGAGAGATTGTCCACACAGGAAACCGGCTCGTGTGCGTTTGCCGAGGTCCCGTCCGGGCAGGTAACACCGTTCCAGATCGTTTCCTCGAAGGTCGATGCCGGCAAGGTTCGCCCCGTCCATGTCGGCCTTGGAGAAGTTCGTCTTCTGCAGTGTGACGTCCGTCATGATGGCGTTGTGAAGGCAAGCTCCTACGAAGTTGGTGCGCGTGAGGTTGGCCGCCGTGAGGTCCGCGCCGCTGAGGTCTGAGCCTGCGAGGTTGGCGCGCGAGAGGTTCGCTCCACCGAAGTTCGCGTCCGTCAGGTCCATCCGCCTCATTGACGTGCCTGAAAGGTCCGCGCCGGAGATGTCGTTACCGATCATCGAGCCGCCGTTCAGGCTTGTGCCACCGCACGATGCGGCGAGCGCGAAGAGTGCGAGAGCGCATGTACGAATCAGGGTATTGAGCTTCATAACATGCAGCGCGTTAGTACGGCCCTCGTCTCAGAGAAGACAGATGCGGGCTGGTAGTTCCGTTCGAAACAGGGGGTTTGCGGACCGGGAACGTAGCGGTGAGGTAAGGCCGACGCAATGCCAGTTTTCGTACTTTGCCTACATCGAACGAGGAGCCCTTGCTCCGTACCCCGACACCAGACCATAAAAAATCGTAGGCACACGCCAGCGGCGAACCCCCGCACACCTCCGTCACGCCGAAACATGGAGAGACACGCCAGAGAAGGTTCAACCGAGAGACGAACCCGCAAGTCTCCACCATCAAAAGAGGTGTCAGCCGTGCGGAAAACCCAACCAAACAACGCCTAATGTGTGACAAGGCGCCTCCGGCCGGGACAAGCCGACTGGGCGACTTCCTCGCTACGCTCGCGCGCAGCACCGCTGGTTTGTCCCTCCGTGTGGGGACCGCCGGAGCTGGCTTTAGATGTCCTTTCCGGCCGCGCGCGCCATCTCGATGGCTACGTCTTCGATCATGTCTTCCTGGCCGCCGACCGTCTTTCGTTTGCCAAGCTCCACGAGAAGGTCGCGTGCGGAGACGCCGTACTTGACCTCGTAGCGCTTCGCGAAGAGCAAGAACGACGAGTAAACACCTGCGTAGCCGAGCGTCAGCGCGTCGCGATCGACGCGGACCGGCTGGGGCGTGAGCGGCACCACTAGGTCCTCGGCGACATCCATCACCTTGTAGAGGTCAGTGCCGTGGTCGACGCCCATTCGGTCGAGGACAGCGACGAAGACCTCCATCGGCGTATTGCCCGCGCCCGCTCCAAGACCAGCCACCGAGCAATCGATGCGGTTGGCGCCAGCTTCGACGGCAGCGACGGAGTTAGCAACGCCCATCCCGAGGTTATGGTGCCCGTGGAACCCAAGCTCAGTAGCCGGGTCCAGCACGTCGCGCAGGAGGCTGATGCGTGCGCGCACATCGTCGGGCAGCATGTAGCCAGCCGAGTCCGTCACGTAGATGCAGTTGGCTCCATTGCCTTCCATGATTTTCGCCTGTTCGGCGATGGCCTCGGGCCCGATCATGTGCGCCATCATCAGGAAGCCAACGGTATCAACACCGAGCCCCTTAGCGATGCCAATGTGCTGCACAGAGATGTCCGCCTCGGTACAGTGTGTGGCGATGCGGATGCAGCTAACGCCACAGTCGACGGCCATCCGGAGCTCATCGACGGTTGCGATTCCCGGGAGGCTCAGGGCCGAGACTTTCGCATGCTTCATCTTCGGAATCACGGCGCGGAGGTACTCCTCATCCGTGTGTAGACCGAAGCCATAGTTGACCGAGGCTCCGCCTAGTCCGTCACCGTGAGTGACCTCGATGAGCGGCATTCGCGCGTCGTCGAGTCCACACGCGATATTGACCATATCATCGAGCGTAAACTGGTGCTGCAGAGCGTGCATGCCATCGCGTAAGGCCATGTCATGTAGCGTGACCTTTCGTCCTTTCAAGCTCATAGCGCCTCCTTCCTCGGCACAAAGTCACCGGAGACCATACGCTCCGCAAACATCTCGGCGGTGCGAACACCTGCCGATGTCATAATATCGAGGTTTCCTGCGTATTTCGGCAAGTAGTCTCCAAGACCGGTGACCTCCATGAAGACCGTGACGCGGTTGCCATCGAACACTGGGCCGTTCTTGAGTTTATAGCCCGGTACGTAGCGCTGCACCTCTTTGACCATGGCATGCACGGAGGCGGTGATTGCCTCGCGGTCCGGCTCTGTCTCGGTCAAGCAGTGAATCGTATCGCGCATCATGATCGGCGGTTCGGCCGGATTAATGACGATGATCGCCTTGCCCTTCTTCGCGCCGCCGACGACGCGCACAGCGGTCGAGGTCGAGCGAGTGAACTCATCGATGTTGTTGCGAGTGCCCGGCCCAATCGACTTCGAAGCGACGGTCGCGACGATTTCTCCGTACTCTACGGGTTGGACTCGGCTCACCGCTGCGACGATGGGTACCGTGGCTTGCGCACCACAGCTCACCATATTCACGTTCATCTCCGCAGAGTGGAGATGGTCTGCCAAGTTCACCGGCGGAATACACTGAGGCCCGAGCGCGGCGGGCGTCAGGTCGACCATCAGCACGCCCATCGGCTGAAGCGCCCCCGAGTTGATCTTGTGAACGTATGCTGACGTCGCGTCGAACGCGATCTGGATCTCGTCGTCCAGTACGTGCGGGACGAGGCCGGCGACGCCCTCGTGGGTCGTCTTCAGGCCCCGATCGCGTGCCCTCTTCAGCCCCTCGGATTCGGGGTCAATACCGACCATCCAGACAGGCTCAATCCAGTCGCTTCGAAGCGCTTTATAGAGCAGGTCCGTACCGATATTGCCGGGACCGATAATGGCCGCCTTGATCTTCTTATGACTCATGTTTGTTTGCCGATGCGAGGCTACTCGTCGAGGAAATCACAGCTAGTCTTGTTGAAGAGCTCGGGGTGTTCAACCATCACCCAGTGACCGCACTCTGTAATCGTCAGCACGCGCGTGTTCGAGCACCGCTCGGCGAACTTCGCGGCGCCGGACACTGGGCAGAACTGATCGTTCTGGCCCCAGAACACCATGATCGGACATTCCAAGTTCGCGATCTCGTCTTCGAGATTCGGAACCTTCATTCTCTCAAAGACCTTTCTGGGCTGGGTCTTCGCCATCGCGAGGCGCTCCGCGATCACGTCGTCGCTGACCTCCTCCGGCTTGAAGATCTGCAGCTCGAAGACCTTCTTCATGGATTCGAGGCTCAACTCAGAACCACCGAAGAGCGCCTTCAACATGCGACGGATTCCGCGCATGCCCATGTAGACCTCTCGGACTTCCATGCCGCCGGGCGCCATCATGATCAGCTTGTCCACTCGATCCGGATTGTCGAGGGCGAAGCGGATACACATCGCGCCGCCCATAGAGTTCCCCACCAACGAGCACTTCTCGATGCCAAGGGTGTCCAGGAAGCGCTTGAGGCCGTCGACGAACAGATCGAATCCATAGTCGATATCGGGCTCGCGCGACGAGTAGCCATACCCAATGGTGTCAGGGGCAATCGCCCGGTATCCGCGCGCAGCGAAGGCCTCCATGCAGCCTTTGAAGTTGCTATAACCGGAGGCGCCGGGGCCGCTGCCGTGAACGAACACCACCGGCTCGCCCTCGCCTGCCTCGTGATAGTGAACTTGTAGGCCGTCGCCGATGTCGGCGTACTTTCCTTCGGGGATCATGGCGGTCTGCTCTGGGTCTTCGATGGGAACCGATAGGTGGCCGGTCACGTCCGAATCGGGCGCAAACGACCTCCCGTTCAAGCGAGGATCAGCGTTAGCGATTCGGCTTACGATACGGCAGACGCTGGTGTCCCCACTCTGAGATGTGGTCGTACTCGGTCGGCTCCCAGTCCTCCCCGACGTCGCGAGCGCCCCAGCCATATTCGAACTCGAACCCGCTGGGAGTCAGCGCGTAGAACGAGAACATCTTGTCGTTCGGGTGTCGGCCAAGCGTCTGCATGATCTTGACGCGATTATCGGTGCATCGGTCGAACGCCATACCGACGTCATCCATCGAGCCGACCTGCCACATGATGTGGTGGATGCGCTTCGGCATCAACTCGCCCAGCGCGATCGAGTGGTGCCGCGGATTCACGTGCAAGAATGCGATGTCGACCTTGAAGCCACCGATCTCGCATTTGATGTGGTCGGACAGCTTGAAACCAAGGACATCGCAGTACCACTTCTCGCCGTCGACTCGGCTCCGGACGCGGACGACACAGTGGCCCAAGCCAAGTTCGTCGGCGACGAAACCGCTGCGAACGACGTCGGACTTAAACGCCTCGTCATGCATCGCGGGGCCACAGTAAACCTCGGCAGGATTGCCACCGACCTCACGGAATCGATAGAGCTTGGCGACCCTCCGCTTAGCTGCATGAGCAGCGTCGCACTCGGTCACTTCGATGCCGGATGCTCGAATCGCTGCGACCGTCGTCTCGAGGTCCTCTTCGCTAGCGCATTCGAATCCGAGCACTGAGAGGTCATCGCTCTTGCCCGGCTCGATGAACATCCGGTGGTGGTGTTTGTCCCATCGGAGCGAGAACCCACCGTCGTCGAAGCGGTCGACCAGCGCGGCTCCAATCACATCGGTGCCAAATTGTTCCCAAGCGGCGAGGTCAGAGACCTCGAACGCGACATATCCAAGCTGCGAAACGGCGGTCATAGGCCTCGTCTACGTAGGAGAGTTCTAGATGAAATAGTCAGAATTACGCAGCCCAAGGGCAGTCGCGCCGAGGTTCGCGGCCGGCTTGTCCGCGTTGTTTGCGTAGTGCGCCATCGCTGCATGGATGTCGCAGAAGTACATCCCGATAGGGTTGCTCGCGAAGATGCCACTGCCACCGCTTGCGGCCATCAGTTGGTCGATCACGTCGCCGCAGCGTTTGACCATGGTCGACGAGGTGTAGCGGTACTTCACGCGAAGATCGGTCGGGATCCGTTCACCCCGCTCGCAGTACCTCATCATCTCGTCGAAGTTCCGCTCGAGCACGAGCTTGGCGGAATCGATGGTCTCAATCCCATGAGCCACGACCTGCTTTGTGCGCGGGTCATCCGAGACCTTACGACCGTCACCGCGCGCCACACGGCTAGCCTGGACATCGATGAACGCATCGAGGGCCCCCTGCGCCATTCCGAGGGCACCCATCGCCACGCTGCGGACGAAGATTTGCCCAAAGGGTAATCGGAAGAGAGGCGCCGTGTTCAGGTCGTTGCCCGGGCTGGCACACTTAAAACCGTCGCCGAACTTGTGGGTGCGGTGTTCTGGGACGAAGCAATCCTTGATGAGTACCGACTTCGAACCGGTGCCCTTGAGGCCGAGCACGTGCCAGTCGTCGACCAGCTCGTAGTCTCCTTTCGGAACCAGGAAGGTCCGCATGTCGGGCGGCCCGCTCTCGGTAGGAACGAACCCGCCGAGGAACGCCCAGTCGCAGTGGTCGGAACCGCTAGAGAAGCCCCACTGGCCGCTGAACTGGTAGCCGCCTTCGACCTTCTTCACTTTGCCGACCGGCATGTACGACGAGCTGACCAGAACACTAGAGTCCTCGCCCCAGACGTCCTGCTGCGCCTCTTCGGGGAAGAGCGCGAGCTGCCAGTTGTGCACAGCCACAACGCCGAGAACCCACGCCGTGGACGGGCAGGCGGCAGCGATGATCTGCTGTACTGCGAAGAATGTATTAGGATGAGACTCGAAGCCTCCCCACCGACGAGGCTGCAGCATCTTGAAGAAGCCGGCCTCCTTCATCTCGGCGATCGTCTCAGCGCTGAGTTGACGGGCTTCAGCGGTAGCAACTCGTCGCTCCGCGAAAGTAACGGCCAGCTGGGTGGCGCGCTCGACGAGCTCTTGGCGAGAGGGGGCTGGATGTGCTGAGTTCATTGAGATCTCCTAAAAACGCAGTGGTACTCAAGGAGAATTCGCCGAGACGTCCGAGAGGTTCGATCGAAGAGCCAGTATTTTGCTGACTCCAAGACGAATCGGGAAAACCACTAGAACACGTTCTAGTGGGGGGCTTGCAGGGCGTCAACCCGTGCGGAGCGTGGGCAGATCAGGGCCAAAACACTGACAAATCGGGGCTAGAACGGGGCCGGACGGGGGTTAGACCGGGGTTAGAACGGGGTTAGACCGGGGCTAGAACGGGGCTAGAACGGGGCTAGAACGGGGCTAGAACGGGGCTAGAACGGGGCTAGAACGGGGCTAGAACGGGGCTAGAACGGGCAGCGAGCCAGTCATTGACGGACTCGCCACAGCCGGAGGACCTCACCAAACTCCAGCGGGCGCCTGCTCGGCGACGACTCGAACCTCGGCAGCTCAGGGATCGTCGCGCGCGATGCCAACGAAGAGTCCAAAGACCTTCACACCCCGCGCAGACACCGCGTCATATGAGCGAAACTCGTTGTCAGGCCCTCAATCCGCGCCTCGACCTCCGGATCCGCGATCTCGCCATCTGCGAAGGAGCCGCCCATGGCGTAGACAAAGCGAGGAACGATCACGCTGCGGAAGTCGAGCATCAGCGACGACGCCACGGTCATCACCGACATATAGCTGTGCGGTCCGCCAGCGGCGCAGAGGAAGGCCACGACCTTCTCCGTCCACGCCTTGCCGGTAAGCTCGATCAGATTCTTAGCCGAGGACCCGATAGTGTAGTTGTAGATCGGTGTCGCGAGCACGATGCCGTCTGCCTCTTCAATTTTGGCCTTCAGCGCGATCACGTCCGCCGAACTGTAGCAGCCGGCGGCATCGCAGAACGGGATCTCAAGCTCGGCGAGGTCGACGAACTCGACTGTTCCAGGTTCCGTCTCCAACTGGGCGGCCGCCGCGCGAGCGAGGATTCGACTCTTGGAGCGCGGGCTGAGGCTGGTCGAGATCACGAGGTAGTTCATGAAGTTCCGTCGTTGAGGCCGCCAGAACTTAAGCCAGCGGTCGGCCCTGCCGCAAGAGAGCGCTGCGCGGAGGCCCGAAGTGTCGTCCGAAGGCTCCCCCCGATTGACTCTATTGCTCCATCGGGCGATCCTGTCAGCACCCGGGTAAACAGCAACCTCAACGTTCACGATCAAGATAGGACCTGATCGAATACCAAGCCCACGCCTTCTCCGAGCAGCTGCCTAAGGGCAGGATATCCGGTATTCTGTCGGTCTCCTCCAACACACTCCAGTTCTGCTACGAGGGCGGCCAGGTGG
>JBLHWZ010000241.1:0-8668 GCA_047629415.1 Bradymonadia bacterium | reverse complement strand
CGATGTAGAGCTCTTCCCAGAGCCAGCTGCGCGCTGCCCTCATCTCGTCGTCTGTGACGAGAACGATCTCGTTCACACACTCTCGAATGATGTCGAAGTTCATCCGATGGGTGCCCCGAGGTGCGAGCGTGTTGGCTTCGGTGTCGACCGACTCCAGCAGTGTTGGCTCACCCGCTTCTAGGCTCCGCAGGAGCGTTGGCGCGCCGACTGGCTCGACGCCAACGATGTGGATTCGGGGATTCAGCCGCCGCGCCGCGTTCGCCATGCCGGCGATGAGTCCACCGCCACCGATGGGCACTACCAGGACCTCCGTGTCAGGTGCGTCCTCAAGGAGCTCAAGCGCGATCGTGCCCTGTCCCGCGATGACGTCGCGGTCAGCGAAGGGGTGCAGGTAGGCCCGTCCAGCGCGCTCGGCTTCCGCCAGCGCGGCCTCGTTCGCCTCGTCCCAGACGGCACCCTCCCAGCGAACCTCAGCGCCCCATCCTCGAAGCGCCTCAGCCTTATGCTCGGGCGCGTTCGCGGGCAGGTAGACCAACGCGTGGGAGCCAACCAGCCGTGCGGCACACGCCACACCGAGCCCGTGGTTTCCGCCTGAAGCGGTGATCAATCCGAGCTTCCTTTGCTCGTTCGTCAGGCGCAATGCGTGGCATGTTGCGCCGCGGACTTTGAACGCGCCGGTGACCTGCATCGACTCCAGCTTGAGCTGGTACTGCGCAGTCGAGCCGGCTGGCGCGCGCGTCGGACGAACGTCAATAACCGGCGTTCGCCTCACGTGTGGAGCGATGAGATCTCGGGCGGATTGGAACTCTTTAAGGGTCAGCATGGGGCAGAAGCTACCACGGCCCGATCACGCGATGCGTTGATTTTTTGCATAGAGCCGCTCGCCCTGAGACGCTTGGCCAACTCCTGACGAGCAACGCGATGAGTATCGAAGCAATCGATTCAACCCCCAACCGAGACCTTTCGCATCACACGCGGCACCGCAGCGTAAAGCGTTCGCGGCTCGATCGGCCTGATCTGCGCCCCGGAAATTCCGTTTGGTGGAAGGCCGGTCTGTTCGAAGTGGAGTCAGTTGAACTCCAAGGTCTGAAGTGGATCGCGGTGCTCGTTCGACCCGGTGATATCGGAAAACTGGAGGTCTGCTGCACATTCGCACCGGCCTCCGAGCTCCAGTACGAACCATCGGTTTGAGCCCAGACGAAGGGGCGATCATACGGCTTCGCTCCTAGACTCGCGGCCCACTGGCAGGTGCATTGCAGGCGTACGACCAAGGGGCATGCAGATGCCAAACGCTGATCTTCCCTCGGCGTACTTTGGGCTGGCTTAGAAGCCCATCGCTTCGGAAGCGTCAGCGCCGAGCTCGTTTGGTTCGCGTCTAGTCCGCCTTCGAGATCGCTCGGATGTGACGAATGGCGACGTTCGTCGCACCGCGAATCATCGCTGGGTCAGCGGCTGCGCGGAGCATGACAAAGATGCCGAGCACGGTGGCAGTTAGGAACTGAGCCTCGTCGTCGACACTGGCGGTCGCGCGCAGTGTCCCGTCCCGCTTTGCGTTGCTCAGTGCGTTCAGAAAACTCCCCGACAGTCGTGCGAGGTAGTTCGCTACAAAATCATGGCCACTTGGGTCTTCAGGGCCGAACTCAACCGCGGTGTTGCAGAGCAAGCAGCCGCGTCCCATCGCAGGTGCAGCCGCCGCGCTAGCGAAGAACTCCACCACCTGTCGGACCTGTTTCAGGCCGGCGTCCGGTGCTTCAAGTGGGCCGAAGTTCCGGCTGATCGCACCGGCGTCGTATCGTTCTAAACAGGCGTCGAAGAGAGCCTGTTTGCTTCCAAATTCCGAGTAGAGGCTGTTGCGGTTTACCCCGAGTTCTTCGACCAACACCGCGGTAGATGTGCCGCCAAAACCGCGGTCACGGAAGCACTCCATCGCTTTCGCTATCAAATCGTCTCTCTCGTAGGTTTTGCGTCGGCCCATCGGTGCGCTCCCGGATCACACTCTCGACTTGACTCTCGATAGTGTGGAGAATAGTTAACCGATCAGTTCGATATATTCAAGTTGATGAGGACAGGCATATGGGAACAGCGACGACGCTAATCGTTACGGCAGCACCAAACCCGAATGAGCCCGCAGCGATGCAGGCATATTTGAAGGGAGTGTTGCCGCTCCTGGTTGGGGCAGGCGGCACACTTGTGAGGCGTCTAAAGGTCACAAAGATGATCGACGGAGCGCGCTCATACGGCTTAGTCCTCATGATGGATTTCGCCTCCACTGATGCCGTGACGGAGGTGTTCGCATCAGCCGACTACGCCGCCCTGCTCCCTCACCGTGATGCCGGCTTCTCCGAGATCACGATCAGTCTGGGAGCTTCGATGTGAGAAGGTTGCATGGGTAAGGGGCTGCTCGAGCCATGAGCGCGTCGTCGTTCCCACGCTTTGGCTGGCCTGCGGGTGGTTTGGGCGAGCGAAGCGCAACTCCGCCTTGCTCGTGCTGCGGCTCAAGGACTGAGAGCAGGCCACGGTTGCCTGGATCCGCGCGCGTGATTACGTCCGCGACCACACGCTTTATCCCGAGCCGCGCGAACAATCTCGTGTCGTGAGCGCTCGCCCATCTAGGAGAACCCCATGACCGCGCAGATCGAGACTCAACACTTGGCTGATGTAATCGCCAATCATACGCGTGACATGAATGGCCGAGTTGCCGTCGTAACCGGGACCACTAGCGGCACCGGCTACGTGTGCGCCCGCGAGCTTGCCAAGAAAGGAGCAAAGGTCCTGCTTCTGAACCGCCCTAGCGAGCGTGCGCTTTCTGCTCTCGCGCGACTCCAGGGCGAAGTCCCGGGCGCTGTCTTCGAGGCGATCGATTGCGATCTGCAGGACTTCGCCAGCGTCCGCGCTGCGATCGGTGTTATCAAGGCCGGCCACGACCGCTTGGATGTGCTCTGCAACAACGCGGGAGTCATGGCGCTCCGCGATCAAGCAACAAAGGACGGCTACGACGTGCAGATGCAGACGAACTGCCTCTCGCACTTCCTCCTGACGAAGGAGCTCTTCGCGCTGCTCCTCAAGAGTGACGATGCCCGCGTAGTGAACCACTCGTCGCAGGCACGCCTGGGCGGTCCGCTAGAAGCGAAGTACTTCGGCAAGAATGGAGGCAACCTCGGCGGCGATGGTGCCGACAACGAGATCGCCGGTCCACGTTGGGCGCGTTACCACCAGACCAAGCTCGCCAACTGTGCGTTTACGTTCGGTCTACGCAACCGTCTCAACGAAGCGGGCATCGCCAACGTCAAAGTGCTGGTCGCTCACCCGGGTTTGGCTGCGACAAATCTTCAGGTCACCACGGGCCAGGACGGTGGCATGGAGGTCGACAGCCCATTCATGAAGCAGGCCCAGTCCCAAGAGGACGGAGCGCTCGGCATCATCCGGGCGTGCATGGATCCCGAAGCTCAGTCCGGGAACTTCTATGGACCCGAAGGCTGGACTGGATTCCCCGGCCTCCTTCCGCCTGAGGACCTGCTCACTGACCCGGAGAATATCCGGGTCAACTGGGAAGGGTGCGAAACTGCGGTCGGCACCTTCGCGGTCTAGCGGCTTGGCGGTTCGCGGTCTTGAGTAAGCGCCAGATGGGGCCACGTCGTCGCGAGTGTGGTCCACCGCGTCAGGCCCTTGGGGGTGACGTGCGCGCCTATACAGATCCGGTCGGGCTACCGATCGGCCAGTGTTAGCAGTTGCTCGGCATAGTGGTCCGACTCCTCTGCGAGTTCCTCGACGTACCCAACCACCGCGTCGCGGCGCTCCGCGGGGAACTGCCCGAGATCTTCGATCAACTCCGTGGGTACGTGTCGGAAGGACACGCTGATGCGGCGCACCTCGAAGTTTGGAACACGGCACTCAAGCCGTGGCTCGAGCCCGGTCCGGACTTGTGACACGCGGTGATAGAGGCGGTCCTTGAACTCCGGTCCGCTGATGATGCTGACGGAGCGGTGTCGGGTCCAGACGCTCAGCTCGGGCTTGAGTGACTTGTCGGGGTCGAGGAATTCGAAGAGACCCGGCTGTCCGACGTTGAACATGATCACGGGGCCCGGCTCGCCGTCACGATGCATACGCAATCGTGCGTAGTCTCGCGGCGGTCCCTCTTGCGAGACTTCTCGTCCGTAATAATTAATGAGGCAGGTGTTCGGGAGTGTCGCGTCTCCGGCGCCCGGACCGGGCCAAACATGGTCCGCTTTTAGCGTCTCAACCAACCGCTCTAGAATGGCGCTGATGACCACTGGGAAAGGCTCGCCGCTCAGGCATCGATTCTCCCGATGGTCGGGCTCAGCGTAGTATCCGAGGCACGCGAACTGCCACGCGCCGAGCCAATAGACCGGTCGGGTAAGCCGACGACTGTGGCCGTCACCGCGCGCGTGCGCGCTCTTCACATGCCGTCGCTCCCAGAGGGGCGTCAGCGACGCGAAGTACGCGATCAACGTCTCCGATTCCTCCGCTGTGATGAAGCGAGGGAGGTAGGAAAAACCGGGTCGCTCGATGGGCTCTCGGCCGTCGCTGGGCTCAATCATCGTGCGCACCTAGCAGAGATTCGGAGACGAAGGCGAGAATTGTCTCGGCTGCCTCTTCGACAAGAGAGCTCGGCGTTCGCCACGACCTCTGGCGAGGCACCCAGCGGTGGTTCCCGTCTTCGAGCCAGTGGACCTCAACAGTAGCCGGCAGTGTGAGCCCCATCACATGCTCTCGATTGCCGTGTGAATCGCGTGTTCCCTGCAAGACGAGACTTCTCGCCTCGACATCGCGCAGCGCGTCGAAGCCATGCTGGGCTCGTGGCTCGCCTCGCCGGTGGAACGGAAAACCCATTGCGACAAAGCCGGCAGGTCGAAGCCTTCGACAAGCGAGCGCTGCGATTCGGGCGCCAAGTGAGAACCCACCAATGACGAGGCCCTCTGGCGCCACTCCCGCATTTGCCACACCGGCTTCAAAGAGATGGAGCAGCGTCGCGTCGGTTTCGTGCGGGGGCAGTGGGACTTGGTGCACGGTTGGACCCTGGTCGCCCCACTTCTCGATGACAGCTTCGATGAGAGGATCGGCTGACGCACCGGACGTGGCCGGAAAGGCGAGCACGAGTTGCGGCATTGTGGTGGGCATCGGTTGGGATTCTGATTCGGCCTTGTCTTCGAACATCTGCCGCGATGTAGCAAAGTTCGCGGTGGAGTCCCCCCTTGGTTCGTTATCGCGGGCGGGTGCTGGCGCTCCGGCGGCGATAAAGTCCGCCGTATCACGGACCACCTCTAGCGGCCGAGAAAAAGGGACGAATTGTGCGAGGCACTCGGCGCTTCTGGGCTCTCGAAACCGGCATGTCTGCATCGTGTTAGCGCCTCCAGAACTCAGGGGTTCGAGCCGCTCACGGGCAAGTGATAGACCGGCCGCGCCCTCCCGACATACTCATCGGAACCTCCGCTCGGCACAGCAGTTCGGCGAAGCCCCGGGGGTACTGCTTTTCGCTCTCGCAACACCGCTGCAGATGACGCACGGCTCCAACACATCGACTGGCCTCAATGCTGTATCCGTGCTCAACGACAGGTCCTGTGAAGTCCCGCATCACGGAGAGGCCACGGTCGAACCATTCGTCAGAGTGATGTTTGGCGAGGGCACTCCAGCACGCGATTTCGAACATGAAGCAGGTCCAGTCGTCCTCGCAGCTGAGTCGCGGGTCGCAGACGGCCTCGACGGTCTCACGCAACGACTTGAAGCTCAGGCGTCCCGTGAATCCCAGACACCCCGCGATTCGTAGAGCGCTCGCCGCGTTGGGGTCAGTGTGATCGAGCGACGAAACGAGGTCTTCGATATAGGCCGCGAGTGAATCGCTTGGGTCAGAGTACGACGGGCAGCGATCCGCGGCGGCTTCCCACCGCCCGTTTTCGACGAGCCAGACCAGGTAGGGGTACTGAGCTTCAATGGCGCTCGCTCCCTGCGCGTCCTCGATAAGGGAAGTAGCGCTCTGGCCAACGGCCACAGCAGGAGCCCCACAGTCTGCGCAGAGAACCGCGCACAGCAGCCAAACCTATCGGCGGAATCTCACGGGAGTTCGGGATGGAGTTCGTTTCGTCACCAGCAGAGTTGACGAGGTGCCCGGCACAACGGGCGAAATGACGTCGTGCCGGGCTCTGAGCCAAACACCGTCCGCTAGCGGACGGTGAGAATCACGGGCTCCTCTTCGGAGCGAACACCCTCTTCGTAGTAGAGCCACACGGCGCTGAGTGGCGTCGAAGCCTCCATCGGCATGGCCGCCCTCAGGTGGTACCCGAGCGAGAGTGTCTCGCCGCCGTCGAGCTCATAGACGTAGACCGTCAGCTGACGGCCCGCCCGTTCAACGCGCGTCACCGGTACTTCGGCATCTTGGATGTACCCGTCAAAATCCGACATCTGCACGTCGAACCCTGGCGGCACGCCCAGATCAATCATCACCATGTCGAGCCGCCCGCCAGTTTGATTCTGCACCGTGGTAGTCCCCAGCACCGTCTCATCCACAGCGAGTTCAGTTCGATCGTAGGCCACGTCGATCGTGACGATGTCTTCTGAAGGTGAGGAGCCAACGAGCTCGCACGGCAGGTACTAGCAGCCGACAATCTGATCGAGGAACTCGCCCTCTCCATCGACCTCAATGCGGATCTCGTTGTCACCCTCGAACACGTAGTCTTGGAGGTCGAAGAGACGCATCAGATCGCTGGACGTCGCATCGATGTAAACCTCCTCGATCAACGCGCCGCCCAGATAGACCGCGCTAGTGTCTCGCCGGAGGTGCTCGCCTGCGAGAGCAGCATGATGAAGGTGCGTAGCGCATGGATCGTTGCTTACGTTGAGGAGAACTGGCTAAACTCACCCTTGTTCTGGATCAGATACCCGACCACACCATCGATCGTGTTCGGGTACGAGCCGGCGAGAATGACCGCCTGCACGACGAACGCGGTCGTCTCCATGGGCATGCCCTGACCGGTGCCGTAGTAGAGCGAGTTCGAGCCCGATTCCCACCAGGAGACCGTGACGCTGTCTGTCTCCTTGGACATTTCCATGTCTTCGAGTCGGCCGCGACCGCGTCCGCCGTCGGCGTCGTTGCGGTCCGCCGTGAGGAACATATTTGCGACGAGACCTAGCGAGTACGGGTCCTCGATCTCCGCCATATTCGAGCGCACCCAGTCCACACCCGTCATCGTCGCGGCGCCCGTGTCTCCGGAGGAGAGCAGGGCGTACTTGATATAGGCGGTCGCTCGCACGCCGCTGCCTTGGAAGTTGTTTGTGGCACGCTCGTGGATGCCCTCCGGCGCTGCCTTCCAGCGACCGTCCGCCTCCTGCTGCGAAACCAGCCAAGTCCGCGTGCGATCGATGACCGCCGGGTCGACAGGGAATACCTCAGCCATGTCGGTGAAGCCGAGCAGGCCATACGCGGTCAAGATGCGGTGGCCCGGGTCGTCACCGAACCACTCGAACCCGCCGCTCGGCGATTCGTAACTGACCAGTCGTTGATAGGCCAACGAGATGTACTCCGTGGGCAGCATCTATACGGCGGGCGAAGACTGGCCCGTCTC
This sequence comes from Bradymonadia bacterium, assembly GCA_047629415.1. Taxonomy (GTDB): domain Bacteria; phylum Myxococcota_A; class Bradymonadia; order REDH01; family REDH01; genus CBDUJZ01. Next base: position 1,091 of record JBLHWZ010000241.1, on the reverse strand, counting down.
CTGCCGTTACTGCATCACCAAGACGTTCGGATACGTCGTCGAAGAAGTCTGCTCGAAGCAGCCGCTCGGCATCAGCAGCAGCGAATCCAGGCCTTCGATCACCTGAGAGAAGAGCTCCGGGTAGAGCTTCACGAAGAGCGCTGACGCATTCTCGATCGCCTCGGACGGGATCGAGACCGTACCATCGACATCGCCTACGCGGCGGTCTGAATGCACGACCAACTGCTCTTGGCCGTCCGGTATGACCTGAATCACACGACGAATCGCGTCACTCATCGCCGAGCCAATAGTGGTCACCTGGAACGGATGCCAGCCGACGCGGCTGACCGGCGCATCGGAGTATCGAAGTATCGAATCGTTATCTCACCCGGGTCGAGGTTCACGGTGATGTCCCCGTCAGAGAGTAGCGTGAACCGGTCGCCCGAGACCTCGAGGTCGACGGTCAGGTCCACGCTTTGTGGATCTTCGAGTAGTTGAAGAGCGCGATCGCCACGCTGATGACGTCGTTCTGAGTCAGCGCGACCGGGAAGTTAATGTCGACAAAGAAGTCCTGAAACACGATCAGGCCGCCGGTACCGGAGCCCAGTTCGCCTGCCATCGAGTTGGCCGTTCCGGACATACGCCACGTTGTGATGCTGTCGGCGATCGTTAGAGGAATCGTCGCTGCGCCGTTCTCGTCGGTGATGATGGACGGTTCGACCAGCAACGTTTCTGGGAAGAACGAGCGCACGCGAGGAGCGTCGGCGCCACCCTCGTCATCGCCGCGTTCCGGCGGATCAGGCGCCGGTGATCCGCCGCTCGCGTCCATCGGAGGTCCGTCGTTCATATCGTCCTCGAACTCATCGACTCCAGCTGCGTCGACGTCGACGAATGTCTCAGTGTTCGGTGCGGCGCCAACGCTACATGCAGCAACGGGGACGATGGCTTCGAGTGCGCAAGCGACAACGGCTTCGTTTGCGTCGGTTTCGTTTGCGTCGGTTTCGTTTGCGTCGGTTTCGTTTGCGTCGGTTTCGTTTGCGTCGGTTTCGTTTGCGTCGGTTTCGTTTGCGTCGGTTTCGTTTGCGTCGGTTTCGTTTGCGTCGGTTTCGTTT
>JBLHWZ010000240.1:0-8718 GCA_047629415.1 Bradymonadia bacterium | reverse complement strand
GTTCTTGGACCGACATCACCGCTCGCAAAGTTGCTGAGGCAGAGGTCTCCCGTATCAGTGCCGAACTGACCCAGCTCATCGACACTGCAAATGCTCCAATCTTCGGTGTCGATGCCTTGATGCAGGTGAACGAGTGGAACCAATCTTCGGCGTCGATCACCGGATACGAGAAGGCGGAGGTGCTTGGCCGGAATCTGGTGAGCGACTTCATAACGGATGAATACCGAGAGTCCGTTCGTTCAGTGCTCGCAGCGGCGCTCGCAGGCAAGGAGACGTCTAACTACGAGTTTCCGTTGTTCACGAAGTCAGGCTCTCGGGTGGAAGTGTTGCTGAACGCGAGCACCCGGCGGGATGTCGAAGGCAATATCGTCGGTGTCGTGGGCGTGGGTCAGGACATCACGGCTCGTAAAGTTGCTGAGGCAGAGGTCTCCCGCATCGGCGCCGAACTGACTCAGCTCATCGACACTGCGAATGCTCCAATCTTCGGTGTCGATGCCTGGATGCAGGTGAATGAGTGGAACCAATCGTCGGCGTCGATCACTGGGTACGAGAAGGCGGAGGTACTGGGCCGAAATCTGGTGAGCGACTTCATAACGGATGAATACCGGGAGTCTGTTCGTTCAGTTCTTGCATCGGCGCTCGCAGGGGAGGAAACGTCGAACTATGAGTTTCCGTTGTTCACGAAGTCAGGCTCTCGAGTGGAAGTGCTGCTTAACGCGAGCAGTCGGCGGGATGTCGAAGGGAATATCGTCGGTGTCGTCGGCGTGGGTCAGGACATCACCGCTCGCAAAGTTGCGGAGGCAGAGCTTAAAGATGAACGGGTCCAACTCACAGTGCGGGTAGCGGAGCGCACGGCTGAGTTGAGTGCGGCAAACACCGACTTGGCGGCAGCCTCCCGTGCCAAGGACGAATTCCTCGCGGGCATGAGTCACGAGCTTCGGACCCCGCTCAACGCCATCCTCAACCTTTCGGAGTCGCTCCGGGAAGGTGTTTATGGTTCAATGAATGAGAGGCAGGAGCGCTCCGTCGGGATGGTGGAAGAGAGCGGGCGCCACTTGCTCCTGCTCATCAATGACATCCTCGACCTCGCCAAGGTGGAATCTGGCACCATCAGGCTTTCGATGGCGTTGGTGAATGCAGAAGACATCTGCCAAGCGAGCGTCCGGTTCATCAAAGAATCGGCGCAAAGAAAACGCCTGAAGGTGATTATCTCCTTCGATCAACGGGTGACGAGCATTCGGGCGGACGAGCGCCGGCTGAAACAGATTCTGGTGAACTTACTCACCAACGCGGTGAAATTCACCCCCGAGGGTGGCACTATTGGCTTGGAGGTAACGGGTAACTCTGAGGACAACTCTGTACAATTTTCGGTTTGGGACACGGGAATTGGTATTTCCCCGGACGAGCAATCACGGCTCTTTACGCCGTTTGTTCAGCTCGATGCGGGGCTGGATCGAAAGTACGAGGGAACCGGGCTCGGTCTTTCATTGGTCGCAGCAATGGCGGACATGCAAGGGGGCAGCGTGGAGGTGACGAGCCTCGGACATGGTCAGGGCTCACGCTTCACCATCTCGCTTCCTTGGTCCGAAACATTGAGTGTGCGCTCGTCCCATGCGTCTTCGGACACAGTGCTTTCATTGGATACGTCGCATGTTTCTGGCGTGAACTTCGAAGAAGCCCCCGGTGCTGAGCCAGAGATGGACTCAGAGCCCCTATTGTTGCTGGCAGAAGACAACGAGTACAACATCACCTCTATCTGCGATTTTCTGCAGGCAGAAGGGTACCGCCTCGTGGTCGCGCGTAACGGTGTCGAGGCTATCGAGTTGACTCGTCGCGAACGCCCTGACCTAATTTTGATGGATATCCAAATGCCGAAGTTGGACGGGTTGAGTGCGACGATTGAAATCCGGAAGGACCCCGAGTTTTCGGGCGTTCCCATTGTCGCCTTAACAGCGTTGGCAATGTCGGGAGATCGCGAGCGTTGTTTGGCGGCTGGTGCCAACGAATATTTGAGTAAGCCCGTAAGTCTTAGGCAGCTGAGCGATGCCATAAAAATCCTTCTTAGTGTGAGTCATGAATGAAGTGAGCGAGAATCCAACGATACTAATCGTCGATGATAATGCTATGGGGCGCGAAGTTCTGGGCGCAGTACTCTCTGGACGCGGATATGCACTGTTGTTTGCGAGCAATGGACTTGAGGCGCTGAGCCAAGCACGAGAGCACACTCCAGACCTCGTTCTGTTGGACGTCATGATGCCCGGGATGGATGGTTTCGAAGTGTGTCGCCGTCTGCGCCTCGACAGTGTGACAGCTGAGGTTCCGGTGCTACTGATTACCTCCTTGGACGGGAGTAGATCGCGCGAAGAGGGACTCGCTGCCGGTGCCGACGATTTCATTTCCAAGCCGTTCGATCGTCACGAGATGCGGGCGCGTGTGAAAACCATCGTTCGCCTCAACCGCTATCGGCGGATTTTGGAAGAGCGGGCAAAGGTGAACCAACTCGTGTCGTTCTCGCCCGACGGGATCACGGTAGTGGATGCCAATGGCCAGATTAAGCTGGCAAATCCAGCCTTTTCGAACATGCTTGGGATCGAGGAAGCTGATTTGAAATGTATGTCGCTATGGTCGTTGATTGATCCCAAACACTTAGATGAATGCGCGGTTCGCTTCGGTATCCTGATGGAGAATCAGGCTCTTAGTCAGTTGGTGGAGATTGAGATGATCCGGGCGAGCGGCGCGCGCGTTTCTGTAGAGGTTTCGGCCGCTTACTGTCTCTGGGACCAAGAGCCGTCCGTGCAAATGGTGATCCGCAATATTACAAATCGTAAGTCACTTGAAGCTCAGCTCCGTCAATCCCAGAAACTCGAGGCCATCGGCCAGCTCACCAGTGGTATCGCACACGACTTCAATAACATTCTCTCTGTAGTGATGTTGAGCGCCGAGTTAATCGGTGGTTCCTTGTCGTCTGACGACGAGGAACTCTGCGCCGATGTCGTACACATTATGACGGCGGCACACAGTGGCGCCCGGATGATCAAGAAACTCATGGGAATGAGCAGGAAGGCCGACCTCAGGCTCGAGCCGACGGACCTCGGTCCAGTCGTCGTCGGTCTCTACAGCATCCTACGCAGGCTCCTTCCTGAGAATATCGAACTCAAGCTCGCGGTGGAGAAAGATACTCCCTTCGTCCAGGCGGATACTGGTGCCGTGGAGCAGATGCTGATGAATCTAGCGACCAATGCGCGCGACGCCATGCCAGACGGAGGAACATTTCGTGTTGAGGTATCCGAGGTTACTTTGGACGTCAAAAACGAGATGGAGGCAGGGGAGAATAGGTCCGTGAAATGCCTTTGCATAACGGCAAGTGACAATGGAATGGGAATGGCTGCCGAGATCAAAACCAGGGTCTTCGAGCCGTTTTTCACCACAAAATCGCGCGGCAAGGGCACGGGCCTTGGAATGGCGATGATCGCCGGACTGATAAAACAGCACAACGGCTTTGTCGAAGTTCAGAGCGAGGTTGGAGTTGGGACGACGATCCGCCTCAGTTTCCCAACTGTCGGCAAAACTGAGCGCGAAACCGCCGATTCACGAAGCTCCGTCGCGGTGTTGGAAGGCTCAGGGACGATACTCATTGCCGAGGACGAAGAGTCGCTCCGTTGGGCCGCAGAGCGCGTCCTCAAGAGATTCGGCTACACTGTATTGTTAGCGGCCGACGGCGAAGAGGCGCTGGCTGTCTTCAGAGCACACAAGGAGAGTATCGAACTCGTGATTTCCGACGTAGGAATGCCCAAGATGGACGGGGTCGAACTCTATCGAGAAATACGGAGGGAATCGGCGGAAGTGAAGTTCCTTTTCTCAAGCGGACGTGTGCGTGGCGAGATCACGGGCGCCTCGTCAGGTCTGGAGCAGGTCCCATGTCTCTCGAAACCGTGGACACTCGCGGAGCTGGTCGAGCGTGTCCGGGAGGCACTAAGTGAAGAGGGATGTCCTAACTAATTCGTGGCGCGATGCAGGTTGTTTGGCACCTTTCGCAGAAGCGTATGGAGTTCGCTGGCTGGCACGAGAGCCCCCATGCAACGAGGCTGGTGGAATGTTTGCACCAGGGGCCCACTGATCACCATCAGGTCAGACGAGCGACGGTGCGACTGTTCGGTGACAACCGTTTCGTGCTGTTGGCGGCAGTTGCAATGTTCACCAGCGGGGCTCGGTGTGCAGCCGAATCGCTCCCGGAATGGGGCATGAGCAACGACGATTCGGCGAAGTTGCATCGAAGGCGGTTGCTGGACGGCAAGTCGCTGGATCAGGTCCGCTGCTCGAGCGGGTCTGAGTGTGCTGAGCGGACGTAGGAGTCGCGTGGACACGGCGTTTTCATAGCGACCCCTACACGACGAGTAGGAGCGGTGAGAACCGCTCGTCAGGGCCTTGTTCGAGAGCATCGAGCGGGGGAGCGCGACCGCCGCCGCGCTTTGAGCTAGTTATGCGGAACCAAAACGGCGTAAGCCCCGGGTCTTCCCAGGGCTTACGCCGTTTGTTCGCTCGGCTCTTAGAGGCTGAACGAGACCGTCAGCCAGTCGATTGATGGCGGAGCGGTAGCGGTCGGCGCCATCGAGAGTGTGGCTTGGAACTCGAACACCTGTCCGGTGTTCGGACCCGCGATCGGCGCCGTCGTCAGGCTAGGCGTAACCGCCAAGTTCGCGAGGAACTGCCACGGACCTCCATCGATTCGGTACTCGATGATGATCGAGGTGTTCGCGGGCTGTGTTGCGCTCCACTCGGCAGTCAACCAGTTGGTCCCAGCGTCGCCGGAGTCGACAGCCGGCAGAATGGTCGTCGAACTCGTGCTGTTGACGCAGCCGAAGTTGATTCCTGCTTGATCACCGCCGTAGTTGTACGGGGAACTAAGCACGCTGCCGGAGAAGGGCACCGGTGGCTGTCCGTCTTCGAGCTTGATGACCGTGTGCGAAGCGAGACAGATCCCGTAGCTGTTGCCCGCGGAGTCAACCGTGACGCCGTGCGGACCACTATGGCCGGCAGGCATCGGCTCGGTCACGCTGGTCGCTGTGAGCGGGTTGTATCGGAACACCGCGTTTCCCGAGTACATGCCGACCGAGACGACTCCGTCCGGGCCGACGATGGTCCCGCCGCCGCTGCTCGGCATCGGGACGCTCAGCAGCTGGGCGCCGGTCGCGGTGTCGAGGTGCACAAGGTTCGCGCCTTGCGAAATCCAGATGCCACCCTGTCCGTCCCCGCTGATCCCGTAACAGGCGGCAGAGACCTGCCAATCGATCGTCATGTCGTCGGGGTTGCCGGTGCCCACAGTGAGCTTGGTCACTTGCGAGGAATATCGGTTGCAGGCGTACACGCCGTCCCAGTCTGAGCTGAGGCCATAGATTCCGAATCCAAGGTCTACGGTGTTGATGATCGTGCCGCTAGCCGGGTCCAGTTCGTAGATGTTCCCGTTATCCGTGGAACAGCTCGCGAAGAGACGTCCTTCCGGAGAGTACGTGACGCCGCGTGCGCCAGAGGTGCAGTCGGGTAGAGTCGTCGACCAAAGTTGGAGGCCATCGCGAGTGTGGCGGTTGACGCGTACATCGCCGGTGCCACGGCACGCTGCGACGACATCGGTGTTGGGCAACATCAAGATCCGGCTTGGATTGGTGCAGGTGTCGAATGGCGACGTGCCCAGCGGCGCAAGCGTGTCGAGGTCGTAGACTGCGAGCTGGTTTGCCGCGCTCGACGCGATGACCATGTAGGGGGACGGTGGGCACTCTGCGTCAGGGTCGAGAGAGAGCCCTTCGACACGCGCGGTCTGCTCGCGGCAGAACTCTGCCTCGACTGGGAATCCCATAACGCCATCGCACTCGGCGATCGGGAGGTTCGCAAATCCACCACCGCGCAGCCGGCAGCAGGTCTCTTGGCACTCGTCGTCGGCCGTTGGTGCGCCACCGAGTGTGCGACATTCGCCGAGCGTCGTCGTAGCGACGGTTACGGTGCCGTCAGCGTCTGGAACCGCGCAGCACAACTCTTCGCAGAGTCGCTCGTCGGCCACTTGGCCGCCCTGGTCCTTACACGTCTCTTCGTCGTCATCGGTGAACGTGCCATCCGGAAGGCGGCAGCATCCGACTGGCTCGTCGCAGCGGTCCGGGGCTACGACCGCCGCTGGATCACAATCGGCAACAGAAACCGTCTGGTAGGTGATGAAGGGCTCCGGCTCTGCGTCGACTCGAATCTCACAACAAACATCAGCGGAGCAGAGTTCGACGGGAGCAATCGCTCCGCCCGTAGCTGCGCATTCCTCTTCTTGGAGCGTTTGGTAGCCATCTGGTGTCTCGCAGCAGATGGGGTCGAAGCAGTGCTCGATGTCGTCATTCCCAGAGACATGAATGGGGAAGGTCAGAGACGTACCCGCTCCCGATTCGTCTGCCGCAGTGACCGTGATCTCGTAGTATCCCGGAGTATCGGCGGAGAAGTCCGCGGAGTTTCCGTCAGCGTCGAGCTGATACTCACTGGCTGCGCCCGCGGGAGTCAGGGTGACTTCCCAGGTGTAGGTGACCTCGTCACCGTCTGGGTCGATCGCGTCGATCGTGATTGTGACCCACTCACACTGGATGATGAACTTGCTCGGCTCGATGTCGATGTCGACGATCGTTGGCGGTGTGTTCAAACCGGCGATAACGTCGAGTGCGCCAGCGGCGACTCCTTCGCATTGTGAGATCAGGACGATCTCGGTGGTGGACTCAGGCTCGATCGTGACATCTGCCTCGCTCGGCGCGCACACCTCAGAGGGTGTGTCTGGGTCCTGCATCGGGGTCGCGACGACGTGGCAATCGCCGGGTGGTACCAGCGTCAGCAGGTCGCTGAATGCGTGGTTGGTACCGTCTGGCGAGATCCAGGCGGGCATCGCCTCGTCTTCAAGCGAGATATACTCGGTAAGCTCGAATCCGCTGTCGCAGGTGATTTCGTAGAGGAAGCCGTTGACGTCGTGTGTGTTGCTGATCGCCATGTAGGCTTCGATCAGCATGCTGGACGTGTTGCTCAGTCCGTCGGTTTCGTTATCTGCGCCAGGCTCACAGCCGATGAGGGCTAAAAGACAGAGGGGCAGAATGGGGGCAAAGCGACGCATGGTTTCCTCACGTAAGGGCGCAAAATGCGCGGTAGTGAACAATGAGAAGCCTACCTATGAGCTTCAGATCGCCGCCATCCAGCTCCCTTCCGGAAACCTTCGAACGGCTGGAGCCCGCGCCGTAGCCGGGCCGGTAAGTGTACCCTTTTGGCGTGCTCAAGGTCTGGCGACCGCCGTGCCCGTCATTGCGTGCGGCTCGGTCACTGAGAACAGGAGAACGTCGTCTAACGCGCCAGAGTGCCGGGCGCCCCTAGTTGCGAACCGCGCCGCCGAGTGCGGCCTCGAAACTAGGAGCGCCCGGTGATCTCCGCAATCCATCCGGCGAGGCGCCGGAAACCATCCACCGTTGGCCCACAACAGGATTCGAGAAATCTTTCGTCGAGGAGCTGGCCTTCAGGGAGCGTCGCGACCGCATCGAGGGCCTGCGCGCCGTCGAAGTCTACGTAGGCCACGCGAGCCGTCAGCTCTGCGGCTGGTCGCTCGAAAGCAGCGCCCGGGAGGAACGCGACGCCGACCTCCTCAAGCGCCCGATCGCAAAGTTCCGCTCCGGTTCGAATCCCGATCGCCTCGAATGCGAGCCGGTGCGCCGAGAGGTCGAGCCAGAGGTAGAAGCCGCCGGTCGGTGTTTGGACCTCGACGCCCGCTTCCGAGAGCATCGCTGAGCCGAGCCCTCCCAGCGCGCGCACGACGCTGCGTGCACGGCTAAGGTAGGCGAGCATCCAAGGGTCGCGGCGCCATGCATCGACCGCCGCGTACTGCACAGGAGCGCAGACGGAGGAGTAGGACTCGCTCGCCACGGCGATCAGCGCTTTTCGCAGCCAGGCCAACTCGCGAGGAAATGCGAACGTGCCCAAACGCCATCCGCCGGCGCCGCACCACTTCGAGAGACCGTTCGAGATGATCGTCCCCTCGGGGTAGTAGCGAGCGAGGGATCGATGGCCGCCCTCGTGATGCAGCTCGCCGTAGATCTCGTCCGAGAGAACCACGATCTGATGCCGTCTGGCGACCGCGGCCAAGGCCTCCAGTTCGGGCGGCGTGTAAGCGGTGCCGTCGGGGTTGCCAGGCGAGTTCAGAATGAGCAGCCGCGGCTTCGGTCCCTCTGAGCGACAAAGCTCGTCGAGCTTCTCGGGGGCCAGTCGCCATCGGCTCTCTCGCGTCGTCTCAATCCGCCGAATCGGACGGCCCACGATCCGAGCCTGCGGTCCATAGGAAACCCAGCACGGTGAGGGAATCACTAGGTCGCAGTCGAACACGAGCTGAAGAAGAAACATCAGCTCCTTCGAGCCAGGAGCGACCAGGATGTCGTCGGCGGTGACATCGAAGTCATCCCACTCGCGATGGTACGCGGCCACCGACTCACGGAGCTCCGGCAACCCCTGCACCGGCAGATACGCTTTTCGGTGGGCGTTCGCTGCGAGAGCTGCACGAATCGGCTCTGGAACAGGGAACGGACTCTGGCCGAGCCCGAACTTGATTATGTCACGCCCCTCACGAATCAGGGCATCAGTACGCTCGTTGATACCGAGGGTGGCAGAGGGCGCGAGGCCCCGAACCCTGTGGTTCAGAGACGCTGGACCGATCGGCTTAGAGTC
>JBLHWZ010000239.1:0-8732 GCA_047629415.1 Bradymonadia bacterium | reverse complement strand
GGTGTCGCCGCCAGGCTCAAACACCGTCCAGCCGTCTTCCAGTTCCGGCAGGGTTGGCGCAGGCTGCGCGTCCTCATCCACGGCGTCGCCCGAGACGTCTGTCTCGCCTGAATCAGTACCGGCGTCGGGCGCCGTGTCTGGGAGCGTGACGAACTCGGCCGGAAGTGTGTCCACCTCGTCGCACGCGGCGGAGAGGGCGAGGAGGGAGCAAAACGTTACGATTCTCTTCATGTGCGGCAACGGTGAGGAAGGACGGCGGACACTTTCGCATGGCACGGTGCCTGTTCGCCAGTTCGAGCGGGGGCCTATCTGCGCAGCGGCGCTCGATAGAAGAAGAATCCGTCGTCTCCGACCAGGTCCCGCGCATAGCCGACCGCGAGTCGACCCCCATCGCCGTCGATGAACGAGACGGTGCCTGGTGCGGTGAACGCGTTCGTCAGCGAGGTCGTGGACACCAACTCACCGTCGACGAAGGCGATTACGTCCTCGTCCAGACCGCCGGGAGCAACTACCGAGTCATGGAGCACCCAACTTGGGACCGAGGCGCGCCGGTCAAAGGAGAGGCCAAACGCGACGCCCCTCTCCTGCTGAAGCGACACTGATTGTCCGGTGTTGAGCCGCACTTCGACCAGGCTCAGACCAGGGTTCCAGAGCCCCATGTCGTTCGGGTCGACGAGCCCCTCTGTTTGCGCGCCCCACCCTACAACGCCGCCGACCAAGACATGCTCGTCGGCCGCGCTGAGGTCGACGCCGTCCCAAATCGGCACGGCCTGACCATCCGGCTCGCGGAGGGCTTCAAACCTGTTGAATTCGCGACCATCGACGTCGATTCCAACGACGATCAGGTCCTGACTCTCCGTTGAACGGTCCGTGCAGGTGGGGCGGTCACACGGCAGAGCTTCGCAGAAGGCACAGGTTGGGTCGGGATGCGCGCCGTCGGGATCGCTGAACGCCAACCAGAAACCCGCCGCGTTCGTGTCGATCGCGGCGATCCCGGCCGACGCGCTGCTGACCATCGTCCAAGGAGAGGTCACCTCGCCGCCGGGTGTCAGCACTGTGAACCCAACGCCGGTCGAAGCCTCTCGGCCTCGTCGGAGCACACGGGATGAGAGCACACCGATTCGACCCGACGCCTCGTGCACAGCGAGCCCGATTCGAGCCATGCGAGAGTCGTAGAGCGGTACACGGGGGGTCGCCGGGACCCCACCTCGATCAAACACGCGTAGAGATGCCTCGCATCGGCTCTGTCCCGCACACATCTGCCACGCGATCACGAAGCGGCCTTCTTGCAGCGCTAGCGCGCCGTCGTTCAATCCGACGCTCGCGCCATTCGGGACCACCATCGTGACGAGGAACTCCCTTTGAGGCGCGCCACGTTCATCGACGACCGTCAGCATCAGGTGGTCGCGAATGCAGCGTTCTTCACACTGCTCGGGGATACCCACACAATCGGCGCAGTAGTCTTCGCCCTCGCGCCAGGTCCACAACGTTGCGATGTGTCCGGCCTCCAACGGCTCAGTGTCAAACACCGCGCGTGGTCCAGGAGTCAGTTGGCTCGGCAGAACCTCCCCGACGGGCTCTTCCGGCGGCGGCTCCACATCAACGACGTCGCTGGGCACGCCGGCCGGACCGGCGTCCACAGACTCGGCCCCGGAACGTGACCGGCCGTCGTTACAGGCGATCGCAACCAACGTGAGTAATAGACCCGCCAAGCAACGGCTCAAACGCATCACGAAAGTCCGAGCTTCTTCATGCGATGCAGGAGGCCTCGCTTTGGCACCCTAAGTGTGGCGGCTGCATCGGAAACATGGTCGCTGGCAGCGAGGGCGTCGCGGACCTCGGTCTCGGTGAGTTTGGCCGACTGTGGAATCGTGCCGTTGGCGCGAATCAGCTGATAGATGGACGTTTTGGCGATGCCGAGCTGCGCGGCGGCGGGCTCAGGCCGCCAGTCGTTGTCTTGGAGCGCTTGAAGCAGCTCCTCGTCGGAGATTTCGCTGAGATCTCGTCTGGTCGGAACGACCGGAATCGCGATGGGGATCGCGACGCCCGTTGAGCTGGAATCCAGCCTCGCGCTCTTAAGATCGAGCGTGCGTTCGAACCGTGCGCCGAGCGCGATGTCGGACCCCTCGGGCGTATTGAGTAGCGCAGTTCCGACCACGTTCCTCAGCTCTCGTGCGTTGCCGGGCCAGTCGTGATCAAGCAGGCGGCGCATGGTCTTGGTTGGAATCCACGGCTCCGAGCCCTCGATTCGAGAGTCGAGACCAGCCAGGCGAGCGTGCTCACGCAGGAAGTGACGAAAGATCAGCGGGATGTCGAGACGGCGCTCGCGCAGCGTGGGCAGCCGAACTTCGTACTCGGCGAGGCGGTGAAAGAGCGGCGCCCGAAAGTCGCGTTCTTTGATGCTCGCCTCTAAGTCGGCGTCGGTAGCCGCGATCACGCGGACATCGGTTTTCACGGGGCGATCGGCCCCAACCGGAACGACCTCACCCGTCTCCAACACCCGCAACAACGAGCGTTGGACCTCGTTCGGCGCCTCGCCAACCTCGTCGAGAAAGAGTGTGCCATGGTCGCAATCGCGGAAGAACCCCCGACGAGCGTCTGCGGCACCGGTGAAGGCTCCACGGACATGGCCGAAGAGCTCGGACGCGATGACCGAGGACTCGAGAGCCCCCAAGTTGACCGCCAGCATGCGTTCGTTCCGGCGATCGCTGACCGTGTGAATCGCTTGCGCCGCGAGCTCCTTTCCGGTTCCGGTCTCACCGCGCAGCAGGACCGTCAGGTCGAGATTCGCGACGGTCGAGAGCCGCTCGCGAAGCGCCTCAATCGGCGGCGAAATCCCGACCATTCCAAACTCCGACAGCACTTTCGGAGGAGCGAATCGCGTGTGCAGCATCAGCCCGACGTAGCCCTCAATCTCCAGCAGCACTCCGTTTAGGAGCTGATCGGCGTTGAGGATCATCGTGCCGCCAACGCGATGTCCGTTGACGTGCACGTAGGCGTCGTCGTGCAGATAACGGATTTCAGCCTTCTCAGCGTCTCCGCGAATCTCGATAACTGGACGACGAGAGACGTGGGGATTCTCGACCCCCCGCCCCTCCGTTCCACCGGGCGCGATGAACTGGGGCGTTGTCCGAGTGAGGACACAGCCGGCCGAGAGCATGGCGGTCTCGCCCCAGCGCGAGAGGTCTGGGTGCGTCACAATCGTCAGCGCCAAACCGGGCTCAGGCCCTCGGTGAGTCGCGTGCTTACGCATCTTTAAGGTCGGCTCGTCCACGGACGCAGCATAGCGCAGCTAGAGCATAGGCGCACGGTCCGCTTAGACACCGGCAGCGTGGCGCCGCGGCCACCTTGGCGCTACCGTCCGGCGCGATGTTAGTGCTTGAAGATGGACAGCTCGGGCGGTTCGCGAAGGTCGCCGGATGCGAGATTGAGGTACAGCTCGCCGGAGACGAAGCGCGCGTCCGATCCACACTCCGATTTCGCGGCGATGCGCCCGTGGAACGCGCACTGTTCAGCCTCATCGGGGCTCCCCTGAGCGTCAGCATCAATGGGCGTGAAGTCCCGGTCATCACTACCACCGGGGCAACGAGTTTCTGCGTTTGGGCGCTCCCAGACATCTTGCAGCCAAGCGCCGAAGTCGTGATCGAGAGCCGGCTAGTGGGCGTCTTCCGGTCACTCTCGGACGGGCTCGTTTGGAGCGTCCAGACCAACGATGGAGACTCCGACCCGCACTATCTCGATCGCATCGCCGCCTCGGGTTTCGAGCATGACTCCTACCCGGTCACGTTGAGTATCCATGGAGTCCCTGACAGCCACAAGCTATTCGCAAACGGTGCGGTCAGCTCGCAGGGGGACACGCGACGGGTGACGTTCCCCGCTTGGTACAGCCCCTCGTGCCATTGGTGGGTCCTCGCTCCCGCCTCGCTTGCCCGCCGAAGGGCCACCTTCGATGTACCGTGGAAGGCTCATGACGGAGCCGAAGGTGACACGCTACCGGCGGTATTCCTCGCCGACGATCCGCCGACGATCGATGACGCGATCGAACGTGCGCGCCTCTGTGTCCGATCCCTCCACACTCGCTTCGGCCCCTGGCCGCACCCGTCGGTCCAAGTATATCTGACCACGGGCCAGAACATGGAATACGCCGGAGCGACCTGCACCACACTACGCAATCTAGAGCACGAACTCGCGCACTCGTACTTCGGCCGCTGTGTGTTGCCATACGACGGGTCGGCTGGCTGGATTGACGAGGGGGTGGTGACGTGGATTGACACCAATCTCCCCGTCCGTGGAGTCGAGGACCTACCCGAATCGGGCTGCGGCCTGCCCGAGCCTTGGCGCAGGGGGGGGAGTCGCGCGGGGTACTACGCTGGCGCCTCGCTGATGGGGCTTACGGAGCGGCGGCTCGAGGAGACTCAGAGGACTACGGACGGCTTCCTTCGCGAGGTACTCCGTCGCTATCGCTGGCGGCAGATCCGAACTCCGGAGTTCCTCGACCTCTTGGAGCAGTACGCTGGAGACTGGGTGCCGGAGGCTGCTGCGCGTTGTATTCTGGCGCCTCCCCGCTCTTAGCATTCAAGGCATGGGCTCTGAGCGAGCTGCAGCGCCCGAGAGGCCTCAGTAAGCGAGGCTCCACCCAAAGCCTGTCGCTGGGCAACCATGGTGTTTGAATCGTGCGCACGATTCGTTCGCGCACGATTTACGGCACGATAAAGGGCCGCGGCCGATTCAAACAGTCGGATTTGCTGCGAATCCGGCCGGTCATACTTGGCATCATGTTTGCTCAAGTACGGGGCAGACCTCGAACCTACCGAGCCACCATGCGCGCCACCCACCTCATCGCCGCCCTCACTCTCGCCGCCGCCTTCCTAGCTCCCGCCACTAGCTACGGTTCAGACGCTGCAGACGGGGAAGTTGTTGAACAACAAGACCGCCAGCGTAGTGACCGGCGCACCTTCCAAGGCCGTGGATTCCACGCGCACTTCGACATCGGCGCTGCATACGGCCAACAGGTCCTCGAGGTCTCCACCATCGACGCCGCGACGCTCACCGGCGAGACAGACGAGGAGCGCGCCGTCGCAGGTGGTTTGGGAATCGCCAGCAGCCTGCATCTCTGGCCGATCTACGGCCGCTTTGGCGGTATCGGTGGCTACGCGGAGGGACAGGTTGGAGCGCTGCGACGAAACGGCGCGGGAACCGCGGTCTTCTCCGGTTCTACTGGCATCATCGCTTCGGCGGGGTTGCCACGACTGAAGATGATGGTGTCGCTGGGCCGTTCGCGGCGCGCCGGCGCTTACGGAGACTCCAATAATGTGTCGACCACATCGGTCTCGATGGAGAGCGAGATCACAGCCGGCGCCGCTGACATTCGCGCGCATCGGCTCGGGCTGGGGCTGCGCGCACCCTTGGGCGGCGCGGAGCAACGAGGGATCGACATCTGGGTCTTCTTCGACGATCCGGTCGACGCAGGCCCGCCGGCAGTCGCGCTGCCAAATATTCGCGAGAGCGCGATCTCGATGCGCGGCTCATTCTGGATGCGCAACGCCTTCATCCTCTCCGCAGAAGTCGTGATGCGGGGCGCCGCGCTCGACTCAACCGTTGCAGGGACGCGCCTCACCGAGCGTACCGCGATGGTCATGATGGGCTGGTCGATGGACCGATTCAGCCGCCCCTACGGAGGCTAGAGATGAACGCGCCAGTCAGTATCGAAGTCCGCGGTTGAGCACGACGCCCATTGCATAGAGAGTCGCCGCGGTCCCGACGACGACGGCGAGCGCGGTTGGCGCACTCAGGTCCAGGGTAAAGAGGCTGATGTTCAGTGTTGCTGCCAGCAGGAACGCGGCGCCCGCGATCCAGAGCGAGCGGCGATCACTATGTGGTCTCCATGCTCGGTATCCATCCAGGGTCTCTAGCGTACCGGAAGGTAACTCTGCGAGATCTGGGGGCCGCCAGCCGGTGGGCATGAACCAGATGCGCAGGCTGTCCTTGAGCGAGGTGGTCGCGCGCGCGTCGCGCCAAAGCTGCCGCAGCCAGAAGGTGTGCGCGCCCACGGGGTCAAAGCTGTCGTAGGGGTGACGCACTCCGTACACCACTATCTCTGTCTCCCTCTGGTACGTACCGAATATCCGATCCCAGAGCATCAGGATCCCTCCGTGGTTCCGATCAAGATAGAGGTCGTTCATTCCATGGTGCACGCGGTGTGCCGACGGCGTGCTGAGGATTCCCTCGACCCACGGCAGCGTGCCCACAGTTTGTGTGTGCAGGATGAACCCGTAGAATTTGTTGATCATGAAGGCGGCGACGAAGAGTTCCACTGGGAACCCGACGACCGCCATCACCAAGTAGAACGGCCAGTAGGAGACGTCTTGAAATGCCCCCTGACGCAGGCCGGCCGTCAAGTTGAAGTCGGCTGATTGATGGTGTGGCTCGTGCCCGCCCCAGAGGAAGTTCACTTCGTGCGAGACGCGATGCGCCCAGTACCAAAGGAAGTCGAAGGTCAGCAGCGCGGCCAGCCAACTGAGCCAGTGCGACGCATGAATCTCCACGAGCCCAACGCGCTGTTGGATCCAGGCGTAGCCCACGAGCAGCAGCCCCTTGATGAAGTACTCAAACGTCGTCGTGAACGCGCCACAGCCGAGATTGCTCAAGCTGGAGTTCAGACGATAGACATCCTGCCGTTTTGCCCGTGCGTAGACGACCTCAACGGCGATTAGCACGAAGAACACTGGGATTGCGCCCGCGATGTAGGGTTTCAGTAACATCGGTGGCACCCTACCCACGCCCGCGTCTTGTCGGAAGAGCGCGGACGGCCGTCGAAGAGCCACGCGGCCGAGGGGGAACTCGCGGCTCGGCCACTCGAGGCGCCTACTCTTCGTCGAAATCGGTCAGGCGGTCGGGGAAGCGCGACATACGGACGGCGTTCAATCGGATTTCCGATCGCCGCTGACGAGGAACACCCGGTCGCAGTCGTGGTGCCGCATGAGGTGCGCGATGAACGAGCGGCCGTCCTTCCGAGCTTGATCACGAAACTGAAAGGTCGCCGCGTAGTTGCCGTCGACGATGAGGATGGTCTTCAGTCCACCGACATGCGCCGGCAGCTGCGCTTCGTCAGCGGTCGCCGCCGAGAGCCCGATGCCCTCGGCACCTGCCGCATCGAGCGAGCGAGCGAGCGAGCGGGTGTTTGGAATAGACCTCGGCCGAAGCCGCTAGCCCCAGCACAATGTGAAGGTCGAAGCCCTCGGCCAAACCAACATCCGCGAGGCTCGGACGGCTGACAGTGAGCGTGCCCGTCTTGTCGAGCACGAGGACTTTGCACGTGTCCAAACGCTCTAGAATCGACGGGTCTCGGATGACGATGCCCCGCTTTGCGGCCAGCGACACAGCACCGACCAGCGCGACCGGAATTCCGATCAAGAGTGGGCACGGTGTTGCGACGACGAGCACCGCAAGCATACGGACTGGGTCTCCTGAGACCGCCCACGCAGACAGCGCGATCGCGACCGCGAAGGGCGTATAGGCCGCTCCCAGTTTGTCGGCCAGCCGACGGATCGGCGGGCGATTCTCGTCGGCCTCCTTCATCACCTGCATGATGCGAGCGTAGCGGGAGTCTGCAGCGGGGGCGGTCGCCCGGATTGTTAGTGCAGCCGCTCCATTCACGGCGCCTGAGATGACCGCCGACCCGGGAGCCTTTCGGATCTCGTAGGGCTCACCTGTGAGATACGCCTCGTCCATGCGCCCAGTGCCTTCGATGACCACTCCGTCGACTGGGCAGAGTTCGTGAGGGAAGACGACGAGGTGGTCCCCTACTCGCACCTCTTCGGCCGCGACATCGGTCGGCTCCTGGCGACTCGTAGAGCCTGTCTCGACTCGATGCGCGACCGTCGGGCTGAGCCACGCGAGCGCGTCGAGGACAGCGGATGCCCGACTGACCGCCAGCGCCTCAAGGGTCTCGCCGCCCGAGAGCATTGATACGACGATCGCGCCCGCCAGCGGCTCGCCCAACGCGAGGGAGGTGACGATCAAAAGGCCGGCAAGCAGGTCCGCCCCAAACTGCCGCCGCCAAAGTGAGCGTAGGAGGTCGAAGACCAACGGCCCGCCGCCGGCGATCACGACCGCGTAGAGCGACCAGATGTGCGGCGATCCCGAGCAGCGCCCCAATGGCGATCACGATGTCTTTGTTCAGTCGGGAAAGCACAGCACGGCCGAGGGACTAGAGACGGGGGGGGGGCGAATACACACAGGCGCCGAGCGAAGTCACTCAGGGCGCAGTCTGCCCCGAGGGACCGTGTTTCGGCGCGACTACTAGAAGAGCCTAGCGTGCACTGGAGCCCCGATGCGGGAGCCGGCCGAATAAACAGCAAGAAGTATGCCTCATCTGAGCGCCGGCCGGGCGCTCAGGACCACGAAGGGCCCCGGAACCAGGAGCCAACTGCATCCTGCGCTCTGCGGCAGCCCGACTTCGAAGCCCCAAAGCCTCAGCCAATCCGGCCAATCTCAGCCGCCGGGCGGGACCACGCAGACCGGCGACTCGAAGTCGTCCGGGGTCGCTTCGTCGCCGACGAGTCCTGCGCAGCCACCGGCTCCGTTGTTGCCCGCCGCGCCGGTGCCGCCGTCCCCCCCGCTGTCCTCCGCGTAGAACTCAGAGCCGTCCCAACCGGTGCCACCGTCCCCGGGGTCGCTGCCGTTGAATTGCGCCCTCTCAAGTCCTCCCGCGCCGCCCAGCCCGCCTGCGC
>JBLHWZ010000238.1:0-8879 GCA_047629415.1 Bradymonadia bacterium | reverse complement strand
TCGAGGCCGGTGACATCTGGCGTGCGTGCCAGGTCAAGGACGCGCCGGTTCGCGACTGGGTCAAACTGGCCGTCACACGCGCTCGCGCGACCAGCGTCCCGGCAATCTTCTGGCTCGACGTGAATCGTGCGCACGACGCGCAGCTCATCACGAAGGTGAACCTTTACCTCAAGGACCACGATACGGACGGGCTCGACATCCAAATCATGTCGCCCATCAAGGCCACCGAGTTCTCGCTCGTTCGGATCAAGGATGGCCTGGACACGATCTCCGTAACGGGCAACGTGCTCCGCGACTACAATACGGACCTGTTCCCAATTCTTGAGCTCGGAACCAGCGCGAAGATGCTATCGATCGTTCCGTTGATGAACGGCGGTGGCCTCTTCGAGACCGGCGCTGGCGGCTCGGCCCCGAAGCACGTGCAGCAGTTCGAGAAGGAGAACCACCTTCGATGGGATTCGCTTGGAGAGTTCTTGGCTCTCGCAGTCTCGCTCGACCACCTGGCAGATCGTTTCGGAAACAAGGGAGCTGCCAAGCTCGGCGCCGCCCTCGACGAGGCGACCACCAAGTACCTGCTCAACAACAAGTCGCCGTCCCGTAAGGTGAACGAGCCAGACAACCGCGCGAGCCACTACTACGTCGCAACGTACTGGGCCGAAGCGCTGGCAGAACAGTCCGATGACGCTGCGCTCGCCTCGAAGTTCGCGCCACTCGCGAAGACGCTCGCCGCCAACGAAGACAAGGTCATCGCGGAGCTCAATGAAGTGCAGGGACAGGCGATGGACATTGGCGGCTACTACTACCCCAGCGAAGAACTCGCCGAGAAGGCGATGCGCCCGAGCGCAACGCTGAACGCGATCATCGACGCGATCTAGTACCGACCAGACGAACGCAGCGAGCCGCCTAGGAGTTCTACTCCCCTGGCGGCTCGTTTCGTTTTTGGACCGTTTCGGGCGTTATGGTTGCTGCTATAGCGATCGGGCCGTAGCCTGCGCGCATGCACACAATCTTCATTGCCTTCGCTGCTGGTGTACTCTCCTGGTCATTCGCCGAATACTGCATCCATCGATGGGCCGGACACGACGCACGTCTTCGCCCTAACCCATTTGAGATGGAACACACACGGCATCACGCCCGGGGCAACTACTTCGCTCCATCCTGGAAGAAGATTGTTACTGCGCTCGCGGCTCTGGCCCTCGTGGCGCTGCTCGCCGCGTTCGTCGTCGGCTTCCGACTAGGCCTGCCCTACGCGATCGGATTCGCTGGGTTTTACATGACCTACGAGCGCGTGCACCGGCGTGCGCACACGCACGCAGGCACCGGTCCTTACGCGCGCTTCCTCCGCCGCCATCACTTCTGGCACCACTTCGAAAATCCGAAGGCGAACCACGGCGTGACGTCCCCGATTTGGGACTACGTCTTCGGGACTCGAGAGTCCCCGAAGATGATCCATGTGCCTCGGAAGCTCGCGATGGAATGGCTGGTGAACCCAGCCACTGACGAGGTCTTCCCGGACTTCGGCGCCGACTATGCGCTGCGTGGGAAAGCACCGGCTGCGTCCTAGATCGACATCGAGCCTTCACGAAAGTCGCTGCTCGCCAAGTGTACGTTGATACATACCGGTATGCCCTTGGCCGAGAGGGCCTTAGCCTCGGCGAGGACCTCATCGATCTTGCTCGGGTCCGTCAGCAATATTCCATGACCGCCGTATCCCTGAGCGACGACGTGGTAGTCGGTTTTCAGTAGCTCGGTGCCGACCGGGTCGCCGAGAATTTTGATCTGGTCTCGAGCGATCTGCTGCCAGCTGGCATCGGTCCCGATGACTGCGATCGGGGCGTAGCCGGATCGGACGTACGTATCGAACTCCGCGAGGCTGTAAGCCGACGAACCGTCACCATAGAAGAGCCAGATCTCGTGGTCAGGCCGAACACTTGCCGCGCCGACAGCGAAGCCACCACCAACACCGAGCGTGCCGAAGACGCCTGGGTCGAGCCAGCAGAGTGGGCCGCGTGGCTTAACGATGTACGAGCCTGTCGCAACGAAGTCGCCACCGTCTACGATGAGGACGCTCTTGTCGTCGAGGTGCTCCTCGATGCGCATGAAGAGGTGAATCGGATCCACGCCGCCCTCGGTTTCCGGGCGAGCCGAGGCAGCGATCTCAGCGTTCCGAGCATCCTCGCGCCCACGAAGGGTTGTGAACCAACCGCTCAGGTCGCCGGTGGCGCCGACGCGCGAGGAGAGCTGAGTCAGGAAATGGCCTGGATGCGCCTTGACCGCAATGGTCGGGCGCCGGTTCTTCTTGAGCGCAGCGGCTTCGAGATTGATGCTGATAAGCGTCGCGTTCTTGTTGATCTTGAGGCCGTAGCCCAGCCGGAAGTCGAACGGGAAACCGGCGACGATGACAACGTCCGCCTCTTTCAGAGCGGGCGTTCGCTTGTGCCGAAACTGGATGCCGTTCGTACGCCCGAGCAGGCCGCGTGACGAGCCGCCAAGGAACGTGGGAATTCCGAGAGCAGTAACGGCGGCAGCGAGCTCTTCGGCGCCTTCGACAGTGAGATTTACCATCGACTGATTGCCAATGACCAACACCGGTTTTTCGGCACCGGCGACGGCTCGAGCGACCTGGCTGAGTTGGGAGTCAACGGCCGGAGAGAGCGGAGATTGCAGGCGCGGACGCGCCGGAATCTCGATCTTCGGCATGTGGAACTGGTGCTGTAGATAGCCCTTCATAGCGAAGCGCGCGGCGGCACCGATCGGACCCTTCATCTTATCGACGCCTGTCTCCTTCACGTACCACTCGGCTACGATCTCCTTCGGGTAGAGCACGTCGACAGGAATCTCGACAAACACGGGGCCAGGAACACCTTCGGTGGCAACGCGGAACGCCTTCTTGAGTGTAGGCTCCAGGTCGCCAACCTTGTTGCAGCGAGTCGCCCACTTGGTGACTGTCTTCATGAGTGAGAGCTGATCAATATCCTGCAATGACCCACGTCCGCGCAGCACCGTTGCGGTCGCGCCGCCGAGCACGATGATTGGCTGCTGCGCTTCCTGGGCATTCTTCACGGCCGTCACGGTGTTCGTGACACCTGGCCCAGCGGTGACCGCGCAAACGCCTGGGATACCGGTCAAACGACTCGCCGCATCGGCTGCGAACGCCGCCGTCACCTCGTCGCGAACATCAACAACACGGAGGCCGTGCATCTTTGCCCCCTGGAGAATGGGCGAGATGTGGCCTCCGCAGAGGTTGTAGAGGCAGGTGACGCCATGTGCGGCGAGGACCTCTCCGACGATGGATCCGCCGTGAATGTGTTTGGTCACTGTGTTCATGATTTGTGCGGTGATGTGTGGTTTTGAAACTTGGGGCGCCGCGGTGGGCGGGCGCTCTATACGTTCAGTCGGGCGCTGCGCTGTGGAGGTCGTCTCGCCAGCCGTTTCGGTGTGCGGCGTCGATTACGGGCAGTACGAACTGTTCGACGAGGCCTGGGAGATTGGCTGATGGAAGCCGCCCGGACCAGAGCTCGACGCCGAGGCCGTGCATCACGATCGAGACGCGGCCAACGAGCGCAAAAAGCGCGTTTCGGTCCCAGTCCTTGTAGCGGACGTCCTCGGCCATTCGGTCCGCCATCTCCCGACGAATTCGACCCCACTTTGAGTGCCAGGGGTGTCGACGCAGAAACACCGCCTCGTAGAGACACGGTTCGGAGGTCGCGAACTGAAGCCAGCCAACGCCAGCAGCAACAATCGCATCGTCGCCCTCTTCCGCGGTGACTCCCGCGACAAACTCTCGGATGATGCGGTCCATCAACGCCTCATGCAACGCATCCATCGACTCAAACCGTGAGAAGATGGGCGCGGTGCTGCAAGAGAGTCTTGATGCGAGGCTGCGAGCGGTCACAGCATCAATACCGTCGGCCCGCGTTAGCTCGAACGCGGCGTTCAGGATGACTTCTTCTGTAAAGCGAGTCTTCGGCGGCATAGACACCACCTGTTAGATAACGGGTGTCATGTCAAGTGGCTTCGCCAATGTCTGAGGACCGAACTAGAGCTGTTTGAAGAAGTCGTTGCCCTTGTCATCCACGAGGATGAAGGCCGGGAAGTTCTCCACTTCGATGCGCCATACGGCTTCCATTCCGAGCTCGGGATAGTCCAATACCTCGACCTTCTTGATGCTCTCAGCAGCGAGAATCGCGGCCGGTCCACCGATGCTGCCGAGGTAGAATCCTCCGTGCTTTTTGCATGCCGCGGTGACCTCCGGCCCCCGGTTGCCCTTGGCCAGCATCACGAGTGAGCCGCCCGCCGCCTGGAACAGGTCCACGTAGGGGTCCATACGCTGCGCCGTGGTAGGTCCAAACGAGCCTGATGGCATACCTTCGGGCTTCTTCGCGGGCCCGGCGTAGTAGACGGGGTGATTCTTGAGATACTCGGGCAGCGGCTCGCCAGCCTCGAGTCGTTCCTTGATCTTCGCGTGGGCAATATCGCGGGCGACGATCAGGGTGCCGTTCAGGGCGAGCCGGGTCTTCACGGGGTATTTCGACAGCTCGGCGCGGACCTCGCCTAGTGGCCGATCGAGATTGATCTCGACTGCGTCGTTGTCAGTTGTCGTCGACTCAATCAGCAGCCGTTCCGGATGCTTCTCCATCTCCTCGAGCCAAATGCCCTTCGCATCAATTCGCGCCTTTATGTTGCGGTCGGCGGAGCAGGAGACGCCCATGCCGACGGGACAAGAAGCACCGTGGCGGGGAAGTCGGATCACTCGTACGTCGTGTGCGAAGTACTTTCCGCCGAACTGTGCGCCGATCCCCGTGCTCCAGGCGCGCTTGAGCAGACGCTGCTCGAGTTCGATGTCTCGGAATGCGCGGCCTCCCTCGGAGCCCGTCGTCGGGAGCTGGTCGAGCTCCTTGGCGGACGCCATCTTGACGATCTTGAGGTTCGATTCGGCGCTGGTGCCACCAATCGCGAAAGCGACGTGGTACGGCGGGCATGCCGCAGTACCGAGCGTCTTCATCTTCTCGACGAGGAACTCTTCGAGGCTCTCCGGGTTCAGCAGCGCCTTGGTCTTCTGGAAGAGGTAGGTCTTGTTCGCCGAGCCCCCGCCCTTCGCCATGAACAGGAACTCGTATTTGCTGCCGGGCTTTGTGTAGAGGTCGATCTGCGCGGGCAGATTGTTCTTCGTGTTCTTCTCCTCATACATCGTCAGAGGAGCGACCTGCGAATAGCGCAGGTTGAAGTCCTGGAACGTGCTCCAGATACCCCGCGACAGCGCCTCAGCGTCATCACCCTCGCTAAGGACGTTCTGGCCCTTCTTGCCCATGACGATCGCCGTCCCCGTGTCCTGGCAGATCGGCAACTTGCCGTTAGCGGCGATGATGGAGTTCTTGAGGAGCGTGCGGGCGACGAACTTGTCGTTGTCGGTCGCCTCTGGGTCGGAAAGAATCGCCGCGACGCTCTCTTGATGGGTGGCGCGCAAGTAGAATGAGCAGTCGTGAAGCGCCTCCCTGGCCAGCGACGCAAGAGCATCTGCAGAGACCTTCAGGAACTCCACGCCGCCGAGGTTCTCGACACGAACGCCTTCACTGCCAAGAAAACGGTATCGAGTCTCGTCGTCGCCGAATTGGAAGAGTTTCTCGTAGTGGAATTCGCTCATTTTGGCCGATGGAAAGAGGTGTCAGAAGATGCCTTGGTTCAAGCGCTTCCCAGAGAGAAGTCAAGGAGATCGGTCCCCAAATCCCGTCGCGGGAGACTCGCGATTCGAGCGTTTCGAACTCCCGAGAAGTGAGCCGACAGCAAGCAAACTTCAGCTCGAACTCTCTGACGTATTCTCGAGGAACGGGAGCTTTGTGACATCTGAAGGTGGGGACCAAATCGTGCCGGCGATAGAGCACAGGCACCGGGAGCTCTGCGTCCCAACTTCGAGTAGGAGTCGACCTCGCCTCGCGACTAGGTGGGCCTCACTTTGCGTACCAGCTCGTGACGGCTGTGTGTGCGGAGACGGCGGCGAAGTGCGCGACAAGCTTGGGATACTTGTCCAACACAGTCTTCGGCATGTGATCGTAGACGCCGGCTCTGAAGAACTTCAGGAAGACGAAGAGCTTCAGGTGCGCGACTGCAAGAGTGTCGCCGCCGACGTAGGTGCCGTTCACCGGCGCCTTGAGCGCCGCGAGCGAAGTCTGCAACGGCCCTTCGATGTACTTCGCCCGCCGTCCTTCTTCTTCGTCGACGCCGACCTTCACCGTTGGGAAGAGGTGAGCACGGACATCCTCCATGGCATCCATGAGCCCCTCGTGCCGCGCCGCCTCAATCACGTCGTTGGGATGCAAGTCGTATTTTCGGCCGATCAACGAGAGGATCGGGTTTGACTCTGAGACTTCGGTTCCGTTGACCGTGAAGGCCGGCAGCTTTCCGAAGGCGATGGAGGCCTTTCGCTCCCCCCACGTCGCGGGCTTCACGCGGTCATCCACCCATTCGATTCCGAGTGAATGGAGCGCATTCCGACAGTCCTAGCCTCGGCCTCCGCTCAGTTCGAAGTAGGTCAGGGTAGGCTTTGCCATCGCGATTCTCGGGTGTTGGGGAACCCCGAGAGTGCGAACGCGAGATCTGCTTCGCAAACACTTGGCGTCAGACGGTCGAGGAGAACCGGCTGAGCTTCTCTTCACTCAAGTATTCGTCGAAACACATCGCGACGTTACGCGCGACGACGCGACCGCGGTCACTAACGTGGATCGCATCCTCATTATCATCGACAAAACCTTGAGCGATTAAGGGTGCCAACCGCCCGCGAGCAAGCTCAAAATTCTGGTTGAACGGACGCCCAAACGTCCGCTCAAACCCAGACTTATCGACTGTAAAATTGCACATTATTTCCCCGATAACGTGCGCCGTCATGCGGTCCCTCGCAGCGAGCTTCAGTCCGCGGGCGGTTGGCAAAGTGTTGGCGTCGAGTGCGGCGTAGTAGCGCGAGAGCTTCTTGGAGTTCTGCGCGTACGCGCCGCCGACGCATCCGATGGCCGAG
Source organism: Bradymonadia bacterium (assembly GCA_047629415.1). GTDB lineage: Bacteria > Myxococcota_A > Bradymonadia > REDH01 > REDH01 > CBDUJZ01. Next base: position 1,870 of record JBLHWZ010000238.1, on the reverse strand, counting down.
GCACCGAAGCCGACGTAATCGACCTCCTGTCGCGGCGTGTAACCCAGAAAATCCCTTCGCAAGACGCCTGGCCGCTGCGCGATCGCGAGAGGGTCCTCAGGCAGGGCAAAGTGGTCGATCCCGATATCAACGTATCCGGCGTCACCAAGGCGCTCCCTGACAACCTGGAGTAGGTTCACCCGGGCTGACGCCGACGGAACAGAGTCCGCCTGATGCTTCTGCGACTGAGGCAGATACGCAAAGGAGTAGATCGCCAGGCGATCGGGATTTAGCCGAAGGACCTGATCCAGCGTCGCGTTCAGTGATTCTGGAGTTTGGCCGGGAAGGCCGTAGACCAAATCCACATTGATACGCTGGATACCGAGCTTCCGAGCGGTAGAGATCGCGTCGCTGGTCTCGGCGAAAGACTGGATGCGCCCGATGGCCTCCTGCACGGCCGGGTCGAAGTCCTGCACGCCGAGCGAGAGTCTTCCGAAGCCCAGTGAGGCGCAGGTCGCCAAGTGCGCCATCGATGTGACCCGCGGGTCGATTTCCATCGAAAGTTCGGCGCCATCCTTGAGCGTGAACGCATATTGAAGTGTCTCGACAACCCGCGCCAATTGCGCGGGTTCGAGGTAGGTCGGGGTCCCCCCACCGAAGTGGAGGCGACTCAGCGTGGGCCGGCCGGACAGCTTTGCGGAGACCAGCGCGATCTCCTTCTCCAAGTGAGCCACGTACGGGTCGATCACCCGGTCGTGCAGCGGCGTCCGGATGACGTTGTAAGCACAGTAGGCGCAACGCTTCTCACAGAACGGCACGTGCACGTAGGCACCAAAGCTATCGCCCGTGCCCAATCTACCCAGATGTGTCCCATACTCAACCGCATCGAACGATTCATCGAAGTCCAGCGCCGTCGGGTACGAAGTGTACCGTGGGCTCGGCCGATTGAAGCGTGCGAGCAGATTTTGAGTTTGGGACGCGTTGGCCATTGCTATGCGATTGCCGCCCAGACGGTGCAGTAACCGTTCGGGTTGATCGGCCCCTTGACGACTGAGCAGCCGCCGCAGACGCCTTCAGCGGCAGCGGTGTAGAGCGAGCAATTCGAGCACTGCTTCGCCGGGTCGGCCGTCGCCTCGACGTAGGCCATCGAGGTTCGGGTGGTACGATCGGCCATGCTGAGGCCGGTGGTGTCATCGCACGAGAGCGAACCGCCCTTACAGGCCATGAGAACTGCGCCAGCGCTGATTCCCGCGCCGATGATTGCTGCGCGCTCGAGGAACTGTCTGCGGTTTACCTTAGTCATCTCTTCTCCAATAGTTCGACGCATCGCGTCGGATATGAGGACGTCAGTCCTCGGGGTGGGCATCAATGTTGCTTTGGCAGCACGAAGGCAAGGCCTCGTCTCCGGGGGTTTCCGGCGGTGCAGGCATTCGGTGTCCTACTGCCCAAAGCCCAGCGACTGTCGTCAGTACGGCGGTCCATTTCTGAACGTTGGGGCCAAACTTCAGCAGTTTGTGACCGCCTAGTCCGAAAACGAGGAGTGCAGGCCATGTCGACAATCCAAATGCGGCCATGACCAAAGCTCCCCTTGCGGGTGTTCCACTCGCCAGCGCGACCCCAGTCGCAGCGTAAACGAGCCCGCAGGGCAGCAGCGCAGTCGACAGGCCGAGTGCAAAGTTGGCGCGAGTGCTCGCAGCCACCTTGGTCACGACCGGCTGCGTGAAGCGACCGATGAACGCGGGTACCGGAAACTTCCCGAACAGGTGCAGCCCTACGCCGAGTACAACGGCGGCCGCGAGAACCAGACCCACCATACGTAACTGGTAGATCAGCGAGCCGAACCCGCCGGCGATGGCACCGAGGAGGCTGTAAGTCGGCAGCAGTCCTGCGG
>JBLHWZ010000237.1:0-8915 GCA_047629415.1 Bradymonadia bacterium | reverse complement strand
AACGACAGAGGTTTGGCTCTCTGCAAACTCCGTCGTGAAGCGAACGCGCGGGATCGGGAAATTGCGCACCGAGCTTCAGTTCTATCGTGACAGCGCGACTTTGCTGCCTGCGAGGACTGCGCGGGTCCTTGGTAGCTGCGACTCGCCACCCGCGATGTGGCTCACGAGGCTGGCTGGTGAGGTCGTCGCAGCGAACGCCCGGCTGCGGTGTCCTGCGGTTTTTCGGCGAGCGGGCGAGGTCATCGCGGCCTTTCACGAGGTCCCCTTCGTCGACGCGGATTCTGTCAGCCTCGACGATGCGCTGAACCTCAGGTTCGACGGCTGGTACCCCCGATTTGCGGAGGTCGTGTCGTCGGAACTTGCCGCGGAGGTCGGCAGGCGCTGGCTTCGGCGCGCCCCGACTCAGATCGCCGAGCGTACTCGAACCCACCGGGACTACTCGGACCGAAACTGGATCTGGGCGGCGGCGATGGATGAACCGTTAGGTGTAATCGACTTCGAACAGAGTCGTCCGGATCATCCGTGGATGGACCTCACTAGGCTCTGGGAGCGCGACTTCTACGGCCGCCCGGACCTGCGACTTGCGTTCCTACAAGGCTACGGTCTGCCACATGATGTCTTCCGCCACCCCGACTTCCGAACGCTTGGTCTTCAGCACTCGGTCGCCACGATCGCATGGGCGACCGAGACACGCGACTCAGAGTACGCACTCGTCGGGCGAGCTGCATTGGAACGGTGGCTCAGCGAGGCGTGAGTCGGCTCATAGGGATTCGCATGACCGAGTTGGGGAGTCCGCGCCCCGCTCCAAATTGACGCTCCCACCGCCAATCCAGGTCGTGGCGGGCTCGAGCACATCCACTCGAAGAGCTCTGCGACGGTCTGTCATCGTGGCCCGAGCCAAGAAGCTCTCATCAAACGCGGCCGCGTCGATAGCGAATTCGTCGTTGGCGATGCCGCCGTCGCCGAAATAGACACACTCGGTGCGCGCAAAATATGGGTTGGTTACCGTGTTGCGGACGCCGTCGATCTCGAAGAACTCGACGAACCCGCCGACCCGCTTCGAGTACTCAAAAACGGTCACTCGATACGCATGAGAACGGTCCGCGCCCAGTTCGAACGCCTGCTCCGTCTCGACGTAGACTGCCGAGTAATTCGATGAGTCCGCGCATGCTCCGATCAGCACCATGCAGAACGCGGCGAGGTGAAGTCGCATTGCTTTCATTGCTTCTATCGGTGTCATAGAACGCAGCGTCTTCGCAACCTCAGAGTTACACATGACCTATAACCGACTGCATGACCGCTTCGACCGCATCGCGACCATCGGAGAGGCGCTCGGTGTCCTCCACTGGGATCTGCAAACGATGATGCCGAAAGGTGGCGCTGAGGCTCGCAGCAATCAGCTCGCAGCACTGAGCGTCATTTCGCACGAACTCTTGATCGACGAACGGATGTCCGACTGGTTTTCGGAAGCGGAAGAGCAGGGTGAACTCTCGGTTGTTCAGCGGACAAATGTCTCCGAGATGAAGCGGCTGTGGACTCACGCTACGGCGATGTCGGCGGAGTTGGTAGGCGCGCTCAGCAAGGCTGGGACAGAGTGCCTAATGGTTTGGCAGGATGCTCGGCCAGCCAACGATTTCAAGGCATTCCAGGGCCCGCTTGAACGCGTTTTGGAGCTTTCGCGCGAGGTGGCTCAGGCGAAGTCTGAGGCGTTGGGCCTGACGCCGTACGACGCCATGATCGACTACTTTGATCCGGGTACGCGCACCGAGGCTGTCGATGCCGTTTTCGCGCCGTTACGCGCGGAGCTGCCGGGCCTCATTGACGAGGTCATCGCTGCACAGAACGCACGAGGGTCGAAGCTGCCACTCGGCGGCCCGTTCCCGGCTTCGGCCCAAGAGGTGCTCGGAAAGAAGCTGATGACCGCCATCGGGTTCGATTTCGGACACGGCAGGCTCGATGTCAGCGCCCATCCATTCTGCGGCGGCTCGCCAACCGACATCCGCATCACCACGCGCTACAAGACGGATGAGTTCGCCTCAGCGCTGATGGGAGTGCTCCACGAGACCGGCCATGCGATGTATGAGATGCAGCTGCCGAAGGAGTGGTCACGCCAACCTGTTGGCACTGCGCGTGGCATGGCGATGCACGAGTCGCAGTCGCTTCTGATGGAGAAGCAGGCCTGCCTGTCCGACGAGTTCCTCAGCTTCGTCACACCGCTCGTCCACGAGGCGTTCAACGTCAACGGGGAGGCATACGGCGCGCAGAACCTGGCGAAGCACTACCGCCACGTTGAGCGAGGCCTCATACGAGTTGATGCCGATGAGGTCACCTATCCACTTCATGTGATTCTACGCTTTGACATGGAGCGCGCGCTCATTTCCGGCGACTTGGAAGTCCGGCACCTGCCTGACGCCTGGAATGAGGCCATGGAGAGACTCCTTGGGGTCACGCCAACCAGCGACGCCGACGGCTGTATGCAGGATGTGCACTGGACGGACGGCTCCTTCGGCTATTTCCCATCCTACACCTTGGGCGCGATCGCCGCCGCCCAGCTCTTCGAGGGTGCTGTGAAGGCTCACCCCGGGATCCCGGCTGCGCTCGGACGTGGGGACTTCTCGGAGTTGCTCGACTGGCTGCGTGTAAACGTGCACGAACGCGGGTCCACTGCGAGCGCTGACACAATTCTGACGGACGCCACCGGTGGATCGTACGATGCGGACGCGCTCCTGACGCATCTTCGTCGCCGATACCTAGCGACCTAGTGTTTCGACAACTTGAACGGCAGCTACTCTTCCCCGGGACGGCCGACCGAGGAGACCCAAATCTCCTCGACCGACAAGCCAACGTAGAGCAGTTTTGGCTCGGTCCCGGCGAGGCGACGAGAGCAGAGTGTTGGTTTCTTCCCAGCCCTGGCGCGGCGCCTGCGCCGCTGGTGCTATTCTCGCACGGCAATGGCGAGCTCATCGATCACTGGGTACAACCATTCGCTAGGTTGCGCGACCGTGGGATCAACGTCGCCCTTGTCGAGTTTCGCGGCTACGGGCGGAGTACTGGACAGCCCGATGAAAATCGATTGGTCGCCGACTTCTGCGAAGCGGCAGCGATCTTGCGGGAGCGGGAGAGCGTGGATGCCTCGAGGGTCGTCTATTTTGGTCGCTCCTTGGGCGGTGGAGTGGTGTGTGGCGCCGCCGCGCGGCAGCCGCCTGCAGCGCTGGTTCTGGCGTCCACGTTCACGTCGGTCCCGGCTCTGGCTCAATCGTTGATGGGCATCCCCGCCTTCGCGATTTCGCAGAAGTTCGACAACCTGCAGTCGCTCAAGGCTTATCAGGGGCCAGTACTGATCTCGCACGGGACTCACGATGAGATCGTTCCGTTTAAGCACGCTCTGGAGCTTGAGGCTGCCGGCGGCGAGGTGACGCTGTCCAAGCAACCTTGCGGTCACAACGACTGGCCCGTGTCTTGGGAAGATTGGCTCGATGAATTGACGAGATGGTTGGCCGGCGTGATCGGATAGAGACGTCGGGGAGCCGGATTGGCTCACGCAAGCTGCTCGACGGGTTCCAAGGAGCAGTGGCTCTGGGGAACCCCGGCTCTGGGGAGTCACGGTTCTTAGTGACTGAGGGAGTCTTCGGTTCCAGGGAGACCGTGGGTCTGCGGAACCAAAAACGACGAAAGGCCGGTTTTCCCGGCCTTTCGTCGCTAGTTCAATTTGAACTACAACTTGCGGGCATCGGCGCGGAAGGCGTCAGAGTTGACGCCTTCGTTCACGATACCAACGCAGCGCTACTCGTCGGTGCAGACGCCAGCGCCGTCGGTTCCACCGTGAGGGCAGTGAGTCGCGGCGGAGGTTTCACCGTCCGACCCGGCAACGCCGAGGTGGTAGACGCGGCACTGGACCGTGTCGCCGGCAGCATCATCGATAGCTCCGCCATCGCTGAACTCGCCGCAGGCGGCGAGGCATTCGTCGCCGTCAGGGAAGAGCTCGTTGTCACCCGTGCAGGTGTTGAGAGCGAGGTCACAGTAGTTCTCACACCATGTGCCACAAACGCCGCCGCCCGACGGGCCTGCGTGGCCGCAATGGAGTGCGTTCTCATCACCCTCGAGGCCCGATGCCACGCCAGCGTGGTAGATACGGCAGCCGATGGTGTTTCCGGAGGTGTCGGCGTTGGTTCCGACTGGGAAGGCACCAGCGCTCTCGCAGTAATTGAGGCAAGCGTCGCTGTCGAGGTACTCACCGCCACAGGCGTCGCCCATGATGGAACAGTATGCTTCGCAGGTCGGATCGTCCGGTGTGACTTCGTCAACACAGACTCCGCCACCGTCGATGCCACCGTGGGGGCAGTGAGTTGAGGCCGAAGCCTCACCGTTGGATCCGGCAACGCCGAGGTGGTAGACGCGGCACTGGACCGTGTCGCCGCCAGCGTCGCCAGCTGCTCCGTCAGCGCTAAACTCGCCGCATGCGGTGAGGCATTCTTCGCCGTCTGCGTAGAGTGAGTTGTCGCCGTCGCAAGTGTTCAGTGCGAGGTCACAGTAGTTGTCGCACCAGGTGCCACACACGTCGCCGCCCGAAGGACCGGCGTGTCCGCAATGGGTAGCGTTCTCATCACCCTCGAGGCCCGCCGCCACGCCTGCGTGGTAGATACGGCAGCCGATGGTGTTTCCGGAGGTGTCATCGGCGGTTCCAGCCGGGAACGCGCCAGCGGTCTCGCAGTAAGCGAGGCAAGCAGACCCGTCCACGTACGTTCCCGAACAAGCGTCTTCCATGCTCGCGCAGTACGTTTCACAGGTCGGGTCCTCGACCACGGAGATGTCGTAGCAGGAGTTGTATTCCTCGGGGCAGTTCTCCTCGAAGCAGGTGAAGAACTCCTCCTGGCTCGCTACCTCGCCGCAGATCTCAGCGGCACAGTTGAAGCCTGCGATAGCCTCGTCCTGAGCTTCCTCAGTGCCTGCGCTGACGCACGCGTTCTGGCAGTCTGCGGTGGAGCAGCCGAGGAGGCAGTCCACAACCTCTTCACATGTCTCGCTACCGACGCCGATGCCCTGGCAGGTGTTCAGCTCGGCTGAGCACTCTTCCTGCTGGCAGGCCAAAGCCTCGTCCTCAGTCAGGTCCGGGTCTGCGCAGTTGGTCTGGACGCAGTCGACAATGGCGTTGATCTGGTCCTGCGCCTCTGGGGTTCCCTGAGCGACGCAGTCGTTGAAGTCTTGCTGTGTGGTCGCCTGATTGATGCACTGGATGATCGCGATACAGTCGATCTGAACAGGCGTGTTGTCGACGCAGACGCCAGCGGTACAGTCGCTATTCGCGGCGCACTCGCCACAGGAACCTTCGCAGCTGTCGTCGCCACACTCACGACCAGCGCAGTCTGGGACGCACTCGCCGCCATCCTCTTCGATCGGGATGTCGAGGCCGATGTCAGTCGTGTCGGCACCGAGATCAGTGGTGGAGGGGTCAGTCGGCACATCATCGCTGCATGCTGCGCAAAGTAGCGCGAGTGTTGCGATTGGGAGGAGTAGGCGGTTCATTTGGATCCATTTTGAGATAGTCGGGAACGCAGTCCGCCGTGCTAACTGGACCGGAAAATCGAGTCAAGCTAGGCGCAAATTATTTGGCGAATCACGACGGGACTCGATGAGTGCTCGGGCTCGTCGCACCCATACTCGGTTGCGACGCTCGGTCCGTCGGCGTGTCCGATGCACGACAAGCGGGGTCGCGCGGGTCGGCTGCAACTCGGAGGCGTCGAGCGAATCTACCAACGCCGATGGCCTCCAACGGTTCAGCTACGAGCTGACTGATTCCTGGCGCGACTTCTTCTTCGCCTCTCCACCGAAAAACCCGAACGCCGCGCCGCATCCGCCGCCCACGATATGGGCAAACTGTGACACGGAGTCGGAGCCCATAGCGTCCCAAACTTCCTGCCCAAGCCAGAGCGCAACAACCAGAATGAACGTAAGAGGGATCATTCCCGCCCGGACGTTGGTGATCGAACTTAAAAGGATCATCATGAAGACGACTCCGCTCGCGCCGAGGAGTCCCGAGTCCAGGAATGCGATGTTCAGAAGCCCGGTCACCAGAGCGGTCGCCGCGATCATCCCCAAAAGCTGCATCGCTCCGTACTTCTCTTCGAGAATGGGACCAAGCAGGAGGATAAGCAGCATGTTCCCGTAGAGGTGCATTACCCCGGCATGTCCAAGCACGTGCGTGAAGAGCCTTGGGATGTCCAGCACTCCTGAGAAGTGCCCAGGGACGGTGAAGAACATCATCAGATCGCCAGGAACGACGGCGTCGAGCAACAGCACGAGAGTGCAGATGAGCGCAAAAGTCAGAACTACGGGAGCGTTGTATTGAATCTTCATCGGCGTCCTCTCGGTGGTGCCCTGCAAATTAGGTCAATTCCGTGTGGATACAAGGCGGGCAAACCCAGATCGCAGCGCGAGGATTCCCGTCGAGACACGGATCGTGAAGAAAAATCACCCAGTTCGTGCCGCTCTGAACGGTCCGCTCGACCGCGGTTGTGCAAGGCCGGGCCGCCTATCGGTTCACTAACGGGCGGGGTTCTTTGGCGTCTCAAAAACCGAAAAGGCCCACGCATCTAGCGCGGGCCCTCTCGGCCTATCGAGGGAGCTAGTTCGCGCTGCACTCCGTCGACTCCGAACCACAGTTCGAGTCGGCACACTCGTAGAACTGGTCCACTGTGCCGTCAGGACACGCGTCGATTACACAATTGTAGAGACCAATGGCGGCGTTCTGGGCCTCACGTGTCCCCATCTCGATGCAGGCGTCACCGCACGGAGTGTCGGAGCATCCAAGAAGGCACTCGATCACGGAGTTGCAGGTTCCGCCACCCGTACCAACCCCCGTGCACGCCGAAATCTCGGCGCCGCATGACGCTTGCTGACAGTCGCCGAATTCCTCGTCAGTCATGCCGGGCTCGGAGCAATTCACCTGAATGCATCCAACGAGGTCGTTGATCTGACTCTGTGCTGGAGGCGTACCCTGGCCGATACACGCTTGAATCGCGCTCTCAGACTGGTCGCTCTCGTTGATGCAACCGATGACGTCAGGGCAGGTCATTCCACCACTTTCGCTCTCTTCGCACTGCCCACTGACGCAGGACTCGGTGCCGGAACAAACGCCGCATGACCCTCCACAGCCGTCTTCACCGCACGCCAGCCCTGCGCAGTTCGGGACACATTCGCCGGTGTCCTGTGACACTGGGACATCAAGTGTCGCTACGTCGCCACCCGTGTTTGTGTCCGTGCGGCCGACGTCGAGGCCGGTGTTTCCAGTGTCGCCGTCAACTTCGCCGTTGGTTTCAGTATCACGGCCCGTCGGGCCACCACGTCCTTCGGACGCGACGCAGAAGCTATTCGTGCACGTGAACCCGGTAGCGCACTCGGCACTGGTAGCGCAGCTTGAGAACTGCAGGGCTTCCTCGCTACACCCCACAAAGAAGAGCAGGGGAAGGGCGGCAAGCAGAAGGCTGAATCGCATTGAAGTTCTCTGGGTGCAAAGATCACACGCACCTATAGCGAAGGCAGAGAACGGGTCAAGCCGTTGTTCTCGGGAGCGAAACCCGCCGGTCTGGGAGATCTTTGGAGAACTCGAATTCGCAGCTTCTACACAGGGAGCATTACCGGCTGCCAGAGCCAGGAGAGCACGTGGTAGGTCACCGAAGCGAGCGCCACTACGAAGAGCCAGCGTACCCACCGATGGAGACGGGTCAGCGACTCATACTCCCCTCTTTCCGGTAAGATGCCGCTGCGCTCTTCGTCCTCGCGAAGCGGAGCGACGCGAAGCGTAAGGTAAGCGCGAAGTGCCGCGTAGACAATGAGAACAAGGGTCAAAGCCGCAGGCAACCAGCCGCGGTGCAGGCCAAGAACGAGTTCGAAGGTGCGCCACTCGCTGCAACTTCCCACGGCACACATGACCGGGCCATTCTCTGTCTCGAGATTGGCTCGATTCTGCAGGATGTTCACTACCCACCAGAGCCCCGCTTGAACTGCGTACGGCGCGACCGCGAAAACAGTGAGGAACACGTTGAAGAGGAGGCGAGGACCTGTGTAGCTCGCCCGAAGGACCGACCATGCATCAGCCGGTCGATACCCGAACCTAGCCTTTCGAGCAGAGTTCGAGTCGAAACGAGCACCGACAACGTTGCGGAGGTCGGCGTGATCGAAATTCGCATCCCGAAGCTCCGCGCCGGTGAAGTCGACGCGCTCCAGGCTGGCCCATGAGAATCGTGCCCCTTGCAGGTGCGCTTGGGCAAAGACAGCGCGCTGGGCGGCACTCTTCGAGAAGTCTGCGCCCGCCAGTCGCGCGCCGGTCAAATCAGCGCCCATCAGCTGGCAATCCGTCGCAACCGTGTTCTCAAGGCGGGCGCGCTTCAGCGAAGCCGCGACCAGCGCAGCACCGCTCATGTCCGCCACTCCCAGGTCCGCGTCGTCCAGGATGGCGTTTCGCATGTTCGCGCCAGACAGCTTGGCGCCTCTGAGGGAGCACCCTGAAAGGTCAGCTGCCATCAGGTTTGCGCGCTCAAAGTTCGCCCAATTTAGCTCGATTCGCGCGAATCGTACATCCCGCGCGTCGGCGTCGGAGAAGTCGCATCGGGCGAGTTCCGCGTCCGTGAACACCGCGCCCCTGAGGTCGGCCCGGGCAAGGTTGGCGTCCTTGAGATTCGCCCCCCTGAAGCTGGCGCCCCGGAGATCACAGTCTGCGAGGTCGGCTCCCGAGAGGTCGGCGGCATCGAAGACCGCTTCGCGGATGTCTGCCTTGTTTAGCTTCGCTCCCCGCAGGATGGCCCAGGCGAAGTTTGCCCCCTCCAGATCAGCGCCCACGAAGCTGGCTTCGACGCAGCTAGCGCGTTCGGCGGTCGCCAAGCTCAGTTTCGCGTGATCAAAGACCGTCGCATCGCACT
>JBLHWZ010000236.1:0-8924 GCA_047629415.1 Bradymonadia bacterium | reverse complement strand
CATCTTGGTGCCGAGGTAGAGAATCCCTCCGAAGAGAATCGTCAGAATGACCATCAGAAAGACGCGAACACGCTTCGCATTCGCAGCGTAGCTGCTCGCCGTACCCGGGCCCGATAGTGCACTTGCGATCGCCTGAGCGTCGGCAACGACTGAGTCCATGTGACCTTGAGCGAGCTGATCTGCTGGATGGTCAGCCATCCAATGCCGGTATCGCATGGAGGCCCAAGCCGATATTCCGGTCTGCCGCGCGTGGTCCACAAATGCTGCGTGATTGTCGGCTGACGGGGAGGATTCGACGGTCTCCCAGAGCTTCTCGGCGCGCGCAACCGCCTGCTCCTTTCCGTCGGGAGCGGCCTCCCATGGCCGAGAGCCACGTCGCGCATTCGCGAAGACCAAACCGCACTTGTGGCACGCGACAGTATCGTGCTGACGGTGGCCGCACTTCGGGCACTTATTCGGGGGCAGATTCTCGGGCTTCGGTAACTCCGCCGGCAGGCTCGAATCGGAAGTCGTTCCTCCCATGGAGATCGCGTGACCGCAGCCCCCACACGTGACCGTGATCACCGCACCTGCCGCCTCGATCGAGGCCGCAGGTCCAGTCTTTCCGCAGCGTTCGCACACGATTTGCATCAGGAGAACCCTGGTAAAAAGGCGAAAAACTCAGCCCACGTCACGTGAATCGGCCTAGGGGTAAACGTTAGAGCAAAGACTAGCAACGCAATCCGCCCGATCCATCGGTCTCCCCCAGTTGCGACGCCATCCGTCGTCATCTCAGGGTGCTGAAGCCCGACAACGAAGTAGACGAAGAGGCCAAAGAAGAGCAGCTGGGGACCTAGCGCGAGCAGCAGGGCCGCAGCAATGAAGAAAGCACGACGTACCCACCTATTGTAGCGTTTGCCCCAGAGCGCGTAGGCCACGTGCCCGCCGTCGAGATTCCCGAACGGCAGCATATTCAAACCGGTGATCAGGCAGCCCACCCATCCGGCGAGGGCTACTGGATGCAGCATGACGTCATGACCGGTTTCCAACGGCCCGTGCAGCAGCCACTGGAGGCCGCGAAAGAGCAGGCAGGTTCCGAAGGTGGCGCCTTCGAAGGACTCGCTCAGTTCGAAGACATAACTCATCTGGAGGCCGAGGACGCAAACTGGGATCGCGACGATGAGACCCGCGAACGGACCGAACGCCGCGATCCGCATCAGTGTTCCCGATGGCATCCGGCGCTCCTCGAGCATCAGCACCGCTCCGAGAGTGCCGAACGGCGGCAAGAATGGAATGAAGAACGGCGGCGTTGGCCGGTGCCCTGCGCGGCGGGCAGTCAAGTAGTGGCCCATCTCGTGCGCGAAGAGGATCGCGAAGAGTGACGCCGAGAAGAGAACCGCCGGAACCCAAGCCTCTCGCACGGCTAAGAACCGTAGCTCAGGCACCTGAGGCATCCCCGGGATGGAGCGTAACTGGCGCCAAAGATGATACCCGCCATTTGCCTGCAATCCCGCGTAAAACGTGGTGCATAGCGTCGCAAAAATCAGCAGGAAGTGCCGGGCAGTCCAAGCTGGGGCTTGACCCTCCTCGCCACTCATCGGAGTGCTCCTTCACGCGGCGGACGAATCGAGTCGATGGGATAAAGCTGCCCGAGGCCGTCCATCTCCCACAACCCGAGAACGCGAATCAGGGCGCCCTCCCCGCTCAGCCACGCCTCGCCACATACGCCCGCAAAGTCATCGCGCGCGAACGCCCGATCCCCGAGCGTTTCCGGACCAAAATGAAGTAGCTCCATTACAAATGTCGCCGCGTCGAACACTTGAGCGTCGAACTCCGTTGGTGCCCGCTCAAACCGAATCTCGTACTCGAGCGCGAATCCCTCAGCGAGCCCGCGAAAGTCGTCCGAACTGTAGACTTGAGTGATCTGCGCGCTCGCTGCCAGATCGCCGGCGGCCTCAATCGCAAGTCCGGCCCACCCGGAGAGTCCCAGCAAAGCGACATCGGCCCCACCGTTCTCCCCAATCCATCCATGGAATTCGAGGTATGGCAGGAGAGATGCCACCTGGGATCCAAAGTCGGGGATCAAGAGTGCGTGCGGCCGACTTCGGTCACCGCCGGACGACCGGACACTCACGCTCGGTGGCGTCCTCCAAGGGCTTGTCGGAACCGATAGTCGGTCCGTCCTCTCGCCGACCAAGGTAGCAACGGCGTCCGATGCGTCCGGCTCTTCCGCCTCGTAACGCACGACTCGATTCAGGACACCGCCGAACGCCGAGACTGCGCGCAGCGCGGCCAGGACTGCTTCGTCTCCGTAAGAGTCGTCAGGCGCCAAGACCGCAAAGTCCGTCATCTCCGTTGTCGCGAGTACGTGTCCGATGATGGCCTCTGTCTGATCGGCCGGACTCGTCCGCATACGAAACACGTGGTCTCCTTCGGCCTCGATGCCCTGCACGCTGGAAAGGAGGAAGATCGGCGGGCCGTTAGGGTCGGATGCCGCGATCACCTCTCGCGACTCCAGTTCTCCGATCGGCCCAATGATCGCCACCGCGCCCGCACCCACAGCATTCTGATAGGCCTCGGCGGCTCCCTCTTCGGTGTCGAACGACTCAATGCGCGCAACACCGAACTGCGTGGCCGCCATCGACACAGCTGACGAAGCGCGGGCGCCAATGTGCTCGAAGTCTCCCGATCTTGGCGCGAGGAATGCGACCATCGGACGCTCATCCATTCGCTGCGCCGACGAGTCCGAAGCATTCGTTAGGAGCAACCCTCCGATTACCACCAGCAGCAGTCTACTCCTCATCACGCCACCCTGCCGATTCAACGAGACATCTCACAAATCTCGGCGAGCGCGGTTGGCCCGCGTAGAGTTGCGCCGCTAGCTCCTCGAAATCGGGGCCGGAGCGGGGCCGAAGCAGTGACAGGTGAAACACAGCATCCCCGATTCGCCCGCCCGTGACCCCCTTTGCTGAGATCCGCAGTTTGTCGCCAATCCAGCTGTTCGGGGGAACAGTAAGAACCTCCGGTCCGTGAATCGTGGGCACGCTGACTGCCGTTCCGGCCATGAGTTCGTGCAGCGCTAGAGGCAGCTCGCAAATGATGTCGGCGCCATCGACCCGCAGAAGCTCATGCGGAGTAACCGCTACTGTTAGGTAGAGGTCACCGGACCGACCTCCGCCCTTCTCTGGAGCTCCCTCTCCAGGCCAGCGCAAGACTTTGCCGTCCATAAGATTGGGCGGCAGATCAAATCGAAGGCGGCGCGCTGCGATTCGCCCGGCCTTGTTTCGGCGAGGCAGCTCGAGGACCCGATGAGAACCTCTGACCGCATCGGCGAAGCTCAATCCAACGTCCAGCCGAATGTCGTCGCCCCTACGAATTGCCCTCGCAGCTGCTTTGGCCACCTCTCTCACGAGGTCCAGAACGCCCCGCTTCGGACGTACCTGCAGGCTGGCGTAGGCGGCGCCAGGCGGAACGATACCAAAGCTGTCGTAGGCGTGGCGCGACTCTGGATCGCTAAGGACACGATAGGCTTCGGCGACGGCCTTGAATGCCTCCTCAGCCGACGGATCTCCCGGATTCTGGTCCGGGTGATAGCGACGCGCCAGTGAGCGATACGCTGTCCTGATGACGTCGGGATCGGCGCCTCGACGGAGTCCGAGGATCTCATAGTAAGTCTGACTAGCCATCGCGGCGGGACTACCCCTCCGCGTTATCGGAGTTTACCGCCGAGTACATCGCGTCGGCGAGTTGGTACGCCGCATCTTCCAGCCGAACGATCGCGGCGTGCAATTCGTCTGCTGCCCCCTTTCGATCGAGCACTTCCTTGCAGAAGTTTAGCGCATCCTCGATCGCAACAATTTGCTCGTCACTGAAGTAGTCTGCGTACTCATCGAGGCTACGATCAGTGGTGTACATCAGGCCAGCGGCACGATTGCGGAGCTCCGCAACCTCCTTCGCCTCAGCGTCCTGATCACGGAAAGCATCCGCTTCGCCGATAAGACGCTCGATCTCAGTTTCGTCGAGTCCGCCAGCTGCGTTGACCCGCACCTGCTGTGCGCGCCCCGTTCCGAGATCCTTAGCCGTGACTTCGACGATGCCGTTCGCGTCGATATGGAACGACACGTCGATCTGAGGGACGCCGCGCGGCGCCGGCGGGAGGCCGAGTAGCTCAAACCGCGCGAGCGACGTGTTGTCAGCTGCCAGCGGCCGCTCCCCTTGAAGAACGTGCACTTCAACGAACGGCTGATTGTCGACAGCGGTTGTGAATGCCTCGCTCACCGTGACTGGAATCGTAGTGTTCCGAGAAATGAGGGGCGTAAAGACCCCACCCTGCGTCTCAACTCCGAGCGACAGCGGTGTCACGTCTAGGAGGAGAACCTCTGCCACCTCGCCGCGAAGAACGCCGCCCTGCGTAGCTGCGCCGATCGCTACGACCTCGTCTGGATTGACGCCGGTGGACGGCTCCTTTCCGAAGAACGAGGCCACCTGCTGGCGCACGAGGGGCATACGAGTCATTCCACCGACGAGGATTACCTCGTCGATGTCCTTCGTCCTCAGTCCGGCTTGCTTGAGCGCATCGCGACACGGCAGGATCGATCGATCGATCAAGTCTGTTACTAGCGTTTCGAGCTGATCCCTGTTCATCTCTCGAGCGAGGTGTACGGGCCCGCCCCCTTCTACGGAAGAGATAAACGGGAGGTTAATATCGGTGGATGCGCGGCTCGACAGCTCATGTTTTGCCTTCTCTGCTGCTTCCCGAAGACGCTGGAGGGCCATTCGGTCCTTGCGCAGGTCAACGCCGTGCTCCTCAAGGAACTGCTCGGCCAAGTGGTCGACGATACGACGGTCGAAGTCCTCGCCGCCGAGGTAGTTGTCACCACTGGTAGAGACGACCTCGAACACACCGCCCGCGACTCGCAGGATCGTCACATCGAAAGTGCCGCCCCCGAGGTCGTAAACGGCGAAGACGCCGTCCTTTTCGGTCTGCACGCCGTAGGCCAGTGCAGCAGCTGTTGGCTCGTTGATGATACGAAGGACATCCAGTCCTGCGATTCGACCTGCATCCCTCGTCGCGGAGCGCTGAGCGTCGTTGAAGTGAGCCGGGACCGTGATGATCGCCTCCGTCACTTCTTCGCCGACGAAGTCCTCAGCTGTCTGCTTCATCTTGCGGAGGATGTGCGCGTTCACCTCTGGAGGGCTGAACACGCGATCGCGCAACTTCACCGCGGCGTCGCCGTTCTCAGCCGCTACTATCTCGTAAGCGACTGAGCTGGCTGCGTTCTGGACGTACTCATCGTCGAAGCGACGTCCGATCAGTCGCTTGACCGCGACTGCCGTGTGCTCGGGATTCGTGACTGCCTGCCGCTTCGCTAGCTGGCCTACGAGACGTTCGCCGCCCTCGGTCAGCGCGACGACGGACGGAGTTGTCCTGCTTCCTTCGCTGTTAGCGATGACAAGCGTTTCATTCTCGAGAGTTACAGCGACGCAAGAGTTCGTCGTGCCGAGATCGATGCCGATAACTCGCGACATGGGGTGAGCGGGGGGCGTTGGGGATTCGGACTAGGCGTCTGAGGAACCAGGAATGGAGTCCGACGGCGAAGCCTCGCCATCCGACACTTCATCATCTGCTACATTGCTCGGCTCGGCAACCTCTGCGGGGCGCTGAACAGTTTCCGCCGGGGGGCCGCCCTGTGCCACTACAACCATTGCCGGGCGAAGGAGCCGATCGTGAATCGTGTACCCACGCTGAAACTCCTGCACGACCGTGTTGTGGGGCACCGTATCATCGGGGCGTTGCTGAATCGCCTCATGAAACTGAGGGTCAAACGGCTTGCCCATCGACTCGACCGCCTTGACCCCACGCCGTGCGATGGTCTGTTCGAACTTCCGCGAGACCATGTCCAAGCCCTCCAAAAGGGTAGCCATGTCACCGGCCTCCGACGTCGTCGCATGATCGACGGCACGCTGCAGATCATCCAACACTGGGACGACATCCTTTAATACGGACTCAGCAGCGTACTTCGCGAGATCTTCCTTCTCGCGCTGGTGCCGACGCCGAGCATTTTCGAGGTCTGCGGCCTTCCGCACCAAACGCTCGTGATTTGCGGCCGCCTCTGCTTTCGCAGCCTCTAACTCCGCCTCGAGCTCGTCGATACGCGCCTGCATCGGATCGGCAGCGATCCCATCATCCTCCTCGTCATCCTCCTCGTCATCGTCCTCGATGAAGAGTTCGTCTAGTTCTTCGTCGGCTGTATCACCGGCAGACGAGTCCTGGTCGGAGTCATCTGCGGCGGTTTGGACGCTTTCCTCTTCCTCGATGAAGAGTTCGTCTAGTTCGTCGTTGTTCTCAGGTGCGGTCATCGGGCCAACTCTGCGGGATGGTAGATTCTGCGCTCCTAGCAAAATGGTGATGAACTCGCCAACCCATAGGACCGATACATCTACAGAAGTATGTCGACCACATCGGCTGCTAGCGCGTCCGCTACCAGGAGTCCGGCGTCTGTGGGCCTTAGATGGTCGCCATCGAGCCAAACGAGGCCGCGGGTTCTCCAACCGTCAAAGAGGAGTTCCAGACGCTGGACTTCGGCGCCTGCCCACGAGCGTAGCTCCGCGAGATCAACGCCTAGCGTCGTGCGCAGACCCACAAGCAGACGCTCCGTGAGGTGCTCACTGCGAGTTAACACTACCGTCTCGGATTCTTCGCTGTGGTCCTCAAGGTAGCGCCTTGTCGAGCGGCCGTTGACCCGCCGCAGCGCCCGGTCACCATCGAGTCGGAACGAATGGGCGCCGACACCGAACCCGAGGTACTCGGTACCGTCCCAGTATCCGGCGTTGTGTACCGCTTCAGCGCCAGGCTTCGCGTAGCTGCTGATCTCGTAACGAGCGAACCCAGCGGCATTGAGTGAGGTTGTGATCAACTCAAGCTCGTCTGCGAGGGCGTCTTCGGTCAGTTCCCGCAACTCGCCCCGAGCGCGCCTCCTCGCAAAGCTAGTCTTTGGCTCGACTGTCAGTTCATAGATCGAGACGTGATCAAGCTGACCGAGATCGGCAATCTCGCTCAAGTCCGACTCCAGACGGAGACGGGACTGACCTGGGACCCCGTGGATGAGATCAATAGAGAGCGCCTCGAATCCGGCGTTCGACGCATCCAGGACGCACTCACGAATTTGCTCCGCGGTGTGAGCTCTGCCGAGGAGTTCGAGCACCTCCGAATCAAACGATTGGGCGCCAAAACTCAGCCTCGTGAAGCCTCCGCGAAGAAGAGCGCCGTAATCTAGCGCGCGGCCGTCCTCTGGGTTCACCTCCAGCGTCACTTCCTTGGGCACACCGTCGAATCGTCCCCCAACATGCCTAAGTGTCTCAACGAGAGCCTCCGCCGACGAGAGAGACGGCGTCCCACCACCGAAATAGACGGAATGCAGCTGCCGTCCTATCCCATCATTGGCGCGATCATCGATTTCGCGACGTAATGCCTCGTGATAGGCATCGAGCGGTGGTCGCGCCGAAACCGTGATCGCGAAGTCACAGTAGGGGCACTTCCGGCGGCAGAAAGGCACGTGAAGATAGGCTCCCACCTTCGGTCGAGCCGGTTCGATGCCCATTAGAACGAGACGCTCGCCTCGACTGCACCCTGGTCGCACCTTACTTCAACCGTACTTGGGCGATAATTGGGCACCGCGAACGACGGCTCAGGTTCCGGACCTACCTGCTCCCAGAAGAACACGTTGGGCGGCCTCGGCAGCCTGAATGCGTTCTCAAATTCTCGGAGACGGGCGTCTGTTTGAGCGCCCGGTGGCAGCGAGTCCACACGAACAAACCACTGCCCGTCGACTAGAACCCGGACATTCGTCCAGGCGATGGGCCCATTGTTTGCGACAGTCACAAAGGTGCTTCCTTCGCCGGTTTGCCCGACGCCAATATCGGCGCGCAATCCCACCTCGTAGAACAGATCGTACGAACTTCCCCAGGCTAGCGAGAGGAACGCCGTGAGGAGGTAGACTACGACTGCCCCAATCTTGATTCGCTTCTCCGGGGAGAGCGGCGCTTTTAGGTTCTCTGAACTCACGATACGCCAGGGTATTATGCGGGTCCTCGGAGATCCAGTTCGGTGCGGGCAAAGGGGAGCGGACACTATCCGACAATTGCTTACACAATGGGCACTTACCGGGCACTTGCCGGTGCACATTGCCAGTGTTAATATCCGCCTCCGCGCGAGCAGCACGGCCCGGACAGGGTTAGTGAGCTCCTTGAATCCAACACCCTCCCCGAGCTCAAATGGCGGAACACAGCGAGCATGTTTGGGAAAAGTGGGAGGCGGACCGACGAAGTGTCGCAAGCCTGAACAGGGTATGGGATACGCGCGCTCACCTACTCGGATTGGAACTCTAGATGAAGTTCGTCTGCGACGCGTGCAGTGCTCGCTATCACATCGACGACAAGAAGGTCCTCGGTAAGATCCTGCGGATCCGCTGCAAGAAATGCGGCAATGTGATTACCGTAAAGGAACCGGCACGAGTGAGCAGGCCAACGCCTAGTCAGGCGCCCGCGCCCGCTCAATCCAGGGTTGATTGGTTCTATTCGGTCAACGGTGATTCATCCGGGCCGGTAGAGGAAGAAGCACTTCTCACGATGTTCGCAGCCGGTAAGGTCGGCGACGAGGCATACGTATGGAACGCGGGCTTTGGGGCTTGGAAGCCGGCATTTGATGTCCCGGTGTTCTCCTCGGCGATCGCGATGGCAAAAGATGCTGCCAGACTGGCTGGAAAACCCGCGACGGAACGCCTAACCGCAATTCAGGTCGATGAACTCAAGCTTGAAACACGTGCGGTGCCAGCGGTTGTAGCCGAGGACGAACACGAGCATCAGGTGTTCGCACAAGCGAGTGCCCTGCCCGAAGAGCCGAAGCCCGAAGAGCCGAAGCCCGAAGAGCCGAAGCCCGAAGAGCC
>JBLHWZ010000235.1:0-8977 GCA_047629415.1 Bradymonadia bacterium | reverse complement strand
AGGCCTCCGACGCAGGCCAAGCCAATTGAGTCGGCCCCAACTGAGGTACCAGAGGTCCCACGCGAGCGGCGAACCCGGAAAGGAGAGTTCGACGCCCCTAAATTTGACTCGGTACCCCGGCTCGACCCCTCAGAAGCTCACCGAGAAGGGTCGCGAGCGCGGTCACTCTCGGACTCCTCTGAGCTGGACTCGATCCTGGAACTACTCTCGGAAGCCTCTTTCAGCTCTCCTCCGCAGGCCGCTCATACGGCCTCTAGCGAGCGAGGCCCTGTTCTGGTTCCAGTCTTGGAGCCAGTCCCACTCCCCAAACCAGAAAGAGTCGCCGAGCCGGTCCGAGCGAGCGAACCTCTTCGGCTCGCCGAGCCGCTGCCAGTGCCCAAACCGGTACAAGCCACCGAGCCACTGCCACTGCCCGAACAAGCCGCACTCCCGAAACCGGCCGAGCCTGCAACCCAAATCACGCGCCCCCCACGCGCTCCGCAAGCCGCGAAGTCTGCCACCCCGCTGGCACCAATGGACAATCAGGGTGGCCTAGACTCCCTGCTGAGCAACTACCTCTCGGCCAAGCCGACACCGCGACCAGTTGCAGCATCGGGAGTAGGCACGGAAGACCTTTTGGCCGCGTACCTCTCCGGTGAGTCGGCTCCGCCGCGCCGTGCGATCGTACGACGCAAGCCGAAGCTCGGCGCAGTCGTTGAGCGAACCTCCGGGGTCACCGAGAGCGGGGAAGCCAGACGAATTCGCGTGGCTATCGGCGCCGGCGAGCTCCACGGGGCAGCTGCCATGACTCCTCAAGTAGGAGCCTCTAATGCAGTCACTCCACCTCCAACACCACCCGCGCAGGCTCCACGGGCTCTCCAACGCGAGCAGCCCCCTGAGCTGCGACGACCTGAGTCGTCGGAGGACTCTGAGGCGCCGAGGCATGTGGCGCCGAGGCCAGTAAGCAGCTTCCCAGATGCGAAGAACGCCGGATTTTCGGCGCTTCGAAACTACTCCCACGGCGATGCTGACGCCGCGCTGGACTCGATCCGAACTCTAGCGGTTTCGTTGGCGGGAGAGGTTGGGAACGACAACCTGACACCACCGCCGAGAGACGAGCACGCGCCGCTTCCGGACCACGGCAGGACGATGTTCGGCTCCCCGGCGTCTGTGAACTTCGAAGCGCTCGCCGACACGGCACCGGACGCCCGGCCGGTCGCGGCCCTACAAAGCCCAACGAGAGAGGTTTCGAACCATCACTCCAACCGGCTGCTCGCCAGCTTCGCCCCTCCCAGCGCTCAAGCCAACACCCGGCCGTCGAGCGACCTCGCCCTGACACCGCTGCCCGCGCAAGAACAGGCACCACCGCCTCCACCGGTCGCAGGCGCTCCGCCGACACGGGCACAAGAGTATCCCGACCTCGGACCTGACACGATGGAAGTCGATGACGCCCACGCGACGGCTGTGTTGCGCGACTTTATCCGCGACCGGTCAGACACTCCCGGCAGCAGTCCGGCCGCCGGAGGGTCTACTCCGCGTAAGGAGGCCCAAACTCCCTTGGCCCAGCCAGCGCTCGTGACACCACCCGCAGGAGCCACCGTAGACATGGGAGCCGCCGCTGTGGGTGCTCTTCTAGATGCCTACACGGGCTCGCGTGACACGGTTCCGGAGGCCGAGCCTGAGGGCTCAGAAAAGCCCGTTGCGCCCGATACGACCAGAGAGGTCGGCTCGCGCCGCGCATCGGATTTGCTCAGCCAGTACGTCAAGCCCGACAAGTAGGCTGTCGCCGAATAAGTGGACGTTCAATGAAGTATCTCCTGCTCTCCCTTTCTGCCTTGCTGTTGGCTTGCCCGCCGACATCAGACGATCTCCTGGATGGCCTCCCACCAACCGGCGACCCGGTCGTCCTCGAACCTGGACCGATCGAGGGAGCCGAAGAGTTGGCGGCCGAAGCAGGTACCGCGTCAGTCGCTGGCGTTGAATACGTCACCCCGGACACTTGGACGAGCCGGCCTCCTTCGTCGTCGATGAGAGTCGCAGAGTGGGTTCTCCCTGGCGAGGCCATCTGCGCCCTCTTCTCGTTTCCAGGCGGCGGAAGCGTAGACGCGAATTTTCAGCGCTGGTTAGGGCAGTTTGAACAGCCCGACGGCACCCCTTCAGCCGACGCTGCGAGGCGAATGAACATGGACGTCAGCGGCATAAATGTGGAGTTCCTGCAGGTCACCGGCACGTTCAACGCACCGAACGCACAGATGAACGGACCCGGGGAGACCTTTCAGAATCACGGCCTTTTTGGCGCTGTCTTCTCAACCGAGCCCGCCCCCTACTTCCTAAAGTGCACGGGCCCCGCGCCGGCGATTCAGGAGCAGGCCGAAGAGCTCACCGAGTTCGTAGCGTCGTTCGTGTTTCGCTGACCGTCGAGAATTCGCGTCATAGTCGAGGAATGGGTATGTCCTACATGCACCGCCTTTTGACCACACGATGCTCATGCTCTTCGACGAACTCAGCGAACTCTCCAAGGAAGCCGACCCGGCACGCTTGTTTGAGGCCCTTCAACAGCTGACCCCTGAGCGGGCCAACGAGTCGGCTCCCCGCACGGGCTTCCGACGGACAGGACCTCTACGTAAAGCGTAGGCAGTTAGTCCTGGTCTGGCCGCATCGGCCAAAGGTTGATCACCGCTGGGAGCGCGACCAGGTCGCAGACCATCGCGATGATCGTGGCGGCGCCTCCCATCAACCCAAAGTTGATGTTCGGCTGAAACGACGCGAAGAGCGAGACCCAAAATCCGCAGGCCAGAATTAGGCTTGTGGTGGTGATCGCCCTGCCTGTCCCGACTCCGGTTCGCAGCGCTGCCTTGGCGCGCTCATCAGGGTCGAGCCGCTGTTCTTGTGTGAGCGCTCGCCACTCAAGCCGATAGCGAGCCAGGTAGTGGGTCGTATCGTCTACGACCAATCCGAGCATGATGGAGGCCACCATGACCGTCGCGACGTCGAGCATCACGCCCATCCATCCCATAAACCCGAGCACCATGATGATCGGGAGCCCATTGGGGACCATGGCCCAAATCCCGATTTTAACGGACCGGAAGAAGAGCCCAAGCAGCAGCGCGACTGTCGCGAACGCGAGCAGGAAAGAGCGGACTTGGCTCGACACGATGTAGCTGTCGAGTTTGGTGACGAGTTTCCCTATCCCGGTGATCTCCGCGTCTGCTACACCCTCAAAGATCGCTGCGGTCTCGGCCTCAATGCGCTCCATGCTGAGCACGAGGTCCCGGTAGTCTGAGGCGCGAACTCGTCCTCTGATTCGGGCCGTCTGGTAGTCCAGCAGCATCAGTCGCTCGTGGACGTCGGTCCCTTCGGTTTGCGCCAAGAGTTGCGCGGCGCCAGCCAATGTTCCCGGCAAGCGGTAGTAATCTGGGTCGCCAACCCACCTCTCGTGCAGGGTCCTTACCAGCCGAGCAGGGGACTCGATGGAGAGAATGGCCGGGTTATCGAGCATCAGCGTCTCGAACTCCTCCATCGCGTGCAGAACCTCAGGGGCACGGATATCGTCCGCTGTGAGCATGAGATCGATTGAGCCGGTGCCACCGAGGTTTGCGTCGATGAAGCGCGAGTCCTGGAAGAGCGGGTCGTCGGCTTTGAAGTACGCGGAGAAGTCAGCGCCAACCTCGATCTTGGTCGCGCCGACGATAGAGAAGACGATCAACCCTCCGACGATTCCAAGAACCAACTTGCTGTGGTTCCAGGAGAACATCGCGACGCCACCCAGCACCCGAGTCATCACCGTGTTCTTCTCGTCCACGGTCGCCGACGGGGTCGGGACCAATGAGAAGAACGCGGGCACGAGGACGAGCGTGTACGCCAGCGCGAAGAGCACCGTCAGCGCGCCCATCCAGCCGAACTGCCGGATTGGCGTAAGGTTCGCCACCAGGAGAGACGCGAGACCTGTCGCCGTGGTGAGAGTCGTCACGACGCACGGATAGTAGAGTTCGAGCCACGCGCTTCGGAGCGCCTCCTCTCGCTCAAGTCCCCAGCCTAACCGCTCTCGATATCCGGAGATGAGGTGGACAGAGTCCGCCACGCCAACCGCAATCGCCAGAGGCATAATGATCGTGGTGATCATGTTGAGCTTCACGCTGAACATACCGGCCAGACCAATCGTGCTCATCAAGGTCAGCGCGACCACCGCGGTAGGGACGACGGTGCACCAAAGATTGCGAAAGAGGACGAAGGTCATGATGAAGATCACGATCGCCGTCATCGGCGCGAGCATCATCATGTCCCGGATGGTGTAAGTTTGCAGCGCCTCCTCGACGAAGGCGTTCCCCGCCGCTCGAAACTCCGTGTCCCCGAGCACCTCACCCGCGATGGCGCGCGCTGAGATCGCGAATGCGGACTTATCGCGCAGGTCATCGAAGGGGGTGTGTTGCACGAGGATGACGGTGGAGCCATCATCCGCCGCAACTAGGTCGACGAGAAGACGGTCTTCACGAACAAGGATGCGCAGCGCCTCCAAGTCCTGCACCTCGGTTGGCACCTCTTCGAAGAGCGGCCGGACCGAGAGCGAGGCGCCGTCGTTAATAACCTGCTCTGCGGTCGCTACGCTGACCACCTCGGTCGTGGCCTCTAGCTCGCCGAGTGCGTTCCCCAGCTCCTCCACCTGAAGGAGCACCTCGGTAGTGAAGACGTCCGGCGCGATGATCGCGATAGCGATAAACTCGTCGGATTCAAAGAGGTCGGTATAGGCGTGGTAAGTCTCGACAGACTCATCGCCGTCGAGGAACCAAATCTCGAGCCGGGTGTCGATATCGACCTCGGAGAACGCAGCCAACCCGAACGCTGCCGCCAGGCAGACGATCACGGAGACGACCGGTTTGCCGACGATTAGGGAGAACGCGCGCGTGGCGAGCTCGATTGAAGCCTGATGACTTGATTCGCGTTTCAAGCGGTCTCCGGTTGTTACTAAGCGGTAGAGCATGGGGTGACATCCTGGCCCGTGCAAGGCGCTAGGTCGAAGTCTGACGGGTTCGTGCCGATTGTGATCCCGCGCCCTTCCGCATATTCTCGTCGGAGCGATCGCCTCTTCATCAGGCAACAGATGCACCTAGCTGAGTTCCTCTCGGAGGTTCCCCCCTTCGACACACTGAGCCCTTCCGCGATGGGTTGGCTGGTGTCCGAGATTGAGATGGAGGACTACTATTCGGGCGACCAGATCGTGCGCAAAGGTGAGCCTGGCGACTGCATGTATGTAATCGTCACAGGTGAAGTCGCTGTACCGGTCGAACATGCCGACGGTCGAACTCGGTTCCGCGCGCGTCTGCCGGAGCGGCATTTCTTCGGCGAAATGTCGGTACTAACGGACGAACCGCGATCGGCCGACGTCTTCGCGATGTCGAACTGTACGCTCGCCTCGATCCCTGGGGCCGCGATTCTCGACCTCATCGATGAGAGCCCGGATGTCGCGTCGTTCCTTACGGAGGTCCTCGGCGAACGGCTCATGGAACAAGGCGGCATCAGGAAGGTGGGCAAGTACCACCTCGTCCGAAAGATTGGGCGCGGAGGCATGTCTGTCGTCTACGAGGGCAAGCACCCCGACTTAGAACGGCCCGTTGCGGTGAAGATGCTCTCCCACGCGCTCGTTCATCGACGAAACTTCGCGGAGCGTTTCCGAAACGAGGGTAAAATCATCGCGAACCTCGACCATCCGAACATCGTGAAGGTGTTCGATATGGAGGAGGCCTACGCGACCTTCTTCATCGTCATGGAGAAGTTGGAAGGCCCCGACCTCTCGCAGATCATCGAACAAGAAGGCGCCCTCGGTTACAGCAAGGTTCGCGGGATCCTCAAACAGGTCGCGGAAGCCCTCGACTACGCCCACTCCAACGGAGTCGTTCACAGAGATGTGAAACCATCGAACGTGGCTCTCGACGAGCGCGGACATGTGAAGCTGATGGACTTCGGCTTGGCCAAGGTGAACCGGATGGAGGCGTTGCTCAACGAAGACGCCGATATTGTGCTCGGGACCCCCTACTATATGTCCCCCGAGCAGGCGCGAGGCGACGCGCTCGACCTGCGAACCGACATTTATAATCTCGGTATCTTGGCGTTCGAGATGCTTACGAGCGAACGGCCGTTCACCGGAAAGACCAAGTCAGAAGTGCAGCGTAAGCACGTGCAGGCACCGATCCCCTCACCGCGGGAATTCGTTCCGGGAATCCCCGCCGACCTCGATATCTTCGTCACGAAGTGTCTGCAGAAGCATCCGGTTGACCGATTCCAGACCTGCCGTGACGTCTTGAAGTTTCTTGAGTCGCCCGGACAGACCGTCGAACTCTCGGTTCGGACGATCAACCTGACTTTCCCCAATTCGCTGGCATTCAGCGTCGACGGGACGATTGAGTCGTTCCGCCGCGCGGTCGCTCGGTTGCCTGGCGCCGAAATGACCGTCGACGAGGACTAGCGCACCACGCTCATTCGAGGGGCCAGCGGATGACCGGATGAACGTCCACGTTGTCGCCGATGGACGTCGCGCGTTGAGCAAAGGGTCCCCATGCGTAGTAGTTCACTGGCACCGCCGTGTGTCCCGTCGTGGACCAAGTGACGTCCGAGGCCTCAAGCGGTGGCGCCGTACCGACGATCTCCAATCCACCGCACTCGTGGTCCGATGTGAGAAGGACGAGCGTGTCCGTTCGCTCCCGCATCCACCCAAGCACAACGCCGAGCGCTTCGTCGAATCCCACCATCTCCTGGATCATCCGATCGAAATCATTGTTGTGTGACGCGTGATCGATGCGTGCCCCCTCGATCATCAAGAAGAAACCCGGCTCCGAGTTCTCAAGCAGTCGCAGCGCGATCTCGGTCATCTCCGCCAATTCGGGGGCAGAGCCAAGGCCATCGGACACGTAGGGCAGGTGGTCCCGCCCGTAAATCATGGCCCACGGTGACTCGTCAGGTTGTAAACGATTCATGTCCGCCTCATCGCTCGTCGCTGTGTAACCAGCAGCCTCCAGGCGTCGCTGAGTCAGGCCTGGAGTGCCCCCTCCGAAGATCAACGTGGGCCGTCGCTCAAGCAGCTGTTCCGTGATGGCGCGCTCATCGTAGCGGGTCGGGACGTGAGCCACGAAGGCCGCCGGGGTCGCGTGCGAGATTCTCGAAGTCGTGACGAGACCGGTCGCAAAGCCAGCCGCTTGAAAGTCCTCAAGTACGGTTCGCATCGGCGCTCCCGTCTCCGGATGCACTGCTACCGCCTCGTAGTTTGCCTTGTGTCCGGTCGCGAACGCTGTCGCCGATGCCGCTGAGTCGGTGATCTCAGCATCGGCCGCAAAGGTCGTCATTGTTCCCGTCACGGGGGCCGCATGCATGCGGAGCCGACCCGGCTCGCCGTGCAGATAGAGCGAGGCCGCTCGCTCATGCACCGGCCCCATCCCGTCGCCGATCATGAAGATCACGTTCCGCGGCGGAGTGGTTGGGAGCGACTCCGGGACCACCGCATCTACCGCGCTAGGCTCAAGCGCCGATGCTGCGACATTCTCGCCCGCAGCAGGGTTCTCGCCCGCAGCAGGGTTCTCGCCCGCAGCAGGGTTCTCGCCCGCAGCAGGGTTCTCGCCCGCAGCAGGGTTCTCGCCCGCAGCAGGGTTCTCGCCCATAGCGACACCAGCTTCAGGCGCAGGCCGCTGGGCCACTGGTTCGAGTACGCTTGGCCGACAGGCAGCGAGGAATACCAAGCAGGAGAAGAGCAGTCGGGTCATTTGCGGTCCTTAGAGGCGCTCCAGGCGCCGTGCGCGGTCAGAGCCGTTCCGCTGACGATAAGACACGCGCCGGCCACGCTCCACTTCGTGGGAACCTCGCCGAAGAAGGCGAGTCCCATAATGAATGCGACGACGATCTGGAGATACCCGATCGACGTCGCGCGACCGGCAGGCATTCGATGGATGCTCTCGGTGAGCATGATCTGCGCGAGCTGAGTGGTGACACCGATGCCGAGTAAGACCAGCCACTCGCGCGGCGTGGGTGGTACCCAATATTTGTAGGCGAGCGGGGCGACAAACGGGAACGCGACCAACGGGAACCAGGCCACGACCACGAGGGGTTCGTCGGTGCGTCTGAGCTGGCGCACCGCCACGTATGCGATCGCGCTGATCAAAGAAGCCGCACAAATCGCGGCGAGCGCCGCGGGCGGCGGCGGGACCCCACCGAAGATGAAAGATGGCTGCGCGACCAGCGCGACGCCGGACACCCCAAGCAGTCCACCAATGACGTCCCTGCGGTGAATGCCCTCGCCGAGCAACGCCGCGGCGATGAGCGAGGTCCAAACCGGGTTTGTGTACTGAATCGCCGTTGCGTCGCCGAGCGGCAATTCCGTCAGCGCATAGTAGTAGCAGGCCAGCCCGATCGTCCCGGCGATTCCGCGGAACGCAAGCAGCCGTCGGTTGACGCCGAGAATCGAAATCCGTCGGAGGCGCAGATGGGTGATGCTCAGTACTAGCGTCACCGCGACGCGCGCGAAGACGAGCTGCACAGGGGGGAGCGTCTGGCCGCCGGTCTTGACCAGAATCGCCATCGCACTGAAGAAGAGCACGGCGCCGAGCATGAGCACAAAACCGGCTCTGGAATCATCCTTTCTCATCACGCAGACCGCTACTCTATGACCGCACAAAACCCAACTCTGCCCGCAGATGTTCGAGCCGTGCTCGAGACTTGGTACGGCCCACTAGATGCGGCGGACTATCCTGCAGCGAAGCAAGCGCTCTGGTGGGGGAAGTCGGCAGACACTGACGCCGAGCTCACGAACCAGTTTGGAAGCCTGCTAGCGAGCGCGGACTCCACAGACGTCGCGGCATGGAAGCAGACCCCGCGTGGCAAGGTGGCGTTCATCCTCCTGCTGGACCAGTTCTCGCGCAACATCCACCGAGACTCCCCCGCGATGTACGCTCGGGATGCCGACGCTGTTGACGCGTGTCTCGACCTTCTTCTGACGCAGCAGGATAAGGAGCTGGCA
>JBLHWZ010000234.1:0-9007 GCA_047629415.1 Bradymonadia bacterium | reverse complement strand
CACACTGCACTGACGGCGGCGTCAGTCCCCACGAGAACGACCGACGCTTGGGTACCGACCGCAGCAGCAGCGATCGCTGCCAGCTGCTCGTCCGCCAGGCGCGCGGAATCAAGCACCAGCACCATCTCGGGACTATCGAGCAGGTCTGAGGCGACCTCCGCGGGGGTGTGTGCCACCGTGCACTCCCCGAGCGGGCTCAAGATTGCGGCGTTCACGTCAGCCACCGACTTAGGGCTGCCGACCAACACAACGCGAAGACGCCCTACCCCGCGGCGCAACTGAATACCGCGCAATGCCGATGCCAAACGGCCAGGGTCCAACGGCTGCGGCAACCAGCTAGCAAGCTCGAGCGCCGCGGCTTCCCGCGATTCGTCGATCACGCAGAACTTCACTGCGACTTCGTCAAGATCCCCCGCCCGACGGACCGATGCGAGCACATCGCCAGCATCCGCTCGGTCGATATCAACGAGGATTGTGGACGAGTTCGACGTCCGGGCGAAAGACGATGCACCCGAGCTGTCATGCACAGGCTGCAAACGCACCCCCTCCGGCACACTCCACTTGGTCCCGTCGCCCACGAGCACGATGGCTCCGGTCTCGATCTCGACGGCGGTATCCGCGGCGTTCATCAGCGGAAGATCGAACCAGAACGACGTTCCTTTACCGTGGCTAGTTCGAAATCCGATGGTGCCGTTCATGCCCTCAATGATCGCTTTCGAGATAGCGAGGCCAAGTCCTGTGCCGCCCTTCTTCCGCGTCGTCGAGGTATCGGCCTGAGCGAACTTCGCGAACACCCGGGACTGGAACTGTTCTGGAATTCCCTTCCCTCGATCCGAGACCGTCACACGGTAGCCTGCTGCGGTCTCTTCGACCCTCACCAGAACAGTTTCGCCGGGCGGCGAGTATTTCGCTGCGTTGGAGAGCAAGTTGGCGACAACTTGCTCGATTCGGTCAGCGTCGGCGCGCACCGGCGCGCGCTCGACCTCTGCCCGGGCGTCGATCTCAACCTGAAAACGGGCCGCGTAATTCCGATTGGCCTCAACCGCGCTAAACACCGTCCCAACAAGCTCGACTGGGCCCATCGAGAAGTCGACCCTGCCGGACTCGATCTTCTGTACGTCGAGCATGTCGTCTATGAGACGGCCGAGGCGTTGGCAGTTTTTGTGCGCGACCTGCGCCAGAGCGCGTGCCTGTTCCGGAACCTCCCCCGCCACGCCGCCGAGGATCAGGCCAAGCGAGCCACTGATGGAGGTCAATGGGGTTCGAAGTTCGTGGTTCACCACGGAGATGAAGTCGTCCTTCAGCTGATCGATCCTGCGCCGCTCCGACACGTCTCGAAAATGGAGTTGTCCCCACCCGGCATCATAAGGGCGGCAGATCCCGGTCACCTCAACAGGGATGACCGGACCGCTCGCTTGCAGCATGTCGCCTTCAAACCTCACGCGACCGCTCGACCGGAGTTGCTTCACGGCTGTCTCCACCGCGGCCCGATCAAGCTCAGTAAAGAAGTTCGCTAGGCTTAAGCCGTGCAAATCTCGGCTGCGCTCGACACCGTTGAGCCTTTGAAACTCGGAGTTCGAAGCGATACAATGAAAGCTGGCATCGAAAATCGCGATGCCGTCCGGCGCGTCCTCTAGGAAGCGCAGAAGTTCGGCTGGCTCTAGGCGCCCAAGCCCACTGTGATGACTGCTGTGGTTGCCGTTCAAATCTCAGCGCCACATGATGAAGAAGGGTGAGTATCTGAACCCTATTTCGTCACGATTTCAACAATCGAGTTGAGCGACCAAGACAAACAAGCAGGATTCGGCACCTTCGCCGGGGTCTTTCGCCCCACCGTTCTCACGATTCTCGGTGCTCTACTCTTCCTTCGGACAGGTTGGGTAGTGGGCCAAGTCGGACTCGGGGGCTTCCTCCTTGTGCTGATCGGGATGTATCTCGTGACCGTGCCGACGGCGATGTCGATGTCGTCGATGACCAGCAACATCCGTATCGGACGCGGCGGCGTGTTCTCGATCATCAGCCAGTCGATGGGCCTGGAGGCGGGTGGTGCCATCGGCGTCCCCTTCTATGTGGCGCAGTCGCTGAGCGCCGCTCTCTACATCTACGCATTCACAGAAGCCTGGGCCTTCCTCTTTCCCCACCACCCCGCCGGCCTAGTAGCCTGCGCGGTCTTCGTGATTTGTGCCCTGCTAACGCTACTCGGTGCGAAGCGAGCGTTGGGGGCACAGGGCGTCGTCATGACCGGCACAATCGCGGCTCTGGTTTCGATGGCGATCGGCTCGTCAGAACCTGTCGCGGAACACATCATAGAGTTCACGAGCACGCCCGAGAGCACCCACTCCTTCGCCCAAGTCTTCGCCGTATTCTTCCCCGCGGCAACCGGCATCTTGGTCGGCGCCTCGATGAGCGGCTCGCTCCGCGATCCCCGCACTTCGATCCCCAGAGGCACGCTGGCCGCCGTCGCTGTCTCGGCCACACTCTACCTCTTGGTCGGGCTCTGGTGCGCGGGTGCGGCCGATGGCAGTGAGTTGCGGGCCAACACCGCCATCGCGTTCCATCGAGCGCGGTTTCCGGAAGTGGTCGTCATCGGAGTACTCGCGAGTACCTTCAATGCCGCGATCTCCTCGATGGTAGCTGCACCGCGCGTGCTCCAGGCCCTCGCGAGTTACGGAGTCGTTCCGTTCCAGGAGCAGCTCGCACGCACCACGGCGAGCGGCGAGCCGAGGGTCGCCGGTCTGGTCTCCATGGCGATAATCGCCGCGGGGCTTGGCGCGGGCTCTCTTGACGCGATCGCGCCGCTTCTGACGGTGTTTTTCCTGATCACATACGCATCGCTCAACACCGTTGTCTTCGTTGAACAGTGGCTCGGACTGCCCTCGTTCCGACCCACATTCAGGGTCCCGCTTCTCGCACCTGCGGTAGGCGTCGTCGCTGCGGTGACTGCAATTCTGGTGACATCACCGGTATTCGGGCTCGCCACGCTGCTCATGGTGATGAGCCTCTACGCTTGGCTTGTGCGGCGACGGCTTCCGGCCAGTTTCGAGACCGCACGCTCAGGACTCCTCGTCAGTATCGCTGCGTGGGCCGCCCGAAAGATCGGGGAGTTGCCAGCGTCGACAGAGCGCTCTTGGAAGCCCGATATCCTGGTACCGGTAACGAGTGCGGACGAGCTGGCCGGCGGCTACCGCCTCCTCCGGGCGATGGTCGGCGCGAAGGGCTCCGTGCACATCATCGGCATCGACACCGAAAACGAACATCTCGATACCCGCGAGCTCGCACGGCTCTCTTGCGACCTGGTCGCGGACGGTGTCAGCAGCAAGGCGACGTCTGCTTCCGCTGAGAGCTACGCCGACGCGATCGGGTTCACGATGTCGGTCCTACGAGGCGCCTTCCTCCCTCCAAACATTCTCTTTATGACCGCTGATGCAGAGCGACAGACGGAGCTACGAGCCGTCGTAGATGCGGCAAGAACGCATGAGTTCGGCATCGTAATTCGGGTAGCGCATCGACTCGCAGCACTCGGCCAGGAACGCTGCATCACCGTCTGGGTGAGAGACCAGAGTCCAGACTGGGAGCTGAGCCTTAAGATGGCGAGTATTGACCTCTCCCTGCTCCTTGCACTGCAAATTCGTGGGGAATGGAATGGCACTATCCGGCTCGCCTCTGTTGTCGCGACAGAAGACCTCGTCGGGCCAGCCAAGACCTTCCTGACGGACCTCTGGATCCAGGCACGCGTGCCGGGCCCACCGAATATCTGGGTGGTCCCCGGCGCGTTCATGCATGAACTCGCTGAGGCGCCGCGCACCGATCTCAACGTCATGGGACTAGCCGCCGACCCTGCCATCCAGTCGCTTCAGCGGATCGTCGAGGTGTCCGGCGCTAGTTGCCTGTTTGTGCAGGCCAGCGGACGAGAGAGCGCGCTGGCCTAGTCCATGCGGCGTGGCGCCTCGTGCGGCGAACGCTGCGCAGCCACGCTATATGGCGGCCGCTTCTCAGCCACCCCGTGTGCCTAGATTTACTGGCGGCGGCGCACAGCGACGAGGCCTAGTGCAGTGAGCGCCCAGCCAAGGGGTGCGGCGGGCCCAGGCGATGATTCGCACAGGCAGCTGCCGCCGGTGATGCGAACGCCGGAGTCGTCGTCGTTGGGATTAGCACGCGGCTCTTCCCCTTCTTCACTCGTGATGGGCTGCTCTTCGTCGGCCGGACGCTCCGTGATGTCATCCGACGCTTCGAGCGGATCGGTTCCGTCTTCTAGAACCTCCGTTCCATCGTCGACTCCACCGTCGTCGGTGTCCGCATCCCGCGGGTCGGTCTCGCCATCATCGACTACGCCATCTGCATCGAGGTCTTCACCACCGGTGCACTCACCAAGAACGTCGCGAGGCCCGTCGCACAGCTCGTCGTCGTCTGAGTCGGGGTCGAGCGGATTGGTTCCAGAATCGACTTCCGTGCCATCGTCGAGACCGTCTTCGTCGGTGTCCGGGTTCACCGGATCCGTGCCAAGGTCAGCCTCTTCCTCGTCAGTGAGGCCGTCGCCATCACGGTCACGGTCGTCGATGAGGTCGTCGGATGGGTCGAGAGGATCGGTGCCGCGTCGACGCTCGGTGCCGTCGTCGACTGTGCCGTCGTCCGTATCCCAGTCGTTCGGGTCGGTCTCCTCAGGGTCAACCTGACCGTCGGCGTTCATGTCCTCGCCCGCATCGCAGATGTCTTCAACCAGTGCCGGTCCGTCGCAAAGGCCGTCATCGTCGGAATCGGGGTTAGTCGGGTCGGTCGGGTTGTCGGCAAGAACCTCAAGTCCATCACCAAGCCCGTCGCCATCGGTGTCTGGATTGGCCGGGTCGGTTCCTCGGATCTCTTCAGCTTCGTCATTGAGCCCATCACCATCGCGGTCATTGTCGCACGCGTCACCGACGCCATCGCCATCGCTGTCAATCTGATCCGGATTCTCGGTCAGGTCGCAGTTATCGTCGACATCGAGAACGCCGTCGTCGTCGTCGTCGTCGTCACAGACGTTGCCCTCGCCATCGCCATCGCTGTCGATCTGGCTTCGATTCGGAATGTCGATGCAGTTGTCATCAACGTCCGGGATGCCGTCGCCGTCTCGGTCGCCCTCGCAAGCGTCACCGACGCCGTCGCCGTCAGTGTCAATCTGGTCAGAGTTCGGAATCAACGGGCAGTTGTCGTCTACGTTGAAAACGCCGTCACCGTCGTCGTCCGGATCGAGATAATTCGGCGTTCCGTCACCGTCAGTGTCGTCGTCGCGCGGGTCGCCGTTGCCGTTGAGATCCTCTTCCGGAGTCGTGAAGAGGTCTCCGTCATCATTCAAGTCGTTGAAATTGGGCGCGCCGTCGCCATCGGTGTCGTCGTTGCGCAGGTCCCCGTTTCCGTCGACATCTTCGTCTGGATTCTGAAGGCCATCGCCATCGACGTCACGATCGACGGGGTGCGAGGTACTCTCAGAGAGAACGTCGCCGGGCCCCACGGTACCGTCAGCATCGACCTCGG
Organism: Bradymonadia bacterium; assembly: GCA_047629415.1. Taxonomy (GTDB): domain Bacteria; phylum Myxococcota_A; class Bradymonadia; order REDH01; family REDH01; genus CBDUJZ01. Next base: position 3,499 of record JBLHWZ010000234.1, on the reverse strand, counting down.
CCACGCCAACAACCGGGTCGAGAGCGTCGAATGCGACCTCAAGTTGGAAGGTCATGGTTGCGCCTGCATCGGGTAGAATGACACCAGTGCCGTCGCCGGGCGAGTTGATGCTCCGCGAGGAATCGAAGGCCATCCGCCCGCCGACATCGCCGACGGAGCTACCGTTCAGCGTTGTGGAGTTGGGCACGTACACCGCGCCGTCCGGCAGCGGGAATCCGAACTCGGCTGTCGTAGTCGGCGCTTCTCCAGTGTTTGTGACGTTCACCGTGTAGGTGATGACGTCGTGCGGCCAGACCTCTTCACCGTCGGTCGGGTCCGTAGAGATGTTGATCACGAGGCGCGCAGCCTCGATCACGACCGGCGGGCTGAGTGTTCCGCCTGAGAGTGGAGGCGTCGAAGGGCAGGCGCGCCACTGGTAGGTCCACTCCGCTTGGGTCACCCAACGAGCCTCGGCAGGCGCCGCAGGGACGGCCTCGACGGTTGCCTCGAACGAAACCAGCACGCTCTCCCGGAGAGCGATGTTCCCGATGAGTACGCCGCTGGCGAGGTCGGGCCCGAACACAGGCGCACCACCAACATCACCGGGGTTGCCATCCAATTCGAAAGAACCGGAGACCAACTGAATTCCCGCGGGCAACGGCTGCACAAAGCGCACGCTCTCCGCGTCCGCGGTGCCGTCGTTTCGCAGCTCGTATACGAAGCTGATCACCGTGCCGTCGACAACCTCGGTAGGGGAGATGAGCACGCTCTCGCCTACGAAGAACTCCGGTGCGTTGACGTCGATCTCGAAAGCGAGATTCGTAATGGTGAACGAGTCACCCTCTGTCGTCGCACGCAGCGTCGCCTCTCGCTGAGAGTTGGCGAGTTGGCCGTTTACACTTGAGAGCGGAACAGCGGTGATGTCCCAGCCCTGCCGAGCACCGGCAACGTTCAGGCCGAGCGCCGGGAGATGGTTGAGGTCCCCGAAGGTGCCAAAGGTGTCCAGCTCACCGAAGATCGTATTGATCTGGGAGCCAAAGAAGTTGGACTCGGGGTTTCCTGGACCAGAGAGCGGAATGAAGGAGCCGCCCGTCGGGCTCGAGAGCTGAAGTGAGTCTCCAGTGAAATGGGCGTCGCCTTCCATCGCACCGACCGTGACGTTCCCAAACACCTCGCCAGATGGCGGTGCGCAGAATCCACGGGCGATGACGTCTAGCTCGCGAAACTCGTCGACCCAATCGCCGCTGACGAAGATCGAGACGTTGCGGCTCGGAGAACCATTGTGTTGGTAGGCGACCATCAAGGACCAACCGGCGGCGTTCACCTCGGTGATTGCTGCGTCCTGCGTCGCGGGGACGCGCCCCGTTGCGTAGAATCCGCCGCCACCGGCCGCGACCAAATCAGTCACGTCGGCGGACCGAACGTAATAGTTGACCTCAAATCCGCTCGGCGACGATAAGTCGATCGTCTGCGCGGTTTCTGGATCCGGCGAGACGTCGAACGCGCCTTCTGGCGTAACGAACTCGACAGCGTCGTTCAGGTTGGCGCTGACGTCTTCAGCGCCATAGGCAAAGCTGCCGCCCCAGACGAGTTCCGCATAGACGACGGTCGAGCCTTCCGGCAGCGCGAGGATCGCCTCGGAGGAACTCGCTCTCCAGTCCGCGGTCGTGCCAGCCGGAAAACTACCGTCGGAGGACGAGAGGTCGGTCGTGATGAACGTGGCGATGGAGCCGTTTGTGTTGGGTCCATTCACCCCGGCTCCCCCCGCCAAGCCCAGCGTATTGCCCGTGACTTCGACCCCGCCCTGCACGGTGGTCGCGAACCGAAGGACAGCTTCAGCGTTGGCCGAAGTGCTCGTAACGGTCAGTAGAAGCGCGAGAGCTAGAGCTCGGAAATTTCGCATGGGGATGCGGGGTCCGTGGGGGTGTTGTAGGTCAACGTTAGACGATGGCCGGGAGCGCCCCTTATTGCGTTTCTGGTGGCTTTCCAAGATCGAATCTCGGGTTTTATGCGCGCCTCACTGATCCCCTGTATCACTGCACTCTGCCTTGCCCTCCCGTCCGCGGAGGCTTCCGGACAGGCCGCCCGATCCGCTGCACAACGCAGCGCGCCGCCACCACCGGCGGCAGAAATGCTCCGTCACGTCCCGGCAGACATGACCGCCATCATGGTCGGCGACGTGCAGGCACTCATCGACGCTTTCGGCCAATCCTTGGGCCTGGGTTTCGACGCAGAACCAATGCTTCGCGCAGCCCTCGCAACCATCACCAATCAAAGTGATTGGACGGAGCACGGTGTGCGGCTGGACCAAATGCGCCGTGGGTTGATCGCCTTCCATGAGCCGACGGACCGTGCGGTTGTCATTGTAGATGCGGCTGCGATCGACGTGCCATCGCTCAGACCAGCGCAGCCGTATCGATTGGGGCACGATGCGATGCTGCACCAACTGGATACATTCTACGGAATAACGACCGAGGATGGCCCCTGGCATGACTCATCCGCGGCATTCGACATTGCTGTGGCCTGGCCCGAAGCAGCGCCGTTCGCAGAGACCGCGATTTGGTGGGCGTACTTGAGCGAACCCGAGCTGTTTCGCGAGTTGGACCGTGAGTTCGAGTACCAACTCTCTGCCGCGGGGGCCTCGCGGGGGTTTATCGCTCTCGCTCCCGACTCCTCTCTCGTCGTCCTGGTGAACACCGACGTGGCCGGCGCCGAGCGCTTCTTCGGGCGTGTTCAGGCGGCGACAGCTGCCTGGGAGTCCGACTCGCCGAGCGAGGTATTGGAGCGTCTACATTTTGAGGCTGCCCTCAGTCGGTTGAGTTTCGAGGACCTAGGCTCCGGAACTGTCGCGATCCACGTCGCCGCGCCAAGCTGCGGCGGGCTCACCCAACAGGCCGCCGCCATTGGCGTGGTCGGGCTTGCATGGATCATCGAGGAAGAAAGTGGACGAGCCGTGGATGGCGCATGGGCACCGCGCCAGGACTTGATCGCCGACTCGTGTGACACCGAACCCATCGCCCCTTCGCTCGCATGGGAAGCCTTGCGGCTGGTCCCCGATGAGACTGCCGCGCTCGGCGTGATCGTCGACCTACACGCCGCGTATTCCCAGCTCGGCCGCACGCTCGGAGGCTTCGCGCCGTATGTCCTGGACCAAGACGCGTTTCAAGAAGCGCTCGATGGGTCAGACCTCTCCGCTCTGCTGGAGCCCGGCGGATTGAATGCGTTCGTCGTCAGCGACGCTCACGACTCAAACTTCGCCTTCGGCGGAGTAGCTTCGGACGCCCTCGCGGCGCTCGTCAACATCCAGACAACACCCGTTGCAGGCATCGGAAACGTGTTCGGCGATATTCAAGCCACTCTGCCGGAGACTGCCGAACTCCCGCAGCAATGGCAGTCACTCCGAGATGCAGCCCCCGCCGGCTCCGTCGGCGTTGTTCTCCTGAACGCCGCACTCGCGCAGGAGCTGGTGAACGAAGCACCGTCGATGTTCCACGGCGCCTTCTCGAACGCCGTCCAGGAG
>JBLHWZ010000233.1:0-9028 GCA_047629415.1 Bradymonadia bacterium | reverse complement strand
CTCTCCGAATACCGATCAACCGCTCCAAATCGCTAGCATTGTGTGTTCTCGCAGCCCGCTGTTTAGGCCCTCACACGCGAGAGACACGGACAGGCCGCCGATCGAGCATAATGCCTTGGATCGCAGCCAATCGCAGTCATCATGCTGCTCGAACGACGCGTGGCGGCGAACATATTGAGCACAGAGGCATGATGGCGGCTCTTCGGACGACCTAAACGCCCTGGGCGTCCGGATGCCAAACAAACTTGTGGGCTTGTAACTGCAGACGCGCGGGGATTCCTTCCGCCAGAATCCACTCGGCGAGAAGGCGTGGGTGTAACTTCCCAAACACCGGCGAGAAGTGCACCGTGTGTTTCTCGAAGAGAGACTCCCTCGCACATGCGTCTCTCGCCCACTCGAAGTCGGTAAAGTCTGCGATCACGACCTTGATCTCGTCCCACGGCTTCAGAAGCGCGAGGTTCTCCCAGAGATTCTTCTCGTGCTCGCCCGATCCCGGAGCCTTGAGGTCGACGATCTTTCGGACCTCGACGGGCACCTCTTCAAGCGTCAGCGACCCACCTGTCTCGATCATCACTTCAAGACCGCGCTCGAGGCACTCCTGCATGAACGTGGTGACGTTCGATTGAAGCATCGGCTCGCCGCCCGTGACCTCGACTAGGCCGCACTCCGGAAAAGCGTCTAGCTTCGCGAAGATCTCCTCGAAGGTCATCCACTCACCGCCCTGAAACGTATACTCCGAGTCGCACCACGTGCAGCGGAGGTTGCACCCGGTAAGCCGCACGAAATAGGACGGTCGCCCAGCTTGCGACGACTCTCCTTGAATCGAGTGGAAGATTTCTGTGATTCTGAGCCGCCGGCCTCGGTCCTGGCTCGGCGTCGTCGGCTTTTCTTTCGTCGCTTCCATGTCGGTCGTTGAACGCGGGCAGCGGCTGCCCTATGGGAGGCGTAGAAACGCCGGTCGAACGGCGTCTCGAAACCGCTTACGCCTGTCGAAGTCAACGAAAAAGCGTGAATTCTCCGCTCAAAGTACCACAGATTCCTTTAGCGTTCGCAAAGGCGCTCGAACTCATCCGCTCGGGTATCGACGGAGAGCTGCGTGATGATCCGGTCACGCGAACGCTCTTCGCTACCGATGCCAGCCTCTACGAAGTGCTACCGGTCGCGGTAGCCTTTCCGAAGACGGCAGCCGACGTTCAACGAATCGTGCGCATTGCTGGGATGTTCGGACTCGCCGTGACTCCGCGTGGCGCTGGTACCAGCCTCGCGGGCCAAGCAGTCGGTCCGGGAATCGTGCTCGACCTCGGGCGCTACATGAACCGCATCCTAGACGTTGACGTCGACGCGCGAACCGTCCGAGTTGAGCCTGGCGTCATTCGCGACGACCTAAACCGCGCGCTTGCGACCCACGGACTCTTCTTCGCCCCTGAAACCTCGACTTCGAACCGCTGCATGATCGGTGGAATGGTCGGCAACAACTCTTGCGGCGCCAATTCGATCCGATACGAGACGACTCGCGAGCACGTCCGCGCGCTTTCGGTCGTCTTCTCGGATGGCGAGTCCCACGACCTCGGACCACTTAACGCGCAGGAGTGGGCAGATCGTTCGTTGCGCCTCGACGCTCTAGCCGGCGGAATGAAGGTCCTCGAGAAGCTCGTTGGAGAGCACGGCGACGCGATTCTCAACGCCTACCCCAAGGCAGAGGTACGACGCCGAAACACCGGCTTTCCACTCGATGACCTGCTCGGTTCGCACCTGGGATCCGGGGGCGCCCCTGCAAACCTCGCTCGCTTCTTCTGCGGAACCGAAGGCACCCTCGGCGTAGCGACAGAGATCGTGCTGAATCTGGAGCCGCTCCCCAAGGCCAAAGCGTTAGTCGCCTCCCACTTCGAGTCTGTCCGCGAGAGTATGCGCGCGACAGTGGCCGCGGTCGCCCACAACCCGACAGCCGTCGAGTTGATGGACAAGCGGATTCTCGATTTATCCGCGCTCAACGCTGAACAAGACCGCAATCGCTGGTTCCTTGAGGGCGACCCCGGCGCCCTGCTCATCATCGAAGTTCACGGCGAGAACCAGTCGGAAGCGGATCGTAAGGCCGAGACCCTCGTCGCAGATCTGACGAAACAGGGGCTCGGATACGCGCACGTATCCATCCCACCAACCCGAGCAAATTCAGTATGGGAACTCCGCAAAGCTGGACTCGGAGTGCTCTTCGGAATGCCCGGCGATATCAAGCCGATCACGATCGTCGAGGACACCGCGGTAGCAGTTGAGGACCTGCCCGCGTTCATCGATGAATTCATCGAGATCATGGCGACCCACCAGGCGGCCTGTGTGTACTACGGGCACGCGTCCGTCGGTGAACTGCATCTGAGACCAGAGCTGAACCCGAAGGACGCCAGCGACGTACAAAAGGCTGAACTCATCGCCGGCGACGTCGCAGACCTCGTCCGTAAATACCGTGGCTCAATCAGCGGTGAGCACGGCGACGGCAGACTCCGATCTCCGTTCATCGCTCGCTCGATGACTGAAGAAGTTCCGGGGTGGCTCGCTGAAATCAAACACGGTTTTGATCCCCGCGGCACGTTCAACCCGGGCAACATCGTTGACCCTGCGCCGATGACCGACGACTGGCGGTACGACGAGACCTACCAGGACACGTCGTTCGACACCGAGTTTGGCTACGCCACCTCCGGTGGGTTCCAGCGGGCGGTGGAGCGCTGCAACGGTGCCGGCGTCTGCAGGCGGTCTGCGGATTCCGGCGGAACCATGTGCCCATCGTACATGGCGACCAGCGAAGAGCGCGAGTCCACCAGAGGCCGCGCGAATCTCTTCCGGCGGCTGATTCAACAGGGCCCCGAAGCACTGTTTGGCTCGGATGAACTCTATGACGCGCTCGACCTCTGCTTGGCCTGCAAGGGCTGTAAAAGCGACTGCCCCGCGTCGGTCGACATGGCGACCCTGAAGGCTGAGCTCATGCAGGGCCGAATCGACCGAAAGGGCGCAGGATTCCGGGCCCGGGCCTTCGCCGCGTCCACCCAGTGGTCCGCGCTGGCCCAGAAGATCCCAGGCGGCGCGTTCATTGCGAACGTCGCTCAGCAGGTGCCCCCGATGTCTTGGGTGGGAGCTGCGGTCCTCGGAATCGCAAGGAAGCGCACCCCGCCCTCGATCGCGCCAAGGTCATTCCACGCCATTGCAGCCTCGTCGCTCGGCGCTGGGCCGGCTGAGCCACTGGGGACTGTGTGTCTCTACGTGGACGAATTCACAGACCGCTTCGAGCCAGAGATCGGCCTCGCAGCCGTTGAGCTGCTTCACGCCGGCGGCTACGCAGTCGTCGCGCCGAAGTTGGGTCCGTCAGGACGCACCTACCTCTCGAAAGGCTTCGTCCGAGAAGCCAGGGAGCATATCCGGCACAACCTGCGAATCCTCAGCGCCCTGCCCAATATCGACGCGATCGTTGGTATCGAGCCAAGTGCCGTCCTGACCCTGCTCGACGAGGGTATCGACCTGCTGAAGGACGAGTCCGAACGTGTGTCCGCAACGGCGCTCGCTTCGAAGACACAACTCGTTTCGGACTTCGTCGCTGCGGCCGCTGCGAGTGGCGCGTGGAACGGAAAATGGACCGATACGGTCCAAGAGATCCACCTGCACGGCCACTGCCACCAGAAAGCGCAGGTAGGAGTGGAAGGCACCGCAAACGCCTTGGCTCTCCCAGAGAATTACACCGTGAGCGTCATTCCGAGTGGATGCTGCGGTATGGCAGGCAGCTTCGGATACGAGGCGGAGCACTACGACGTCTCCATGGAGATTGGCGAGCTCGTCCTCTTCCCCGCGGTTCGGGACGCTGCCTCCGCGACAATTATCGCCGCACCAGGGACCTCCTGCCGGCACCAGATCCACGACGGAACCAAGCGTTCTGCCGTGCACCCGATTCAGATCCTGCGCGACGCGCTACAGAACTAGGAATCTCATGGCGTTGTTATCGCTCCGCGAAATCACACATAGTTACGCGGGGCCACCGGTCCTCGACGGCGCAACCTTACATGTCGAACGTGGAGATCGCGTTTGTTTGTTTGGCCGAAACGGTGAGGGCAAGTCCACCCTCCTGAACATCATCTGCGGCAAGCTCAAACACGAATCGGGCGTCGTAGACCTACAGAGAGGATCGACCCTCGGATGGCTTGAGCAGTCCGTACCGGAAGGTCAGGCCGGCACCGTTTCAGATGTTGTCGCCCAGGGCCTCGGCGTTGTCTCAAAGCGCATCCACGACTACAAGGAGGCCCTGTCCCTGGTGACCGAGGATCCGAGCGAGTCGAACCTCGGCAAACTCGATCGAACGCAGACGGCGATGGAGGCCGCCGGTGGCTGGGAGATACAGGAGCGAATCGAATCGGTTATCTCGCGACTGGGACTCGACGGAGACGTAGAGTTCGCCTCCCTCTCTGGAGGATGGCGCCGTCGTGCTTTCCTGGCGGCCGCGCTCGTGCAACGCCCCGATGTGCTGGTGCTCGACGAGCCCACTAACCACCTCGACGTCGAAGCGATCGAGTGGCTGGAACAGGAGCTTACCCGCTACCAGGGCGCTCTTGTTTTCGTCACCCACGACCGTGCCTTCTTGCGCGCCATTGCGAGCCGTATCGTCGAACTCGATCGCGGCAAGCTTACCGAGTACCCCGCCGACTTCGACGCCTTCAAGGAGCGGAAGGAACACGACCTGAGCGTAGAGTCCGGGCACAATTCAGAGTTCGATAAGAAGCTCGCCATCGAGGAGACTTGGATTCGCACGGGCATTAAGGCTCGCCGAACTCGTAATGAGGGCCGCGTTCGCGCGCTGAAGAAGCTCCGTGAGGAACGGTCACAGCGTCGAAACCGAAAGGGGAAGGCGCGCATGACACTGCACGTCGGCGAGAAGTCCGGACGTGAAGTCGTTGTCGCGGAGGACGTGCACTTCGGCTATGGCGACGAGAAGCTCGTCGACGGGTTCAGCACGATCATCGGCCGTGGCGATCGGATCGGCCTCATCGGTCCGAACGGCGTCGGCAAGACGACGCTGCTCCGACTGCTGCTCGGAGAAATCGAGCCGCAATCCGGTGAAATCGAGCTTGGAACCAAACTCGAGATTCGATACTTTGACCAGCTACGAGCTGCGCTCGACCCTAACCAGACCGTTGCGAACACACTGGCACCCGACGGCGAACATGTGTTTGTCGGGGGCGTGCAGAAGCATGTCATCAGCTACCTCCGCGACTTCCTCTTCGACGACATCCAGGCACGCCAGCCTGTGCGTTTGCTCTCCGGTGGAGAGCGGAACCGTTTGCTCTTAGCGAAGCTCTTCGCCCTCCCCTCGAACGTGCTCGTCATGGACGAGCCAACGAACGACTTGGACCTCGAGACCCTGGAGCTGCTCGAGAACCTGCTCCTTGAGTTCCCCGGCACCGTTCTAGTCGTTAGCCACGACCGTGAGTTCCTCGACAACATCGTCACGGACAGTTTTATCTTCGAGGGCAACGCCAAAATCACTCGGCTAGTAGGCGGGTACTCGGAGTGGGAAGAAATCCGTGCAGAACGACGCGCAGAGGAAGCCGCGCAGAGCAAGAAGGCGGCAGACAAACGTAAGGCAGAGTCCGGGAGGAAGAAGCCTGCCGCTGCCCCCAAACTCTCCTCAAAGGAGAAGCGAGAGCTCGCCGACCTCCCCTCTCAACTCGAGAAGTTGGAGAGGCAAGCGGAGGCAATCCGCGCCGAGCTCGCTGACCCACATCTCTATAAAACTGATCAGTCCAAGGCGAACTCGCTCCTCAACAAGCTCAAGGGCGCCGAAGCAAAGCTAGCGACGGCCTACGAGCGCTGGGAGTCGCTCGAGGCGAAGGCCTAGTTGCTCAGTTCATAGCAGCTTGTTTGAAAACAAGCTGCCCGTCCGTAGTCACATCCGTGAGTACATTCGTTCCGGGTGGAAAGTCTCCCGAAAGCAATGCCCGAGCCAAGGGGTTTTGGATCAAGCGTGTGATCACACGCTTGAGCGGGCGCGCCCCGTAGGTTGGGTCAAACCCCTTGTCTGCGAGGAGCTCCGCGGCCGCATCACTCAGCTCGATGCCCACTCCCTTCTCGGCCAGCCGGGCCTTCAGCCCACTCATCTGAATCTCGACGATACGATCCATGTGGGAGCGCGAGAGCGAATCGAAGATGATGGTGTCGTCGATCCGGTTCAAGAACTCAGGCCGAAAATGTGCTTCCAGCGCCCCCGTGACTGCCTCGTGCCGAAGCTCGGGGTCCTCCATCTCGAGAATCGACTGCGAACCTAGATTCGAGGTCATGATGATGACGGTGTTCTTGAAGTCCACCGTCCGCCCCTTTCCGTCGGTCAGTCGGCCATCATCAAGAATTTGCAGCAAAATGTTGAGCGTATCCGGATGAGCCTTCTCGATCTCGTCGAAGAGCACGACGGAGTAGGGCCGCCGGCGAACTGCTTCAGTGAGGACACCGCCTTCATCGTGACCGATATACCCGGGAGGTGCTCCGAGCATGCGAGCCACTGAGTGCTTCTCCATGTACTCAGACATGTCCATTCGAACGATGTTTGTTTCATCGTCAAAAAGGAACTCTGCCAGCGCTTTGGCTAGTTCGGTTTTGCCCACTCCAGTCGGGCCGAGGAAAATGAAAGAACCAATCGGCCGCTCCGGGTCCTGTAACCCACTGCGAGAGCGACGGACGGCGTCCGCAACCGCCTCTACCGCCTCCGCCTGGCCAACAACTCGGTCAGCTAGCCGGCTCTCCATCGTCAGAAGCTTCTGCTGTTCTGACTCCAACATCCGAGTGATTGGAATACCGGTCCACTTCGAGACGATGTTTGCGATGTCATCCTCAGAAACTTCCTCGCGAAGAAACGTGCCGGCGGCTGCGTGCATCTCCGCGAGACGGCCTTCTACCGAGCTGAGCTCTGCCTGGAGCGCAGGCACCTCGCCATACTGGATGCGCCCGGCGTCGTCGTAGCGACCCGCCTTGGTCGCCTGTTCTTGCTGAAAGCGGAGCGCATCCAGCTCCTGCTTCTTGCCGTTGATCTCCTCGATCAGCTCCTTCTCCCGGAGCCAGGAGGCCTTCATGGTTCCCGCGCGCTCCTGCACGTCCGCCAACTCACGCTCCACCTCTTCCAGGCGGGCGATCGAAGCATCGTCCTTCTCCTTATTGAGAGCCTGACGTTCGATCTCCAGCGAGATCGCTCGACGCTCTTCTATGTCGATGACCGTCGGAATGCTCTCCGTCTCCATCTTCAACTCAGCGGCGGCCTCGTCGACGAGATCGATCGCCTTGTCTGGCAGAAAGCGATCCCCGATGTAACGGTTCGAGAGCGTAGCTGCAGCGACTAGCGCCGAGTCGGCAATCCGTACGCCGTGGTGCAGTTCGTACTTATCGCGCAACCCGCGAAGAATCGTGACCGTGTCCTCGACCGTCGGCTCTCCCACAAACACTGGCTGGAACCGTCGTTCAAGAGCGGCATCCTTTTCAATATACTTCCGGTACTCCTTGAGTGTGGTGGCTCCGACGGTCCGGAGTTCGCCCCTTGCCAGCGCTGGTTTGAGCAAGTTGCTCGCATCCATGGAGCCTTCACTGGCACCCGTGCCCACGATCGTATGCAGCTCGTCGATAAAGAGAATCACGCGACCTTCAGCCGAGTTTATCTCACCCAGCACGGCCTTGAGGCGCTCTTCGAACTCTCCGCGGAACTTGGCTCCCGCAATGAGCGCGCCGATATCGAGAGCAAACACGCTCTTCTCTCTCAAGCTCTCCGGTACATCGCCCGACGCAATCCGAAGCGCGATTCCCTCCGCGATCGCGGTCTTACCGACGCCCGGCTCTCCGATGAGTACCGGGTTGTTCTTGGTTCGTCGGGACAAGACCTGGAGCGTTCGTCGGATCTCTTCGTCGCGGCCAATGACCGGGTCAAGTTTACCTCGACGCGCCATATCTGTCAGATCTTGCGCATATCGGTTCAGGGCCTCGTACTTGGACTCGGGGTCCTCATCAGACACCCTCGAGCTGCCACGAGCCTCCTGTAATGCCGCCAAAACCGCGTCCCGAGTGACGCCGTTGCTCTTCAAGACCGTTGCGGTCTCGCCTCCGACGCCAATCGCCGCGAGGAGCAGATGCTCCGTCGAGACGTAGGAGTCCTTCATCTTGTCGGCCTCGCTCTGAGCGAGTTCGAGGAGTTTGCCGGCGTCCCGATGGAATGTGAGGTTGGTGTCGCCGCGGACCTCGGGCAGCCGCTCAAGCAACTGGTCGACCTCACGTACGACCGTCTCAACCGGCGCACCAATTCGTGCGAGCAGGCTGGGGGCGATCCCGTCCTTCTGAGTGAGGACTGAATGGAGGAGGTGCAGCGAACCGACAGATGGGTTGCCGCGTGTTTGAGCTTCGGTCGACGCTGCGTAAAGCGCTTCCCTCGACTTCACCGTCATCTTTTCCTGACGAATCATATGGATAGCCTCGTGATGTGTTTTCGTTCACCAGCAAACATAGGCACACAATTCCGGTGTCAACCTCGGGCTATCTCAACACACACAAGGCGTGCGGACACACTCACCGCGGAGTGTCGCCGCGCACAAAACCGCACATTGGCCGGCGATCAGTCCTCGAAGACGATCGCGTGTTCTTCTTCGCCGATATTCAGGATCCAGAACTTCTTGAAGCGCTCGGTGATCCCCTTTTCGACTTGGCGGATTCGCTCTCGTGAGACGCTCCAATGGTCGCCGAGGTCTTGCAGCGACATTGGATCACCTGCAGTGACGCGGCGCTCCCAAATGTCGATCTCACGATCGTCGTTCAAGCTTGCGCGGAACTCGTTCATCGCGAGCCGTATCTTGCCCCGAAGCTCTAGAGTCTCGATCTCGGCTTCCGGCGTGATGGCGTCTTGGTCGGCAATCACACTAGAGAGCGAGGTGTTCTCGGTGCCCGGGGCGGGTGCGTCGAGCGACAGGGCAGGCGCGTCAAGGATGCGCGAGACCTGAATAACCTCTTTTTCTTTGACGCCCAAGTGGTC
>JBLHWZ010000232.1:0-9077 GCA_047629415.1 Bradymonadia bacterium | reverse complement strand
GCGACGGTCGGAACGCAGCGCGGCGGCATCAAGTGCATCAATGGCGTCTGCCGTGAGTATCCGGCTTTCGCTGGCGGCCAGCTCGTGGCGGTTGGGCGCTGGTAGCACCGGTGAATCTGGAGCTCTGGCCGCATGCTCACGGGTTGCGAGAGCCGCCCGATCCGTTCAAGCCTAGGCGAGATCCTTCTCTTCGCCCGCGAAATGCAGCCTCACGAGCGCGTCACGGCCTTCCTGCCCTCGGCTCTCGGCAGCGGCCTGCAACGGCGTCTCCCAACCGAGCACGGTCGATCTGATAGTGCTCCAGGCAAACGCAGCCGCTGGGTACCAAGGCAGGGTCAACGGTGGAAGACCAAGAGACCGCATTCCGGCCGGGCCGAGCACCATACTCGCGACACTGCGGTGCTTTGCCCGCTCGAAACGCCAGGCGATACTTTGGAACGCGGGGTACGGAATCTGTTGGGTTGCGGCGTCCAATGCGACGCCCAATGACCGGCTATCTTCGTTCGCGCCACGGTACGTCGAGGTGATCTGGAAGAGCAATCTGCGACCCGCGGACTCGTCATCGGTGAGCCAAGCGGCGTCGACCCCCATCAACCAGCATGCGTACCGCCAGAGGTGCATGACAGCCAGCGCTTCTCGCTTGGAGACCCTCACCCCCATCAATCGCGCCCCGGCGAGTAGAACGACCGAAAACGCGAGCCAGGTCGCGGCCATGTCAGTCTGATTGATGGGCAATCCCATCTCGTTCTCATCCCAGTCGGAACGCCCCACGAGCCTGCTTCGGACTGAGGCGTGCAGGAGCCGAACATGCAGCGTGGCGCAGTATCCAGACCCTCCGACATCGAGCCCTCCGGGGCTAACGCAGTCGGAGAACCAGCCCATCGTCTGGGCTTGGCGGCGACGCGTCCCGCCCTTTAGCGCGCCGGTCATCAGTAACGGCTTGTTCAGGTCCGACCAGACGTATCCTGCGTGCAGACCCATGTTCCGCAACACGTAGTACGGCACTGGATGACACCGATCGATCACGCGGCGACCGAGGTCGACCAGGCCACGGTCCACCCACTCAGGCGTCTCCTCAACCTCCTCGAAGAAGGTAGCGAGCGCGGGCATTCGCTCGCGGTCCGCTGGGGCCAGTGCGCTGCGTCCGTCGCGGGCTGCGAGTTGAAACGAGGCCCGTACCGTTGAGCCAAGGTCGCGGAGCTCGGCGAATACGGCGTCGGCGAGTGGGTCCCCCTCGGTCAGCCCTGCCCCGATTCTGTTCCAGACTGGACCGCTGATCCCAGATTTGAGTCCGACGAGATGACGTGCGAACCGACCGTGTTGAGACGCGGTCTCAAAGTCGACGTGACGGGTCGGGTACATCCGGGTCGGAGCGCTTACTGGAGAGGAGAGCATATGAGCTCAACGGAATCGATGAGCGCTCCGGCTCCACCTCGGATTCCGGTCAGCACATGACCGGGCGGACAGGTTCTGCTGTAGCTGTTTCCGCCGGCGCCGCCGACTCGCTCAAGGGTTGTCGTGCGGCTTCCGAGCGCCGCGCCCGTCATGTCGTCGACCTGAGCGCGGAGTTCGGAAATCTGGCCGAGAAGCTCCTCGTAGCGATCGAGTTCTTCGAGGGTCCGGCCACCGATTCGTACGCAGTCGTCCGCCTCGTCCGCTTCGACCGCAAAGAGTGAGCGATCGGCTAGGTCGGCGAAGACGACGTCTAGCTCTGCCAGAACTTCTTCGCGACTCTGAACGATTGAGGGGCCCAAGAGGATGTCGTGACGGGTGAACTCGCCGATCTCAAACACTTCGACCGCGATGTGCGCGGTTTGGCCGTTACGCTCGGCTGGCACTGGCGTCAAATCGCCGAGGACCACGTCATAGAGCCCTTCGTAGACCGAAACATGGTGCTCCTCCTGCCAGTATGCTGACTGACCTTCCTCCTCTTCGTAGAGCTTGAAAGTCAGTGCAAATACTCCGCTGATCGGAGTACCCGCCTCGTCGATGATCTCTCCGCGGTAGTCCACAGCGAATCCTCCATCGGCAGAGGCGACGGAAGGCAAAATCAAGAAGAGAGCTACTAGGAGAACGCTGAGCCGCATCACGTTAGGGTTCGGGTTGCGAAAGGCCTCCACACCATGCCACGGAGGCTGCAAAGGATCCAGTCGGGGTTGGTGAACCGACATCATCGATGCTGCATTCCTGACGCGAGCACATCGGCGATGCCTGCCGGAAAGCAGCGTGAAGGCGCCTCTACAGCGTAGCGGACGTCGGCAGGAGCTCGATCTGCTGCGCTCTGATCCAGTCTGTGAAGCTTAGGATTGGGCGCTTCGCCTTCCGACAGGTCGTCAGGTAGCTGAGGTAGTCCTTGATGATGGTGTCACACACCAGGAGGGAGCCCCCAACTGCATCCTGCATCAGGGTGTAGTTGAAGGACGTCCACCCGTTGACCTCGATCGTCGGCATTTGTCGCATGGTGTTCACCAATTCTGGGACGGCATCTTGCTGAGACCTGAGCAGAATAGGCACTTATTGCGCGAGACAAAAGTCCCGCGAAGGCACTCGCACATCAGCTCCCGACGCCCTATAGCGGATCGACTTCCTGTCAGAGCCTATGTCGACCGACCCATCAGACCCCGTCTCCAGCGCCCCAAGTGAGGCTTCAAGCCAGAGCGCCAGCGGCTCAGCGAGATGGGTCGCGACGCTCTTTTGTGCGGCGATCGCGTCTGCTGCTGCGATCGCATGCGCAATCGGCTGGCTCGACGTTCAGACCGCAGGGACGCAGACCGGAAATCAGCTCGTGGCCATTGGTGGCACTGTGGCGGCGATCTTCGCTGTCCTCACGGTCACGCTCCGCCCAGGACGGCGAGCGGACGAGTGGAAGAAGCTGATCTTTCTGGCGATCGGAATCTGGCCTTTCGCGACATTCGGCCTCTTCATCGGTTGGCGGATCGCTGTCGCCGGTGAACAGCTCGCGGACTGCGAGGCGGGTTATGCCGAAGTGTGCACTACCCTCGCCGTACGAAAGGAGCGACGAGGCAAGACGGACGAGGCCGGTCCGCTCTTTGAGCGCGCCTGTGAAATGGGCCACGCGGAAGGCTGCTTGCGATTGGCCGTGCGCAGCGTTGGAGTTCTTCCGGCCGCGCAGATCGATGCATGGTTCGCCGAAGCTTGTGAGGGAGACCTCGCTATCGCCTGCGTCCGCCTCGCACGCAGGCTCCGTGACGTTCGGCCGTCGGAGGCGCTCCGCTACCTGACGGAGGCGTGCGACCTGGACGACGCATCCGCCTGCGCAGAGGCCGCGGCCATGCGCGAGCCGACGCCCTAGCTAGCGACAGTCGCTCGTTCGCTCTCCGCGCCGACTTAGAGGCCGGATGCGCCGACGCGACGTCATCAAGACGTCGGCAGCGTGAGGCGATGGACACGATTCGCTTCGCTCATGGTGTCCTTACGTGGGGGCGTGAGGCGATGGACACGATTCGCTTCGCTCATGGTGTCCTTACGTGGGGGCGTGAGGCGATGGACACGATTCGCTTCGCTCATGGTGTCCTTACGTGTGGCGCTACCTACTTTTCGACCCGATACACCCGGTAGCGGCGGTCGTCCGCCAGGACGTCGTGCCAGCCGAATTCCTCGTTCAGCTGGTCTCCGATCTTAAGGTGACTGTTACAAACCAACGTCACGGTTCCTCCGTCGCGTAGCTTCGCATTCGCGCCCCGAACAAGGGTTCGAGTGACATCATAGTCGGTCTCAAACCCTTTATGAAACGGCGGGTTGGCGACTATTGACTGAATAGATCCTTCAAGTTGCTTGAGGCCGTCGCTTGGTACAACGCTGACGTCGGTCAGCTTGTTCGCTCTGAGGGTACGACGGGATGCCTCGAGCGCGATCGCGTTGGTTTCTAAGAGGACGCCAGAGCTTCCGCGAAGCCCGTAATAGGCGCCAATGGCACCGCAGCCCGATCCCACGTCAACGAACGGTGCTTTGAGCGCGATGACTGTCCGCAAGAGCAGGCTCGTCCCGGCGTCCAACCGGCCGTGCCCGAAGACGCCCGGGAAGGAGCAGACCCGGACTTGGACGTCGTTGAGCTCGAAGCCCCACTCATCGACGTAGTCGTCCAGGCACACCGCGGGTGCGTCGATTGCGGCCGCACGGATGAGTTTGCAGTGTTTCCCTGATTCAACCGCGTCCACGACCGCGCCCTCCTCGAGCGCTTGGCGCGCCGTCAGAATCCCGCCACGCTTTGGCCCGACCAGCCAAAGCGGAGCGGCGTCGTCCAGCCAAGAGGAGAACTTCGCGAGGACCATCGCAGCGAAGTCGCGGCCCTTCGGCAGGAAGATCGCGACGCCATCTGCGCGCTCACTTGGCAGCCAAGCTCCAAATTCAGACAGCAATCCAAAGCCGTCGAGCGCCTGATGCGTCGCGAAGTCGTGGCAGAAGAACCGAAGGGAGCGCTGAGTCGCCATCAGCAGCGACCGCGCGGCAGAGAGCGACGGCGGGTCGACAACTATAATCTCGTCCGCTTCAATATCGTCGATAAACCGGGCAAGCAGAGCGGATGGATCTGCTTTCGGATCACTCATTTACGACTTCGACCTGAAGCACTGAGTCAGGAAGTTCAAGACCCACCAACTCGTAGATACGAGTGAGCTCATCTCCGTCGATTCGACGCGACTGTCCGGGCGCGAGGCCAGCAACCGTCACCCCAGCGTAGTTCAACCGCTGCAGCTCGACGACCGGCGAGCCAACCGCGGCGAGCATCCGCCGAACCTCGTGGTACTTGCCCTCGGTCAGGCCAAGGCAAACTTCGGTTCCGCCCTCTTCCACGTCTACGAAAGTTGGGGCCGGGACATGGCCATCGTTTAGCAGCACTTCGCCGTCCAAGAGCGTCTGGCGACCCTCATCCGAGAGTGGCACGGACACATGCGCAAGATACGTGCGGAGCACCTTCCGCTTCGGATGGGTGAGCCTGTGGAGGAGTTGGCCGTCCCCCGTGAAGAGGAGAACGCCGTGAGTCTCGCGGTCCAATCGGCCCACGGGCTGAACGTCATCCACAATTAGCGGATCGAGGAACGCGAAGACCGTTGGGGTTCCCGTGTCCGACTTCCGCGACGTGACTGAGTCGACCGGCTTGTGCAGCACAGCCAGTGGCGGTGCTGCTACCCGGGCGCGGATCGAGTCGCCGCGAAAGGTCAGCGTGGTCCAGTCTTCGGTCAATTCAACGTCCTCGTCGAGCGCTTGAGGAGCGCCATCGAAGAACGCCACGTCCTTGTTTCGGCGCAGCTTGCGGCGGGACCAGAGCCCGGTGGCGACGATGATCGCGCGTACCTTAATCTTATCAGCCATTGTCAGCAGGGGTTTCGACCGGCGGGAGGGCTTCGATGAGCCAGGGTTTTACTGGGATTTCGGCGAGAAGCGCGTCCAACTTGGCCGCGGATTCCGCATGGTAGCGCCCTACTCTGCGCGCCAGGATGAGTTCGTTCTTCAAGCTGTGCTCGAGTCCGGCCAATTCGGTCACGGTCACCTGGTACCCTCGAGCTTCCAGCGCGAGAGCCCGGATCACGTTCGTGAGCTGTGCACCAAATTCGCGGCGATGCCAGGCGTGGCGCCACATCGCGGACACAGGCGCGGTATCACCAAGCTGGGCGATGAGGCGTGACACTTCCGCCTGACAGCACGGGACGACCGCGATGTAGTCCGCCTTGGCGTTGATGCCTCGCACAATCGCCTCGTCGGTCGCCGTGTCGCAGGCGTGCAGGGCCAAGAGGAAGTGCACTCGTTCCGGCAGCTCTGCTTCCTGAATCGAGGAAGAGAGGAGCGTAGCGGGCAACGATTGCTTGTTCGCGATCGCCTGAACGCGCTCCGCCAGCTCTTCGCGGGACTCGATACCGATCAGCGCGCCTTTCCCGGCGGGCTTCAAAATGAGCTGCGCGAGGACAAGACCCAGATAGCCCTTGCCGGCAGCGGCATCGACGATGACGGGTTCATCGTAGCGCTCGAGAATCTCGCGGAGCGCCGGCTCGATGAGACGCACAAAATGCGTGAGCTGTTTAAGCTTGCGGTGCGAGTCAGCGCTGGCGCCTCCTCGTTCCGTCGTCAACCCGAGCGCTCGGAGCAGGCTGGACGCCCCATCTCCTCCGAGCAGATCGCGAACACCCGCGGGAGTGAGTTCGCTACGAAACTTCGCCTTCTTCTTTTTAGCTGTCATCGGCGGGCTCTTTGCCCCAGCGGGCGTGCGTGATCCAGGGAATTCTGCGATCTGGGACGCTTCAGCCCCGAATCTCTCTCAACGTTGACCCGGTCCTCATGCGAACACTTCTAGCGGCTCACGGCGGTGCCGGTGACTGGCGCCAAGCGCGTCTCCCCTCTGCGATCTCTGGTGTCGCGGCGGCGGCGATGGCTGGCCGCGACATTCTCGAGGCTGGCGGCTCGGCCGTTGACGCTGTCTGCGCCACGGTCCGCGCTCTCGAAGACAACCCGGTGTTTAACGCCGCGACTGGCGGCGCGCTCAACCTTGATGGCATCATCGAGCTCGACGCAGCTCTGATGGTTGGGCGCGACCGGTCAGGCGGGGCGGTCGCCAACCTCACGAAAACGCGGCACCCGATCGATGTGGCCCGGGCCGTCATGGAGAAGACCGACCACATTCTTCTCGCCGGCGATGGCGCAGTGCGATTCGCGCGGGCGACGGGATTCCCTGAATACGACTGCTCCGTACCGGATCGGGTGGAGGCGCACGAGCGAGCGCTCGAGCGGCTTCGAACGACCGGCGACGACTGGCTTCCTCGGCTCAAGGCGCTTCTCGATGAATACCCGGAGCTGCAGCACGGGACAGTCGGCGCAGTTGCTATTGACCTGAATGGCGAGTTCGCCGCCGCCACTTCGACGGCTGGATTCGTGCTGAAGCTGGCCGGCAGAGTCGGGGACGTCGCGCAGCTTGGTGCCGGAACGTATGCGACGCCCCACGGCGCAGCGGGCGCGACCGGACGCGGTGAGATCGCAATGCGCCTTCTTTCGACGGCTCGTGTCACGGCCCTCACCGAGGCAGGAAAGTCAGCGCAGGAAGCCGTTGAAGCCGCACTTGAGGAGGCAAGCGTAATCTCTAGGGACATCGGATTCATCGCGGTTGATGGACGCGGAGGAATCGGAATTACGCATGGAACTCCGCACATGCCGCATGCGTTTTGGCGGCCCGCAGAGCCGGTGCAGGCCTACGGACGCGTTGCCGACTGGCCGACGATACCCTAAGGGTCCCGTGCGACGCGCGAACGCGCCCGGATGGGCCGAGATCCTCGGCCCCATCTGACTCACGCCCACCGATCAACCGCGCTCCTGCCCCCGAGAACGCATGGCTAAGAAGAAGAAAGAGACCTCCGCTATCTGGAACACTCGCATGCCGGACGAGCAGTTCGACTTCATGCGCGATGTGCTCGCTGCGCCGAGCCCAGTTGGCTACGAGGCAGCGATGACCCAAGGCGTACTTGAGCCGTATTTCGAAGAGCACGGGCTCGACGGTTGGGCGACTCACAGGTTTGCTGGCAACGCGTCTGTCGTTTGGGACACTCACCCGGGCGAAACGGACCGTCTCACCGTCATGATCTGCGGCCACGCCGACAAGATTCGGATGCAGGTACGAAGCATCGGAGACGACGGAAAGATCTGGATCAACTCCGACTCGTTCCTCCCAACCACGCTGATCGGACACGAGGTCCTGCTCTTCTCGCGAGAACCGGGTGATCCATCCAAGGTTCGCGTCATCGAAGGCGGCACTGTTGAAGCACTGGGCGCCATTCACTTTGCGGACAGCGCGACCCGCGCCGGCGACAAGGGCATCCGCTCGAACATGCTTTACCTTGAGCTTCATGTTCACGGTGAGGACAAGAAGAAGCAGATCGCGGACCTCGGAATTCGCGCCGGCGATCCGCTAATCCTCAACCGACCGATCAAGCGCGGCTTCAGCCCTGACACGTTCTACGGCGCGTACCTGGACAACGGCCTCGGCTGCTTCGTTGCCGCGGAGGTCGGACGACTTCTCGCAGAGGCCGGTGGCACCAAGAACGTGCGCTGTCTCTTCGCTGCTGCCACCCACGAAGAAATCGGCCGCATGGGCAGTCGAGTGCTGGCAGGACAACTCGACCCCGACGTGCTCATCGCTGTGGACGTGAACCATGATTACTTGGCGGCTCCGGGAATCGCCGACCGACGAATGCCACCACTCACTATGGGAGAGGGGTTCACGCTGACCACCGGTGCGATCGTCAGTGAGGGACTCAACGCCCTTATTGAGGACGCGGCTACGAAGGCAGGGATCCCCTACCAAATGGGCGTCGCTGGCCGCGACACGGGCACGGACGGAATGGCGGCAGTCTTCGCGGCGATCGACGCCCCGGCGACCTCGCTTGGCTTCCCAACGCGCAACATGCACACGATCTCCGAGAGCGGCCACACTGGCGATGTCCTTTGCGCGGTGCACGCGATGGTCGCGACGATCCAAGCGATGGACGCGGCGAATATGAAGAAGGATGACTTCAAGTCGCTACACGTCCGGCTCGATCTGGCCGAGACGGTACCGAAGAAGTCGTAGGTGAAATCTGGCTTCACAAGGGGATTCGAGCGAATATGCAGGAATCTACGGATTGAATGCGCTTGCGCCGGGTCACGCTCGTTGTTAAAGGGCTCCGCCGTTCATCCCAACGCAGGGCCACGACATGACTGAAGACAAAGCCGAAGACGCTATCGATCAAGACGAAATGGAAGACTGGGATGACGAGGAACTCACTCCCGCCCAGTTGACGGCACTACGGGCGGAGCTCATCAGGAAGCGTACCGAGGTGATCGTCGAGATCGAGCGGCACGTGACGGCGGTCACCGACGACAGCGACAACCTTCCAGACGAAATGGACATCGCGACTCGCCAGTCTGAGCAGGCGATGTACCTCCGCATGGTCGATAAGAAGAAGAAGCTTCTCAACCAGATCGATCACGCGCTGCGAAAGTTCGAGCGGGGCGAGTACGGCATCTGCGAAGGCACCGGCGAGCCAATCCATCACCAGCGACTCAAGCTTCGTCCCTGGACACGGCACTCGCTGGAC
>JBLHWZ010000231.1:0-9162 GCA_047629415.1 Bradymonadia bacterium | reverse complement strand
CAGCTCGTCGCAGCCGTAGACGTTCCCGTCATCTTGCTCGGTGGCGTGGTCAGTGAGGAGAATCTCGACCGCGCGATGGCCGCTGGATTCCAGTTCGTTGCGATGGGCCGAGCGCTGATCGCGGACCCTGATCTCATCGTCCGTATGCGAGCTGGCACCGCTCAACGATCCCGCTGCAACCATTGCAATCGCTGCATGACCGAGATGGATCGAGTCGGGGTTCGCTGCGTACTGGACGATTTCCGCGAGCTACCTCCCTGAGAACCGTCTCTCGCGGCCAGCGTTCCGGTTCGCGCACGACCTTCTCTCGCGGCGGGTGCTGATCCGCAATAGCGGCGCTAGGTAAGGCATCTTGGGGCTTTTCGTGAGGGCCGCCCCCCGGTAATGTGTTGGTGCAAGCCGAACAAAACCAAGAGACAGCCCACGCACGTGATCGTACCCGATTCTCTCTCGTCAGTCGTTCCCCACCTGAAGGCGCTGGTCGCAGCTGCTGCCTCTCGGCTCGAGATGCCGACGGACGGGGCGCTGGCGGCCCAACCTGATTTCGAGCGTGAGCTGCGCGATCTGACGATGGCGTTTGAGCGCTCGGTTCACATCGTCGATATCGAACGGCTCGAAGTGGACGCGCCGGGGATCGTTGTGAACGGGCTCCGGTATCGGTCGATTGGTCGGTCCGTAATGCCCGTCTTGTTGATGGCCGGCGGAGCATCGGTCCGGCAGACGATGTATCGGGAGCGCGGTAGCTCCGGCGGCCAGTCAGTTGGGGCTGTTGCTCTACAACTCGCTTTGGTTGACGGTCGAACGACGCCTACGGCGGAGGTTCTGTCAGGTTTTGTCGCACGAAAAACGCCTGAATCGAGTTCCAAATTGCTTGCTCTCACACGTACGATCAGCGTTTCGAAGTCGACGCTCGATCGGTTTGATAAGTCGTTCAATGCGGCTTGAGTCAATCCGCGTCGAGCTTGAGGAGGATATTCGTCTCGACGAGTTGTGGTCGGCGACGAAATCAAAGAAGGGGGCTGAGGTGATCGCGTTCTCACTGGTCGGCTGTATGGTTCGGATGAAGGACGCTCCAAACACACCGGGAGCGGCCAAACATCCGGATGTTCCGAATGGGCATCAGGAGGCGACCTCCGCAGTGGTGAGCTTGTACGGGACTGATTGTGAGCGGATTAGGTCCATCGGACACGCTCGAATGCCCGAGTCGAAGAAGACCACACTGAGCGCGTAGCTCCTCGCCGAGTTGCGTGCGGCCCTTGACCGCAATCCGAACGCCAGAGTGGTCGCAATGTCCGACTCCGCTGCAGAAAACTGACGAATCCTACGCGAGATCGCGAAGGCTCTGGGCATCGAACCGGCGGAGATCACCGACTACTTCCACGCAGCCGAGCATGTCTCGGACGGCCTGAAAGCCAGCGGTCTCAAAGGCGACGCCGTCGAAAGGTGGTGTGAGCGCCTGAAGAACGAGCACGGCGGCGCTGAGGTCTGCCTGGCGGAGTTCGTTCGACGTGCGGCAACCAAACGCGTGCAACGCTCAGCGACGCGTTCGAAGGCCGTGCAACGAGAGATCACCTACTTGAACAACAACATCGACCGAATGACCTACCGCGCATACCAGGACGCTGGCCTCCCGATCGGAACCGGCGTTCAGGAGGCCGCATGCGAGACGTACATCACGGCGAGGCTCAAGCTCTCGGGGATGTCGTGGAGGAAACAAGGCGGCCAGGGCGTGCTCACAATGCGATCGCTCGGACTATCCAATCGTCTCGGCTTCGCCTGGACCCGGCTGACGCCTCATCTGCGGACGGCGTTCACGGTCGATACCAATGCAGAGAGGCGCAAGCCGAACGATTTCCGCAAAGCAGCCTAACTGGATCCGTTATTGCGGACCCGCACCCTCTCGCGGCCAGCGTTCCGGTTCGCGCGCGCGACCTAGCGTCGCGAGGGGCGGCCAGACCTGCTAGAACCTGGGCAAACTACTCAGCTCTAGACGCCCCCACATGAACGACCGACCCCTGCGTTCCATTCGCCTTGGACTCCTGCTCTGCCTCGGCAGCGGTCTCAGCTGTGGAGATGGCAGCAGCGCTAGCAGCACCCAGACGAACGACACTCCGGCAGACATCGACCCGCTTCGAGACTTGGGCGCAGACTCGATCGAGGACGACGCCGACGCCGACGCGGTCTTCGTACCCGCTCCGGACGCGGCCTGCGATAGCGATGAAGACTGCGACGATGGGAACTCCTGCACGACCGACACCTGCGACGTCGAACTCGGCTGTGTCCATGAGGCGATCGTACCGTGCTGCGCGCCGGACCAGTGTGAAATCGAAAACGAGTGCTTCAACAACGACGAAGAGAACCCAGACAACTCCTGCGCGATCTGCCTCGTCGTCGTCGCGACTGACGACTGGTCGGCACAGGACGAAACCGAGTGTGACGACGAGAGCGCGTGTACTTCCGGCGACACCTGCGTGGACCGTGAGTGTGTCGGCGTAGCCCGGGATTGCTCAGACGGAAACCACTGCACCGACGATATCTGCGACGAAGAGAGCGGCGAGTGCTCCTGGCCCGCCAACTCGGCGCCCTGCAGCGACGGGAACGCCTGCACTGTCGGCGATGCGTGCGAAAATGGAAGCTGCGCTGATGGCAAGGACCCACTCATCTGCGATGACTCTAACACATGTACCTCGGAGGTCTGCGACCCCGCGATCGGATGCGTGCTGGTGCCGGATGACACACAGTCCTGCGACGACGGAGACTCCTGCACGATCACAGACATGTGTGTGGATGGGATCTGCGCGGGTCTCGAGGACAACAGCTGCGACGATGATAACCTGTGCACAGCCGACTTCTGCGGACCGGACGGCTGTGATCACTCCTCACTCGAGGAGTACTGCGGCGACACGAATGTGTGCACCGATGATGGCTGTGACCCCGAACTTGGCTGCGTCTACGGGTTCAACACCAACCCGTGCGACGACGGCAGCGTGTGCACGATCGCCGACGGTTGCGGCGGTGGCGTCTGCCGGGGCACGTCGGTCTACATGGAGGATGAGAACCCCTGTACGGACGACGGCTGCGACTCGATCAGCGGTCCCTTCTCAGTGAACAACGACGACCGTTGCGATGACGACAATGTTTGCACCGTTGGTGACGCCTGCACTGATGGCGGCTGCGTCTCCGGCACAGACGAGCTCAATTGTGACGACGGAAACGTTTGTACCGATAACGCGTGTGACTCCGCCGAGGGCTGCGTCGCGGTCAACAACGAGGCGACCTGCGACGACGGCAACCTCTGCACGGACGGCGACTCCTGCGAGTCCGGAATCTGTATCGGCGCCCCAACCTCTTGCGACGATGGGCGCGACTGCACGATCGACCTCTGCGACCTAGAAGAGGGTTGTACTCATCGTGTCATCGCAACGAACTCCTGCCGTCCAAACATCCTCGTCGACACACCAGTCCGCGCGGCGACGGTCACAGGAGCTGCTTTGCCTCCGACGGTGACAGTCGCGGGCTCCGTGGTTAGCGGCGGAGGCCCGCTGATGGAGCTTCTGATCAATGACATCTCGGTTCCGTTTGATCTCATTCCGGGCACCGAGTGGGACTACGCGTTCTCCATCGAGTTGCCCGCCATGGTCGGGGCAAACGTGCTGCGGTTCTCGGCCACCGATGACTTGGGGACAACGCGCGACCGGGTGCAGACGTTCCACTGGTCAACCGAATACACACGACCGAATCCTGACCCCATCGGCGCTGGCGCCACAGACCCTGGTCTGGGGATTTGGCTAGGCCAGAGCACGATCGATGACAGCGCACCGCCACCGCCGACGGACTTCGCAGGCCTCTTCAAGATCGTGCTCGACGGCTTTGACCTCTCGACCTTCTTTGATCCTGGATCTGCGCTTACGAACGCTGCTGGCTTCAACATCTACCTCAGTGGCCTAACGATGGCCGGCAACACGGTCGCCCTGGAGGCGGCAGAGGGCGGATTGCACGCGCAGGTCTCTCTCGACGGAATCGGCGGCAGCCTCGCGTTCGACTGCACGGACACGGGCTGCGAGCTTGCAGGCGGTGATGGCACCGGAGGGCTCACAATCTCCTCTCTTCGAATCGACGCCTACCTCTTCATGAGCGTCAACGCCGCACATGAACTCGTTGTCGCAGTTCAGCACGCGCGAACCTCGATCATCGGCCTCGATATTTGGGCCAACAACGGATGGACAAACTTCCTCCTCGCCATCGTCGAGCCGTTCATCATCGGAGACCTCATCGGCGGTCTTGAGGCTGACCTCAACGGTCAGCTCTCCGGCGTCCTCGGTCCCATGGTCGGTGACGCACTCAGCGCTTTGGCGTTCAATCTGGACTTTGAGTTGCCCCGCCTCGACGGCGCGACAGAGCCAGACGGGACACCGATTACGATCGACGTCGCTCTCGGCAGTGACTTCTCGGACGTCGACTTCCAAGGCGATGGCGTCATCACCGTGAAGCCGACGTACGAAATGGGAATCGCCATCCTCCCGGAGTGCGCGACTGGCCAAGAATACGACGCCGGCCTCTGTTACACGCCTTGCGCCGCCGGCTATGACAGCGTCGGCCCTGTCTGCTGGCAACAGTGCCCTGCGGGAATGATCGACGACGGTGCGTTCTGTCGAATCGACGCGATCATCACCGCCAAGCGCAGCTACGGACGAGGTGTCGGTACGATCCCCAATCAGTGTGATTCCGGCCGCGAGAACATCGCGGGGCTCTGCTACACGCCGTGTGCTTCCGGCTGGTACGGAGAACTGAACCGCTGCTACCGACCCTGCGCCGCGGGATACATCGATGATGGCCTGACCTGCCGACGCCCGCCGCAGACGATCAACGGCGATTGTTGGGCGTTTGGCGACTGCCCGGCCGGCTGGACAGACACAGGATGCTTCTGCAGCATTATCCTGCACGTCTACTCCCAGGAGTTCTACAACCGGGGCGTCGGAACGATCCCCAATCAGTGTGGTTCCGGCCGCGAGAACGACGCTGGCCTCTGCTACCCGAACTGCGCAGGTGGCTACGACGGAGTCGGTCCGGTCTGTTGGGAGTACTGCCCCGCCGAGACCATCGACGACGGCGCCTTCTGTCGTATCGACGTCATCATCAACGCGAAGGATACGTATGGCCGCGGCGTCGGAACCGTGCCCACCACCTGCCCGGACGCCGACCGGAACTTCTCCGCCGGCCTCTGCTACCAGTTCTGCCCTGCCGGCTGGGACACCAGCGGCTCCACATGCTCACAGCAGTGTGCAACTGGCTCCACAGACCTCGGCGACGCCTGCCAAGCATCCGGCGCACCTGATCCCCACGGAGGCGCCCTGGAACTCCGGGCAGCGGCCACCACACCCGCTGACACGACGCCGTACACCAATGACGGCGTGCCGATGCGAATTGGCTGTGGAGTCAGTGAGCAGACCATGGTGATCCCGCGGATAGCGGCGCTCGAGATCGTCTTCCCGGACGACACGCTCAACCAGATCCTGCACGCAGCGTGGCGCGGCGGATTGCTTGAATTCCCCGTGGATGCGTCCTTGCTGGGCGATGTCGATCTGTCAGCGTTCGGAGTCACCGACCTGGTGATGGACGTGACCGGCATGCTCGCACCGTTGGCGACCGATTGCGGCTCTGACGGCGAGCTCCGTCTGCACGTCGGCGACCTGCGAATCGATGCCGCGCTGACACTGTTGGGGACGCCCATGAATGTCATCGCGTTCGCATCGTTCGATGCCCCAATTGCCCTAACCGCCGGCGGTGGCGTCATCGAGATCACGGTGGAGAGCGTAGAGAATGTTCTGCTCGACGTTTCGATCGTCGAAGACGAGCTGATCGGGTTCGAGCCCGCTCTCCGCGACTTGCTCAACGCCCAGCTCGTTCCTGCATTGACCGGGCTATTGGGCGGTGGCGCCCCGCTGACCTCGTTCCCGCTTCCCTCATTCGATGTCGGCCCCTCGCTCGGGCTCGCCCCGGGCACGCTGATGATTGAGATCGAACCCCTCACCACACCGCCAGCCGATGAACGGCAGGGCGGTAACACCGTCGTTTATGGCCGACTTCGCTAACTGCTCCCGTTTGGTTCCCGCAGCGCTCGTCTTTGCGAGTGCGGCACTACTCGTTGGCTGCTCCGACTCCGACGAGGACGAGGTGTCGACCGACGCCGCCGATACCACGGACAGCGCGGACAGCACGGACACCACCGAGCCGTCTGACACACCGCCGGCGGAGGACATCTTGGAGGCGTTCTGCGAGTGCGACGACGACTGCCTTCCTCTCGAAGATGGCAGCCTCTGCAACGGCACGGTCTGCACGTTTGGAGTCGAGGGTACGCCTTGCGACGAACCAGACGCGGAAGATGCCCCTGATGTCGAAGACGATGCGCCCGATGCGGACGCGCCTGACCTGGCCCCCGACATTGCCGAGGACGCCGAGCCGGACGTTGCCGAAGATGCAGAGCCAGAAGCTGAGACATAGAACGTCTCGGTCGCGTTCGACATTGCTGGTGGCTTCACAGGTGAGGGCGGGCGAGACGTCACGGTCGACGGCACAACGATGAACGTCGACGATCCCTTCGGTGATGACTGTTCGGGGGAACTGAGCAGTGAGCAATCCGAACGACTGAACAGCGCCGCCGCTGCCGTAACCTGGGACTCCCTCGAGAGCACCTACGTTCCACGGGACAACCCAACGTGCTGCTGCGACCAGTTCTTCCACACGCTGACCCTCACGTTCAACGAACCCGATGAGACCTTCAGCACGGCGATCGATTGGTGCGACGAATCATTCGAGGTATTGCTGCCCCCCTCAGTCGTGACGTTCGTCGGAACGCTGAACGCAATCGCTGACGAGGTCGCCACATCGTGCGCGTCTAGCTGACTTCGACCTCGGCGGACTGCCGGACCGACTGCTGGGCAGGCTCCTGAGCGAGCGCGAGCTTTTCATCGAATCCTTGCATCTCCGCTTGCTCAGCTGATGACACGTCAGTCTCCAAAAGTATCGGAGACTCGAGCGTGTAGACGTCGGCACCGGTGTTAGGATCGACGTCGACATCCAGCACACCAGATCGGACAAGGCGGTCGGCGGTCGCACGAATCACCGTCACGTCGACCCCGATCCGTCGCGCAGCCTCTGCGTCTGAGACGGTACCATCCGCGTGGATTAGCTTTAGAAGCCGCCGCTCTACCTCGCGAACATCCGCCTTTGCGTCGGCCTTTCGGAGGGCGAAGAGACTGATCGCACCTAGGCCAATCGCTGTCATGCCACCGGCCAGGAAGAACGCCCCCAGACCATAGAAGAACCCGGTGGTCATGCTCATTAGCAAGCCACCAAAGGCGCCGCTGCCGACGCCGACCGTCATGATTCCACCGGATGCGAAGGCGCCGAGTCCGGTACCGAACTTACGAAGGCCGCGGCGAGCGGGTTCGACGAGGGCTTCATCGACCTTCACGGGAGTCAGCCGACGATCTTGGTTGTTTGGTTCCACAGTCATAGCGTGGGGGTTAGCACTCCCTCGGCCGGCGCGCACCGGATTGCAGGTGCGTAAGAGCTAAGCACGCCATGCGGCAGCGCATCGAGGCTATCGGTGGCGTTGGCCTGCGAAGCTGGTATTGTCTGGCGGACACTTCATCGAGGACTCCCAATGAAACGCTTACTACTCTTCGCGACTCTTCTCTGCTTCGCTGGCTGCGGCACGGCAGCAACGCCACCCGAGATCCCGGTGAACACGGGCGAGGATACGGCCGACGGGTCCACTGACACCGAGCCGGGCGATACAGGCGAGCCGGGCGATACGGGCGTGCCCGATCCTGAAGACGTCGTCCCGACAGACGCGGAGTCGAGCGATACTGAGCCTCCAGAAGACACATCCGTGCCGGATGCGCCGACGACCGATACGACTATTCCCGACGCTCAACCTCCAGAAGATGCAGAGCCCCCAGAGGACACTGAACCGCCGGAGGACGCAGGACCTGCAGACGTCGAACCAGACGCCCCAGAGTGCGAAGATGGCGACATCAGCGTCGTAGAAGTGTTCTGCGAGGATGGTCCGGCCTTTATCTCTTGCGCGTGCGTCGACGGCGCGTGGGAGTGCCCTCCCGATCCGTGTGAAGAGGAGCTCGCACCATGCACACAAGACTCAGAGTGCTCGCCTGCCGATTACTGCGACGACTGCGCGACGAGCTCCTGCCCTGACTGCGACGACTGCGTCGCTGGCTGCTTACCGCATGGCTGCCCGAGCGAGGAGATGGTCACTTGTCGGCTGCTTCGCCCGGAATGCGGTGACGACGGCGTCGCCGTTGCCGTCGACGGATGCTGGCAGTGCGTGGACTCCGAAACCTGCGAGTCCTCGGTCGAGCCCTCCGATTGCGAAGTATCAGGTGGCACCTGCTTCGACTCCGGAACGTGCCCTGATGGCTGGGAACGCATTCGGTCCACCTGTGGCACCCGAGCGGCTTGCTGTGTGGAGCCGGACCCTGTTGGCGGCTCATGCGACGACGGATCGGACGTGGTCTGCGCGGTAGCCCCACCGACCTGCAGGGATTCTGAGATTTTGGCGGTACAAGACGGGTGTTGGATGTGCGTAAATCCAGCAACATGCCTCCCCTGGGGCGTACCCGAATGCGAGGTCACCCGCGATTGTGATCGGGGCGAGGTCTGTGACGAGTGCGCGAGTAGCTCGTGCCCGTTCTGCGGCGACTGCGTTGCCGCCTGCGTCGAGCGACCGGCCCCGTAGCTCGGCACGAAGGCATCTTCCATCATCGGACCGCGCCTAAGGCGCCGTCCTTCATTGAATTGCCCAGTTTGCTTGTTCATTCCGCCCGTGTCTTTGTCACTCGTCCTTCCAGGAATGCGCTCCAGCTGCGGACTCACTCCTGGACACGAACGAAATGTCCGCCGCAACCATCGGGCTATCCAATTTCGGACGCCGCCTAAGCCAAACCGTGAATCGCTTTGACGCGCTCGATCGACTCGTGTGCCCGTCCTGCCTTTGCGTCGAAATCGAGTGGGCGATCACCATCGAGCACTCGCAAACACGCGACGATAGACTCCGATAGGGCGTCCAGGTCATAGCCGCCTTCCATGACCAGACCGATCCGTCCTTCGCAGTGTTTAGTCGCGATCTCACAGGCCAAGTGG